>JAVBYO010000003.1 GCA_030823955.1 Gallionellaceae bacterium
ACGTATCCGTGACGGTCAACCTGATTGCCCCGATTGCGATGGAAGAAGGTCTGCGTTTCGCGATTCGCGAAGGCGGTCGTACCGTCGGTGCGGGTGTGGTTGCCAAGATCGTTGAGTAAAGATACAATGCGCGCCCTCGCGTGGCTGCGGCCACGCGTTTTCGTTCTTTAAACCAGCGGTTATGCCGCTATAGATGCAAGAGATAAAAATGCAAAGCCAAAAAATTCGCATTCGCCTGAAGGCATTCGACTATCGTTTGATCGACCAATCCGCGTTGCAGATCGTGGATACGGCAAAGCGTACTGGTGCAGTGGTCAAAGGTCCCGTGCCTTTGCCAACCAAGATCGAGCGTTTCGATGTGTTGCGTTCCCCGCATGTGAACAAGACTTCGCGTGATCAGTTTGAGATCCGGACCCATCTGCGTTTGATGGACATCATCGATCCTACAGACAAGACCGTAGATGCATTGATGAAGCTGGATCTGCCTGCCGGTGTGGACGTAGAGATCAAATTGCAGTAATTCGTGTTTCTTTAGTAGTTGAATCGGCTGACCAATTGAAGTCAGCCCCTTAATAAAAGGAAGTTAAAATGAGTTTAGGACTTGTCGGTCGCAAGATTGGCATGACCCGCATATTTACCGACGATGGAACATCGTTGCCGGTGACTGTGTTGGACGTGTCCAATAATCGTGTCGCTCAAATCAAATCCGCCTCAACCGATGGTTACAGTGCAGTGCAGGTCGCGTTTGGTACGCGTCGTGCCAGCCGCGTGACCAAGGCTGCCGCCGGGCATTTTGCCAAGGCTGGTGTCGAGGCTGCGAGCAAGCTGAAAGAATTTACCGTATCCCCTGAGCAAGCTGCTGCCATGCAAGTGGCCGGTAAGCTGGGTGTGGAGCTGTTTCAGGTGGGTCAGAAGGTCGATGTTACCGGTGTGACTATCGGTAAGGGCTACGCTGGTACCATCAAGCGCCATCACTTCAAATCTGGCCGTGCCACGCACGGTAACTCCAAATCGCATAACGTACCGGGTTCCATTGGTATGGCGCAGGATCCGGGTCGCGTGTTTCCGGGTAAGCGCATGACGGGTCATTTGGGTGATGTGCAGCGTACTGTGCAAAATCTGCAGATCGTACGTATCGATGCGGAGCGTCAATTGTTGCTGGTTAAGGGCGCTGTTCCTGGCTGCCCCGGCGGTGATGTGATCGTGCGTCCAGCAGTGAAAGTGGGGGCATAATGGAACTCAAAGTTATCAATGCAAAAGGCCAGGCGGCCGCCAGCATCTCCGCTTCGGACGACCTGTTCGGTCGCGAGTACAACGAGGCGTTGGTGCATCAGTTGGTCACCGCTTATCAGGCGAATGCACGCTCTGCCAGCAGCAAGCAGAAGGGGCGTAGCGAGATCGCCAAATCCACCCGCAAACCTTGGGCGCAAAAAGGTACCGGACGTGCGCGTTCCGGTATGGCATCCAGTCCGTTGTGGCGTGGTGGCGGTAAGATCTTCCCGAATTCGCCGGAAGAGAATTACACACAGAAGGTCAACCGCAAGATGTACCGTGCCGGTTTGGCTTCCATCCTGTCGCAACTGGTGCGCGAAGGTCGTTTGACCATCATTGACGAGTTGGCGGTGGATGCGCCCAAGACCAAGCTGCTGGCTGACAAGATCAAGGGGCTCGGTTTTGGCGCTGAGCGAGTGCTCATCATCACCGATAGTATCGATGAGAACCTGTTTCTCTCGTCGCGCAACCTGCCGAACGTGTTGGTGCTGGAAGCTCATCAGGCCGACCCCGTCAGTCTGGTGCGTTTCAATAAAGTGTTGATGACCCGCGGTGCAGTCGCGAAGATCGAGGAGGTGCTGGTATGAGCGCGCAAAAATTCAATGAAGAGCGTTTGCTGAACGTGCTGATGGCCCCCCAGATCTCCGAAAAGGCGACCTATGTCGCCGAGAAGAACGAACAGGTGATCTTCCATGTGGCCTCCGACGCGACCAAGCCCGAAGTCAAAGCTGCGGTCGAGATGTTGTTCAAGGTGACTGTGGACAGCGTTCAGATCTGTAATGTCAAGGGCAAGAGCAAGCGTTTTGGCAAGTTCTCCGGTCGTCGTTCTGACTGGAAGAAGGCTTACGTGTGTCTGGCGCCTGGACAGGAAATTAATTTTGCCGCGAGCGAGCAAGGATAAACATCATGGCACTGATCAAACTCAAACCCACCTCTCCTGGTCGTCGCGCCGTTGTGCGTGTGGTCACTCCGGGTCTGCATAAAGGCAAGCCGGAAGCGTCTCTGCTGGAAAAGAAGACAAGAACGGCCGGTCGTAACCACAACGGGCACATCACTGTCCGTCATATGGGCGGCGGCCACAAGAAGCATTATCGTATCGTCGATTTCAAGCGCGACAAAGACGGCATTCCCGCCACTGTCGAGCATCTGGAATATGACCCGAACCGCACTGCGCATCTGGCGTTGCTGGTGTATGCCGACGGCGAGCGTCGCTACATCATCGCCCCCAAGGGTGTTGCTGTCGGCACGCAACTGTTGAGCGGTTCGGAAGCGCCGATCAAAGCCGGTAACGCGCTGCCGTTGCGCAATATCCCGGTTGGCTCGACCATCCATTGCATCGAGATGCTGCCTAGCAAGGGTGCGCAATTGGCGCGTTCTGCTGGTGCCGCAGTTCAGTTGCTGGCGCGTGAAGGAAGCTATGCCCAGTTGCGTTTGCGCTCCGGCGAGATTCGCAAGGTGCATGTGGACTGCCGCGCAACGATCGGTGAAGTCGGCAACGGCGAACACTCTCTGCGTTCTATCGGTAAGGCCGGTGCAAATCGTTGGCGCGGTATTCGCCCGACAGTGCGCGGTGTCGTGATGAACCCGGTAGACCACCCGCACGGTGGTGGTGAAGGTAAGACTGCAGCGGGTCGTAATCCGGTCAGCCCATGGGGTGTTCCGGCCAAGGGCTTCCGCACACGTCGCAACAAGCGCACTAGCGGCATGATCGTTCGCCGTCGCTTTCAGGTTTAAGGGGTAAGAAGATATGGCACGTTCAGTTAAAAAAGGCCCATTCGTTGATCTGCATCTGGTGAAGAAGGTGGAGGCAGTACGCGCCACCAGCGACAAGCGTCCGGTGAAAACCTGGTCGCGTCGTTCCACCGTGTTGCCCGAATTCGTCGGTCTGACAATCGCGGTACACAACGGCAAGCAGCATATCCCGGTGTACATTTCTGAAAATATGGTCGGACACAAGCTCGGCGAATTTTCTTTGACCCGCACCTTCAAAGGGCACGCTGCTGATAAAAAAGCCGCGGCCAAGAAATAAGGAGGCATGATGAGCACAACAGCAGTTATTAGAGGTGTTCGCCTGTCGGCACAAAAGGGCCGTCTGGTCGCCGACCAGATTCGCGGCCTGCCGGTTGACAGAGCGCTGCAGATTCTGACATTCAGCCCGAAGAAGGGCGCCGCGATCATCAAGAAGGCGCTGGATTCGGCTATCGCCAATGCCGAGCACAACGACGGTGCCGACATCGACGAATTGAAGGTCGCGACGATCTATATCGATAAGGCCACTTCCCTGAAGCGCATGATTCCTCGCGCCAAGGGCCGCGGCAACGGTATCGAGAAGCAGACCTGTCACATTACGATTACGGTTGGGAGCTGAGCATGGGACAGAAAATTCATCCAATCGGTTTCCGATTGAGCGTAACAAAGAACTGGTCTTCCAAGTGGTACTCGAACAGCAAGCATTTCTCTGATCTGTTGCTGAAGGACATCGAGGTTCGCGACTATCTGAAGAAAAAGCTGGCCGGAGCCGGCGTCTCCAAGATCGTCATCGAGCGTCCTGCCAAGAACGCCAAGATCACCATCTACACGGCACGTCCTGGTGTGGTGATCGGCAAAAAAGGCGAAGACATCGAGGCGTTGCGCAACGAGTTGAAGAAGCGCATGGGACTGCCCGACGTGGGTCTGAACATCGAAGAAGTGCGCAAGCCGGAAATCGACGCGCAACTCATCGCTGATTCGATCACCCAGCAATTGGAAAAACGGATCATGTTCCGCCGCGCGATGAAACGCGCGATGCAGAACGCGATGCGTCTGGGCGCGCAGGGTATCAAAATCATGAGTTCCGGTCGTTTGAACGGCATCGAGATCGCACGTACCGAATGGTATCGCGAAGGCCGTGTGCCATTGCATACCCTGCGTGCGGACATCGATTACGGCACGTCCGAAGCGCTGACCACCTATGGTCTGATCGGTGTGAAGGTATGGGTATACAAGGGTGAGCAGACGGGTCAGCAAGAAGTGGCTGCGCCTGTTGTCGCCGAACCGGAAAAGAAAGTAAGAAAGTCGGGGGCAAAACATGCTACAGCCAGCTAGAAGAAAATACCGCAAGGAGCAGAAGGGCCGTAACACCGGCGTGGCGACTCGCGGCAACAAGGTCAGTTTCGGCGAATTCGGACTCAAAGCGGTAGGTCGCGGTCGTCTGACTGCGCGTCAGATCGAAGCGGCCCGTCGTGCGATGACGCGTCACATCAAGCGCGGTGGTCGTATCTGGATCCGTATTTTCCCGGATAAGCCGATCTCGCAGAAACCCGCCGAAGTCCGTATGGGTAACGGTAAGGGGAGTCCCGAGTACTACGTCGCCGAGATCCAACCCGGCAAGATGTTGTACGAAATGGACGGCGTGGATGAGGTTTTGGCGCGCGAGGCGTTCCGTTTGGCATCGGCCAAGCTGCCTATCGCTACTACATTCGTTGTTAGACAGGTAGGGACATGATTATGAAGGCGAGCGAACTGAAAGCTAAATCCGCGGCAGATCTGCAACAGGAGCTGCTGTCGCTGAACAAGGCGCAATTCGGCCTGCGCATGCAGGTGGCCACCCAGCAATTGAGCAATACCAGCCAATTGCGCAAGGTGCGTCGTGACATTGCGCGCGTGAAAACTGTTTTGACTGAAAAAGGTGCGCAGCAATGAGTGCAACGAATCTGAAACGTACACTGACCGGCACCATCGTCAGCGACAAGATGGACAAGACGGTCACGGTGTTGATCGAGCGCAAGGTGAAACACCCTGTGCTGGGCAAAATCATCCGTGTCTCCAAGAAATACCACGCGCACAATGAGAACAACGAGTTCCATCAGGGCGATGTGGTGATGATCGAAGAGTGCCGTCCTTTGTCCAAGACCAAGAGCTGGCGTGTTTCCAAGCTGGTCGAGAAAGCAGAAGCAATTTAATTGCAATTAGTGCTTGTGCTTTCCGGCAAGTTTAAATAGAATGCGCGGCTTCGTTTCACCGTCGCTTGCGACGGCCTAACCCGAACGGGTTCCAAGACTAGCCGCCGCGGGCGGTCAAAGTTGGAGATTTTAAAATGATACAAATGCAGTCTGTTTTGAATGTGGCCGACAACACCGGCGCACGCTCTGTCATGTGCATCAAGGTGCTGGGCGGCTCCAAGCGTCGTTATGCGGCCATTGGTGATGTCATCAAGGTCAGCATCCGTGATGCGGCTCCTCGTGCACGCGTCAAAAAAGGCGAAGTGTACAGCGCGGTCGTGGTGCGTACCGCCAAGGGTGTGCGTCGTGCGGACGGTTCGCTGATCAAGTTCGACGGCAATGCGGCAGTGTTGCTGAACAACAAACTGGAGCCCATCGGTACGCGTATCTTTGGCCCTGTGACGCGCGAGTTGCGTAACGAGCGTTTCATGAAAATCGTGTCGCTGGCACCGGAAGTGCTGTAAAGCAAGCAGGGGAAAATCATGCGCAAGATCAAGAAAAACGATGACGTGATCGTCATTGCCGGCAAAGACAAAGGAAATCGTGGCAACGTGCTGAACGTGCTGGACGACCATGTGTTGGTGAGCGGCATCAATAAAGTTAAGAAGCACCAGAAGCCGAATCCGGTGAAGGGTGTGGCTGGTGGTATCGTGGAAATGGAGAAGCCTATTCATATTTCCAACGTTGCTATTTACAACGCGGCGACCAAGAAGGCCGATCGCGTTGGTGTCAAGTCGCTGGAAGACGGCCGCAAGGTTCGTGTATTCAAGTCCAGTGGCGAAGTGATTGCTTAAGGGGTAAGAAGAGCATGGCTCGTTTATACGATTACTACAAGACTTCAGTGGCCCAAGAGCTGATGAAGAAATTCGGCTACAAGTCCATCATGGAAGTGCCGCGCATCGAAAAGATCACGCTGAACATGGGCGTGGGCGAGGCGGTTGCGGACAAAAAGGTGATGGATCATGCGGTCGCCGACATGCAGAAGATCGCGGGTCAAAAGCCGGTTGTGACCAAGTCCAAGAAGTCCATCGCAGGTTTCAAGATCCGCGAGAACTATCCGGTTGGTTGCAAAGTGACTCTGCGCCGCGAGCGCATGTATGAGTTTCTGGATCGTTTGGTAACGGTCGCGATTCCGCGTATCCGTGACTTCCGTGGTATCTCCGGCAAGTCTTTCGACGGCCGTGGCAACTACAACATGGGCGTCAAAGAGCAGATCATTTTTCCTGAGATCGAATACGACAAGATCGACGCGTTGCGTGGTATGAACATCACGATCACGACGACCGCTAAGACCGACGAAGAAGCAAAGGCGCTTCTGTTGGCGTTCAAATTCCCACTGAAGGGTTGAGGGTGATATGGCCAAGCTATCGATAATTAACCGTGAGCAAAAACGTCGCGACACAGTGAAGAAATTCGCTGCCAAGCGCATGCAGTTGGAAGCGATCGCAACCAACATGACATTGAGTGAAGAAGAGCGTTTCGCTGCTCGTCAGAAGATACAGGCGCTGCCGCGCAATTCCAGCCCTGTGCGTCTGCGCAATCGTTGCGCGCTGACGGGGCGTCCTCGCGGCGTGTTCAGCAAGTTTGGTTTGGGTCGTACGAAATTGCGTGAATACGCGATGCGTGGCGAGATCCCTGGTGTAGTCAAGGCAAGCTGGTAAGGGTGAATTTATGAGTATGAGTGATCCGATCTCCGATATGTTGACGCGTATTCGCAACGCGCAAATGGCGGAAAAAGTAACTGTGGCAATGCCATCCTCCAAGCTTAAGGCTGCGATCGCCAAGGTGTTGAGCGACGAAGGCTATGTGGATGGTTTCAAGGTTGTCGACAAAGAGGGTAAGCCCACTCTGGAGATCGGCTTGAAGTACTACGCCGACCGTCCCGTTATCGAGACGATACAGCGTGTCAGCCGTCCCGGTCTGCGTGTGTACAAGGGCAGCGAAGAGATTCCCAAGGTCATGAACGGTCTGGGTATCGCTATCGTATCGACCTCCAAAGGACTGATGACGGATCGCAAAGCTCGCGCCAACGGTATCGGCGGCGAAGTTCTCTGCATCGTCGCATAAGGGGGAAACATGTCTAGAGTAGCTAAGAATCCTATCGTGGTCCCCGCCGGTGTTGAAGTCACCCTGGCGGCTGGCAAGATCTCCGTCAAGGGCCCCAAGGGCTCGTTGACCCAAGTGTTGAATAGTGACGTGTCTATCGAGCGTCAGGGTGATGCGCTGTTGTGCAAGGCGACCAATGACTCGCAGCAGGCCAACGCGCAATCCGGAACGATACGCGCATTGGTGGCCAACATGGTCGTCGGTGTCAATCAGGGCTTTGAGCGCAAGTTGACGCTGGTGGGTGTGGGTTATCGTGCCCAAGCCGCCGGTGACGCGCTGAACCTGACGCTCGGTTTTTCGCATCCTGTAGTACACAAGATGCCGGCGGGTGTGAAAGTCGCAACGCCGACACAAACCGAGATCGTGTTGACCGGTTCCGACAAGCAACAGGTTGGACAGGTTGCTGCCGAGATCCGTGCATATCGTCAACCAGAGCCTTACAAGGGCAAGGGTGTGCGTTATGCGGACGAGGTAGTAATCCTGAAAGAAACCAAGAAGAAATAATCGAGGCTGATATGTCGAACAAGAATGAAGCGCGTCAGCGCAGAGCACGCAAAACCCGTGCAAAAATTGCTGATCAAAAGGCGGTACGTTTGGCGATCCATCGCACTAACCTGCACATCTACGCACAAGTGATCTCTGCTTGCGGCGGCAAGGTGTTGGCGAGTGCATCCACTATGGAGGCAGATGTGCGCAAGGAAGTCGGTAACGGCGGTAACGCCGCCGCCGCCGCCATCGTCGGCAAGCGTATCGCTGAGAAGGCCAAAACTGCCGGTATCACTGCGGTGGCATTTGATCGTTCCGGTAACAAATACCATGGTCGCATCAAGGCGCTGGCAGAAGCCGCGCGCGAACATGGTCTTCAGTTCTAATTTGAGGTAAATCATGGCTAAAGCTCAAGGTAAAGGTCAGCAGCAACAAGAAGAACGCGGTGACGGCCTCATCGAGAAGATGATCGCGGTAAACCGTGTGACCAAGGTGGTGAAGGGTGGTCGCATCATGGGCTTCGCTGCACTGACCGTGGTGGGTGATGGCGATGGCAGCATCGGCATGGGCAAAGGCAAGTCGAAGGAAGTGCCGGTCGCTGTACAAAAAGCGATGGAAGAATCCCGCCGCAAGCTGACCAAGGTCAACCTGAAGAACGGCACTTTGCATCACGCGGTCATCGGTCGTCATGGCGCAGCCAAGGTCTACATGCAACCTGCTTCCGAGGGTACCGGTATTATCGCCGGCGGCGCGATGCGTGCCGTGTTCGAGGCTGCCGGTGTGCGCAACGTGCTGGCTAAATGTATCGGTTCCAGCAACCCTTACAACGTGGTGCGCGCGACATTGAACGGTTTGAAGTCGTTGAACTCTCCTGCCGAGATCGCTGCAAAGCGCGGCAAGAGCGTTGAAGAAATCCAGGGGTAATCATGGCACAAGCTAAAAAATTGAAAGTGACGCTGGTAAAGAGCGTTATCGGCACGAAAGAATCGCACCGCGCGTGTGTTCGCGGCTTGGGTCTGCGCCGTCTCAACCACACGGTTGAAGTGGAAGACACTCCCGCAGTGCGCGGCATGATCAACAAAGTATATTACCTGGTTAAGTGGGAGGCGTAAGTGCAACTCAATCAAATTAAGCCTGGTTCAGGCTCCAAGCACTCAAAACGCCGCGTCGGTCGTGGTATCGGTTCCGGTCTGGGCAAGACCGCCGGTCGCGGTCACAAAGGTCAGAAATCCCGTTCCGGCGGTTTTCACAAGGTTGGTTTCGAAGGCGGTCAGATGCCTTTGCAGCGCCGTTTGCCCAAGCGTGGTTTCGTGTCGTTGACACGCAATGACACTGCGCAAGTGCGTTTGTCCGATTTGCAGAATCTGCCGGTCGACACCATCGATCTGCTGGCATTGAAGCAAGCCGGTGTCGTGCCCGCGATTGCCTTGACCGCCAAAGTGATTCTGGCTGGCGAGATCAGCCGTGCAGTCAAGTTGCAAGGCCTGCAACTGACCAAGGGTGCGCGTGCCGCAGTTGAAGCTGCCGGCGGCAGCATCGCGGAGTAATTGAGTCTGTGAGCAAAGCAGTGAGCAAAGGTAAGTACGGGGATCTGAGCCAGCGTCTGTGGTTTTTGCTGGGCGCTTTGGTCGTTTACCGTATCGGCGCGCATATCCCGGTACCGGGTATCGACCCGACCGTATTGGCCGAGCTGTTCCAGTCGCAAAAGGGTGGCATCCTGGGCATGTTCAACATGTTTTCGGGCGGCGCGTTGGAGCGCTTCACCATCCTTGCATTGGGGATCATGCCGTATATCTCGGCTTCGATCATCATGCAGTTGGCTGCGATTGCTGTGCCGCACTTGGAGCAATTGAAGAAAGAAGGCGAAGCGGGTCGCCGCAAGATCACCCAGTACACGCGTTACGGTACGTTGGTGCTGGCGATTTTTCAGGCCTTCGGTATCTCGGTGGCGTTGCAGTCGCAGGCGAATCTGGTGCTGCATCCGGGAGCGATGTTCCAGCTCACCACCGTGATGACGCTGGTGACCGGAACGATGTTCCTGATGTGGCTCGGCGAGCAGATCACCGAGCGCGGTCTGGGTAACGGTATCTCGCTGATCATTTTCGCCGGTATCGCGGCGGGACTGCCCAGCGCGATCGGGAATACGTTGGAAATGGCACGTACCGGGGCATTCTCGATACCGCTGGTGCTGTTCCTGATTGTGCTGGCATTCGGTATCACCGCACTGGTGGTGTTTGTCGAGCGCGGTCAGCGCAAGATATTGGTGAATTATGCCAAGCGTCAGGTGGGTAACAAGGTGTATGGCGGGCAGAGTTCGCATCTGCCGCTGAAGTTGAATATGGCCGGGGTCATCCCGCCGATCTTCGCTTCCAGCATCATCCTGTTCCCGGCGACATTGGCAGGCTGGTTCGGTTCCGGCGACGGTATGACTTGGTTGAAGGACGTGAGCGAGAAGCTCTCTCCGGGGCAACCGATCTATGTGCTGTTTTATGCGGCCGCGATTGTGTTCTTCTGTTTCTTCTATACGGCGCTGGTGTTCAGCCCGAAAGAGACAGCCGACAACCTGAAGAAAAGCGGTGCGTTCTTGCCGGGAATACGTCCGGGAGAGCAGACCGCGCGTTATATCGAGAAGATCATGCTGCGCCTGACTTTGGTTGGCGCGGTGTATATCACGCTGGTGTGTTTACTGCCGGAATTTCTGGTGGTGAAATGGAACGTACCGTTCTATTTCGGCGGTACCTCACTGCTGATTCTGGTGGTGGTGACCATGGATTTCATGGCGCAGGTGCAGTCTTACATGATGACGCACCAGTACGACAGCTTGTTGAAAAAAGCCAATTTCAAAGGCGGGTTGACGCGTTAAATGAGTAAAGAAGATGTCATACAGATGCAGGGGGAGATTCTTGAATCCCTGCCCAACGCGACCTTCCGCGTGAAGTTGGAAAATGGTTTTGTGGTGTTGGGACATATTTCGGGCAAGATGCGCATGCACTACATCCGCATCCTGCCGGGCGACAAAGTCACAGTGGACGTGTCGCCGTATGATTTGAGCCGGGCGCGTATCGTGTTCCGTGCCAAATAGTTTGTCGGATCAGGTTTTAGGAGAACGCAATGAAAGTTCAAGCATCAGTGAAGAAGGTTTGCCGTAACTGCAAGATCATACGGCGCAATCGGGTGGTTCGCGTGATTTGCAGTAGCGACCCACGCCATAAACAACGCCAGGGCTGATTGAGTTTAATCGCTGCTGGATGGTATAATTTTAGACTTTTTGAACGATAGGGTAGCTGCATGGCTCGTATTGCAGGTGTAAACATTCCAAATCATCAACATGCCGAGATCGCGCTGACTGCGATCTATGGCGTCGGACGTACCCGCGCGCGCGAAATCTGCGCTGCTGCCGGGATCGCCACATCCACCAAAATGAAAGATGTCAACGACACTGACATGGAGAAACTGCGCGACGAAGTCGCCAAGTTCACGGTGGAAGGTGATCTGCGTCGTGAGATCTCCATGAACATCAAGCGATTGATGGACTTGGGCTGCTATCGCGGTCTGCGTCACCGTCGCGGTTTGCCGTGCCGTGGTCAGCGTACCCGTACCAATGCACGCACCCGTAAAGGTCCGCGTAAATCTATCGCCGGCGCGAAGAAGTAATTTAACAGAGGATTTGAGACATGGCTAAGACCAGCACGCGAGTGCGCAAGAAAGTCAAAAAGAACGTTGCCGAGGGTATCGCCCACGTGCACGCTTCTTTTAACAACACGATTGTGACGATCACTGACCGTCAGGGCAATGCACTGGCATGGTCCACCAGCGGTGGTAACGGCTTCAAGGGCTCTCGCAAGAGTACCCCGTTTGCCGCCCAGATCGCTGCCGAGCAGGCTGGTAAAGCTGCGCAGGAATGCGGCGTGAAGAACCTGGAAGTGCGCATCAAAGGCCCAGGTCCTGGTCGTGAATCCGCCGTGCGTGCGCTGAATGCCGCCGGTTTCAAAATCACCAGCGTTTCGGACATCACGCCAGTGCCGCACAACGGCTGCCGTCCGCCGAAAAAGCGTCGTATCTAATTGTTGGGAGTATAGATCTTGGCTAGAAATCTTGATGCAAAGTGCCGTCAGTGCCGTCGCGAAGGCGAGAAGCTGTTCCTCAAGGCTGAAAAATGTTTCACCGACAAATGTGCGGTAGAGCGTCGTGCCTATCCGCCCGGTCAACACGGCCAGAAGAAGAACCAACGTCAATCCGAATACGGCGGCCAGTTGCGTGAAAAGCAAAAGCTGCGTCGTATCTACGGCGTGATGGAAGGCCAGTTCCGCCTGACTTACAAGCGTGCTGAAGCCGCCCGCGGCATCACCGGCGAAAGCCTGTTGCAGATCCTTGAATCGCGCCTGGACAACGTTTCCTACCGTATGGGTTTCGGCGCTTCCCGCGCAGAAGCACGCCAAGTGGTGCGTCACAACTCCATTCTGGTCAACGGCAAACGCGTCAACATCCCGTCGTACCAAGTGCGTCCGGGTGATGTGGTCGAAGTGGCCGAAAAATCCAAGAACCAGTTGCGTGTAAAAGCTGCGCTGCAAGCGGCCGAACAGCGCGGTTTCCCGGAGTGGATCGATGTCGACGTCAAGGCTTTCAAGGGTACATACAAAGCTTTGCCGCAACGTTCCGAATTGCCAGCTACGATCAACGAACACCTCGTTGTCGAGTTGTATTCTAAGTAATCCACGCGGAGTACATACATGTCCTATACCAATTTGCTGAAGCCTCGCATCATCGACGTGCAACGTATCTCTCCTACCCAGGCTCGGGTAGTGATGGAGCCGTTCGAGCGCGGCTACGGCCACACATTGGGCAATGCCCTGCGCCGTATCCTGTTGTCGTCCATGCCTGGTTATGCAGTGACTGAAGTCAAGATCGCCGGTGTATTGCACGAATACTCGTCCATCGACGGCGTGCAAGAAGACGTGGTTGAGATCCTGCTGAACCTCAAGGGACTGGTTCTCAAGCTGCACAACATCCGCGAAGCGACTCTGCACCTGAAGAAGTCCGGTGCCGGTGTGGTGACTGCTGCGGATATCGAGACCAATGCCGATACCGAAGTCATCAATCCGAACCACGTGATCGCGCATCTCACCGCCGGCGGCAAGCTGGAGATCGAGATCAAGGTCGAACAAGGCCGCGGTTATGTCTCCGCGATCTCGCGTCAGCAGCCAGGCACGACCCGTCCGGTCGGCCACATCGCGCTGGATGCATCGTTCAGCCCGATCTCCCGCGTGAGCTACTCGGTCGAGAGCGCCCGTGTCGAGCAGCGTACCGACTTGGACAAGCTGATCATGGACATCGAAACCAACAGCGCCATCGATCCGGAAGAATCCATCCGTTACGCAGCGCGTATTCTGGTGGACCAGTTCTCCGTGTTCGCCGCACTGGAAGGTACACCGGCGCCGGTTGAGAAACCACAAGCGCCTAAGGTCGATCCAATGCTGTTGCGTCCGGTAGATGATTTGGAACTGACACCGCGTTCTTCCAACTGCCTCAAGGCTCAGAGCATCCATTACATCGGCGATCTGATCCAGCACAACGAAGCAGACCTGCTGCGCACCCCGAACTTGGGTCGCAAGTCGCTGAACGAGATCAAGCAAGTGTTGGCCGAGCATGGTCTGTCGCTGGGTATGAAATTGGAAAACTGGCCTGCGACCGCAGAGAAGTAAGCCGGAATAGTTTAAGAGCAGTACGAAAGGATAATCATGCGTCACCGTTTAGGTCTCAGAAAACTCAACCGCTCCAGCAGTCACCGTCTGGCGATGCTGCGCAACATGACCGTTTCGCTGTTGCGTCACGAAGTCATCAAGACGACTTTGCCCAAGGCAAAGGAACTGCGTCGCGTGGCAGAACCCATCCTGACATTGGGCAAGACACCAAGTCTGTCCAACCGTCGTTTGGCCTTTGCCCGTCTGCGTGACCGCGAGATCGTCACCAAGCTGTTCGACGAACTCGGTCCTCGTTATGCAGCTCGTAACGGCGGCTATTCCCGCATTCTGAAGTTCGGTTTCCGTAAGGGCGACAACGCTCCTATGGCACTGGTTGAACTGATGGATCGCCCGGCAGAAGCTCAGCCGGTAGAAGTCGCGGACGAATAAGTCTTAAGGACCAATAGCAACGCCAACTAAAGCCGGACTTGTTCCGGCTTTAGTTTTTTGTGCATAGCTTCAAGAGAACCAGCGCAGGAATGCGGCAGCTGAAATGGCGGTGATCGCCAATGCGGAAGAGGATATCCACACTTTGTCGAGGTGTTGCACCTCCCAGTGTTGCCCCAGCCGCAAATAAGCGGCCAGCATCAGGATCGCTAGCGTTACGCAGATCATCTTGATGGCGAGTGCATAGGTCGCTATCCCCGAGATATCAGGAAGCTCCTGGTAGTAATAGAACGTGGTCATGCCGAAGGTGGCACCGCTGGCCGCCTGTGTCAGCCAGCCGATCAGCACGACTTTCGCCAGCTTTTTACGCATCGCGTTCTCACGCCATTTCAGCGCGATCAGCGAACCGCCCACTACCGCAACTGCCCCAAAGTTATGGACGATCTGAATCGCCGCGTAAGTCAGGTTTTGCGCGTTACTCATTGCGAGGTCACTTCAACGCAGCTTTCCAAGCCTGTTGCCATATGCGACTTGGTGTTCTCAGTCAGGCATATCTTGTGTTTGCCGGGTTTCAATGCATCGAGTTTGATACTGCCCTTGAGCTGGCGCAATACATCGATGCGTTTGTTATCGACATACAGATGCAAGTGATCGCCGTTGGTACCCAGCATGGCCTCATAGCTCATCGGAACCATGCTAGTGGTACTGACCATAGCGCCGTTGGCTGGGGAATAGATGGTGATCTTGCCGTCTGCTGCCAGAGCCTGACCATATGCTAGCGCCAGAAAGAAGGGAATCAAAAGCTTGATGTTCATGATCGTTCTCCTTATGTGAATAAGCGGAAGAAACGCATCATCATCTAACAATAGTCGACAATAATTGTCAAGCAAGACACATCCCCACCCGGAGAGTGGGGACTATTTAGCCGCCAATATTTTAAGACTTCACCAGCTTCTTCAAATACGGCCCCGTCACGCTGGCCTTGTTCGCCGCAACATCCTTGGGTGAGCCCTGCGCCACGATGCGGCCTCCGCCTTCGCCGCCTTCCGGCCCCAGATCGATGACCCAATCCGCCGTCTTGATCACGTCCAGATTGTGTTCGATGACCACTAGGGTATTGCCCTGGTCGCGCAGGGTGTGGATGACTCTGAGCAACATATCGATGTCGTGGAAATGCAGCCCGGTGGTCGGTTCATCGAGGATATACAGCGTGCGCCCGGTATCGCGTTTGGACAGCTCCAGCGACAGCTTCACGCGCTGTGCCTCGCCCCCGGAGAGGGTGGTGGCGCTCTGTCCCAGCGTGATGTAACCCAGCCCCACATCCAGCAGCGTCTTCAGCTTGCGCGCGATGATAGGCACCGCCTTAAAGAACTCATAGGCATGCTCCACCGTCATGTTCAACACCTCGTGGATGCTCTTGCCTTTGTACAACACCTCCAGCGTCTCGCGGTTATAACGTTGGCCGTGGCACACGTCGCAAGGCACATACACGTCCGGCAGGAAATGCATCTCCACCTTGATCACGCCGTCGCCCTGGCAGGATTCGCAGCGTCCACCCTTCACGTTGAAGGAGAAGCGCCCCGGCCCGTAGCCGCGCTCGCGCGCAGTCGGCACACCGGAAAAAAGATCGCGTATCGGCGTGAACAATCCGGTATAGGTCGCCGGGTTGGAGCGCGGGGTACGCCCGATAGGTGACTGATCGACATTGATGACCTTGTCGAAGAACTCCAGCCCCTCGATCTCGGCATAAGGTGCGGGCTCGGCATTGCTGCCGTACAGGTGCTTGGCCACGGCGTTATACAGCGTGTCATTGATGAGGGTGGACTTGCCCGAGCCGGACACTCCGGCCACGCAGGTGAGCAGCCCAACGGGCAGGTCGAGCGTCACATCCTTAAGGTTGTTGCCGCATGCGCCGCTGATCTTTAGCCTGCGACCTTTCTCCGGCTTGCGATATTTGTCCGGCAGCGGGATGCTGCGCCGTCCGGAGAGATAGTCGCCGGTGAGTGATTGCGGGTTGGCACATACTTCTTTGGGTGTTCCTTGCGCCACGATCACGCCGCCATGCTCGCCCGCACCCGGCCCCATATCCACCACATAGTCGGCGGTCTGGATGGCATCTTCGTCGTGCTCCACCACGATCACACTGTTACCCATGTCGCGCAGGCGCTTCAACGTGTCCAGCAAGCGGTCGTTATCGCGCTGATGCAGGCCGATGGACGGCTCGTCTAGCACATACATCACCCCGGTGAGGCCGGAGCCGATCTGCGACGCGAGGCGGATACGCTGCGCCTCACCACCGGACAGTGTCTCGGCGGAACGCTCCAGCGACAGATAGTCCAGTCCCACGTTGTTGAGGAAGGTCAGGCGGCTGGCGATCTCCAGCACGATCTTCTCTGCGATGGCCTGTTTATTGCCGGGCAGCTTCACCTGCTGAAAGAAAGTCAGTGCCTGCTTCAGCGGCAAGGCACTGAGCTGATAGATGGTGTGGTCGGCCACGCGTACATGGCGCGCTTCCTCGCGCAAGCGGGTGCCCTGGCACTCCGGGCAGGAGCAGGAGTTCAGATACTTCGCCAGCTCTTCGCGCACCGTGGGCGAATCCGTCTCCTTGTAACGCCGCTCCAGGTTGTTCACGATGCCCTCGAAGGCATGCTCGCGCAACATTTTTTTGCCGCGCTCGTTCACATAGGCGAACGGGATCTCTTCGCGGCCACTGCCGTACAACACTACCTTCTGGATCTTCTCCGGCAAGCGTTCGTACGGACGCTCCAGATCGAATTCGTAATGTTGCGCCAGACTGTCCAGCATCTGGAAATAGAACTGGTTGCGTTTATCCCAGCCCTTGATCGCGCCACCGCTTAACGACAGCGAGGGAAAGGCCACGATACGGGCCGGATCGAAGAACGAGATCACGCCCAAACCGTCGCACTTCGGGCAGGCCCCCATCGGGCTGTTGAACGAGAACAAACGCGGTTCCAGCTCTTGCAGCGAATAATTGCACACGGGGCAGGCGAACTTGGCCGAGAACAGATGCTCCTTGCCGCTATCCATCTCCACCGCCAGCGCGCGGCCATCGGCATGGCGCAATGCCGTCTCGAACGATTCCGCCAGACGCTGCTTGATGTCGGGTGCGACTTTCAATCTATCCACCACGATCTCGATGGTGTGTTTCGAATTCTTCGCCAGCTTGGGCAGCGCATCCATCTCGCACACCTTGCCGTTCACACGCAGGCGCACGAAACCCTGCGCGCGCAGCTCGTCGAACATATCCAATTGCTCGCCTTTGCGCTCTACCACGATAGGCGACAGGATCATCACCTTGGTGCCCTCCGGCAGCGCCAGCACATGGTCCACCATCTGGCCCACCGACTGCGCCTGCAACACGATGCCGTGCTGCGGGCAATACGGGTCACCCGCGCGCGCGAACAACAGACGCAGATAATCGTGTATCTCGGTGACAGTACCCACCGTCGAGCGCGGATTGTGCGAAGTGGCCTTCTGCTCGATGGCGATGGCGGGGGAGAGTCCCTCGATCAGATCTACGTCCGGCTTCTCCATCAATTGCAGGAACTGCCGCGCATAAGCGGAGAGCGATTCCACATAACGCCGCTGCCCTTCCGCATACAGCGTATCGAACGCGAGCGAAGACTTGCCGGAGCCGGACAAGCCGGTGATCACAACCAACTGGTTGCGCGGGATATCGAGGTTGATGTTCTTGAGATTGTGGGTGCGCGCACCGCGTATTTTGATGTATTCCATGTGGAGCCAAGGCGTAGAAAAACGACCAGACAATATACGCGAAAACGGAGGCTTTCCCAACTGACAGAATCCGGCCAAATTCAATTCTCGTTTATCCTGAGATTCGAATGACTCTCGTTATCAGCACTCATCATTCATGCACGGCTAGTTTGGTATCAACAGCTAGACAAGCCAGCTCCCCAATGATTGAGTGAACAATCTGGACACACGCCAGATGGCTTACTACACTGTCTCCATTGAATCGGAGGAGAAGACTTCATGGAAGTCGTCATCAAGAAATGGGGTAACAGCGCAACAGTGCGCATTCCGGCGGCCATCAAGGCGGCAGCGCATGTCGATCTTGAGCAGTCCGGCGATGTGTGCGAAGAGCAAGGCCGCATTGTCATCGAGCCAGTACGCCGCAAGTCAGACAAACTCGAAGATATCATCGGCGGCATCACCGGCAACAATCTGCACAAACCCATCGACACAGGCACGCCAGTCGGCAAAGAAGTCTGGTAATGAATCCGCTACGTGTCGGATGCGGGTGACATCGTCTGGCACGAACCATCGCCGCTGCTGGGCATATAACAGCCTCTCGCATAGGTAGCATCATAGGCCTGCTATAGCGTAGGCTTAACTCTTGCTCCTCTACGATCACTTCCGTATAGTCAAAAATCTCCATAGTGGAGGTGAGCGGATATATGAGTGTTATTTCAGGAAAAGATAAACAGCCAAACTCAACTGAGTTCAACGCTGAATTATTGGAAATCATCGGTGCGCTAGCTCAAAACCTTCATAACACACGTTCAGATGAATTGTGTTGCGATATTCCAATGGAAAACTTGAGTGCTTTGCATCAAGGCGAATTTGCGGAATATTCAATTGACGACAAAACTATTCGCTTTGCTTCACTCGAAGCACGTAACCGTTGTGTTGCCTCCTATGTGTTTGAAATAAACAAAACGGAATTCACCAATAATTCGAGAATGTGGCTGGATGCAGCGTATGATCTTTGGCGCTGTGAAATTGGCAAGACTGACACTGCATCAGGGCGGCTTCTGGCTCTTGTGCATGAAACTGACGATGTTCTCTCTATCGCAGCGAATGCGATTCAGGTCAAGTCGGTGGATGTATTTGATGCGCTGCATGTCATTAAGGCAGCACTGCCATATCTTACCAAATTAGCAATTGAGGAAGTATTCAGGCTGTGTGCTGCGCAACACGAAAGCACGAAAAACGACCTTTGTGCCGGCATGATCTACAGCGAACTTGAGAGGTATTTCGTAAGGCAGCCACAGGCTGTGCGCGCAGCACACCTCTTCCTCAGAGAAACCCCCGCTGAGGGCGCAGCCAGTCTGCATTTGGTTTTCATCATGGCCCTCGCGAAGTCGTCACCAGAGGAAGCAGTCAGGTTGTCACTTGAGGACGCGAAGTCCCAGAGTGCAATTCTCAAGAGCGCAGCTTTGTATACATTGGGTCGATTGCTTGCTTCATCTATAGTCACATCCGATTCGATTCCATCGGTGTCGACAGCAATCATTGCGCACATGGTCGACTCCGTAGAACAAGTTCGCTTGTCGGCCATACATGCAGCCGCACAAGCCGTGCCAATCATCGATGTATTTGATGCTTCGCTAATTTCATTAGGGGAGGCTGGAGATCAGCATGCTCTTAGCGCATCTGCCAATGCTCTTTTTATGAATACGGCAGAAATGAAACATAAGGCTAACTTTGGCGATTGGTTTAGTTTAATGCGCAAGGTGTTGCCAAGCTCAAAAGGTGTGCTGGATAGCTTTGATCATATTTTGGGGCAGATGATTGCCGATCCAGAGCAACAGCAATTCGCCATCTCCTGCTTGACTGAATGGGTTGAGGAAAATGCCAAGGATGTACCAAAGGATAAGTCAGCAGCAGAGTTGTTTGATGGAACGATTGGTGAAATAGCAAACCGCCCAGAGCTACTTTCACAGGTGATTACGGACTGGTTTCTTTCAGATAGTAGACAACTCGCTGCCGCTGCTGCCGGACTGCTATCTTTCTTATGGGTGCGTAAATTAAGAGAAGTCGAGTTTAGCGTGCCGCGTCTCGATGGTTTGGAGCAAGGCGATTTGATATTTCTAGTAAGGCGTATGCTGGGCTTTGTGACTTCTGAAGAGCATCTGTTGTCGCTGACGATGTCTTTGCTTAAAACGCAAGATGCGCCACAGCGAACTTTTGGCATAGTCCATTCCTTGCTGATAGATGAAATTGGGAGAGACTACCCATCTTCCACCATTGAAATGTTGGGGGCTGCGAGCAGTTCAGCAACGGATGCCAACTTATCAGCATTTTATTCAAGTGCAATAAAAGTGATCAAGGACCGCATCAACGTTCTTGATGCGCTACCGCGACTTACTGAGTTGAGGCCGCCACCTAGACTTCAGCGTCAGTTTTCAGGGGCGCATGCAAAACAGATGGAGGCCGCATCTGAGGATGCAAAGAAACATTCAATAATTCGTCAAATCGCAATGGAGATTCCAATAAAAGCGGGCATTGGGTCATTTAGTTTTCATGATGGAAATCTTACGGAGCCAACACATTTTCATTCGCTGTCCACATCAATCTCACTGCCACGGCGATATGTCATCGACACCGTTGGGTATGAAATTCACGCCATGATGTTCCGCCTTGCCAAGAGGGAGCTGTCATGAAACTAATTCTTGCTCAATATCTGCGTACTCTTAAAGAACGTGACGAATTTGACCGTTTGCTTCCAGACCTTCTGCTTGCGATGGGTTATGTCCCAGTCTCAAAGCCACAAACGGGAGTTCGACAGTTTGGAGTTGACTTGGCGGCGGTTGGTATCTCGCCAGAGGATGGCATTCAGGAATTACTATTGTTGGTCATTAAGCGCGGAGATATAGGTCGCGCCGACTGGGATTCAGGGCCTCAATCTGTTCGACAAAGCTTGAATGAGGTTCTTGATGTCTATTTGAAAACTCACGTCGAACCCGCGCATGAATCTCTTAGGAAGCGAATTGTTCTTGCCACTACGGGCGATTTGAAACAGGACACACAAATAAATTGGGATAGCTACACAAAGGAACATGCAACACTTGCCTCCTTCAACTTCTGGGGTGGCGACCAAATTGCGCTACTCCTTGAGCAACATATGCTCAACGAACACATCTTCGATGCAGAAGACCGCTCCAATCTAAGGAAGTCGCTCGCCCTATCGGGCGATCTTGATTACGACCAGAAGGATTTGTACAAATTATTCCTTCGGCAACTTGGATTGACCCATGAAGGTGCACTGTCCAATCAAACCACAAAGCCTCGTGATTTGATAAAGGCCTTGCGAGTTGTCAATTTGGCTGCGCAGATTTTTGCGCACTGGTCAGAGGACGAGGGTAATTTGAAACAGGCGCAGGTGGCTGTTGAGCGTGCCGTGCTTTGGGCGTGGCACCGAATTCACCTTGAAGAAGAAAATAACAGGCATCTTTACCACCAAGAGCTTGGTGAGTTATGGATGGGGTATAACACGGCAGGGAAAAATTATTTCGAGAAGCTGCAAGGTCACTTGTATGTGGAAGACGGAATGTCTGGATATTGCCGAGAAAACGCAGAGTTCTCGCTGGTCGTTTTCGAGCAAATTGGGCTGCTCGCGTCGATTGGGCTATGTCGAGCATTGGTGATGGCAGACGAACAGATACAACAAGCTGGACTTCGAGATGCGGCCATTGTGGCTGATGCATTGGCTGCATTACTAGAAAACAATCCTATTTCCGGCTCGCCAGTATTTGATGGACATGTAATTGATATCACCCTTGGGTTGCTATTGCTGCATTCCACTGGCTATAAGCTGCAGGCACAAAATTGGCTTGCCGAACTGGTTAAGCGAATTGATTACACATTCAAGATCAAGCGCAACTTCCCAATCTGTACGGACTCAACAGATGACCTCGTAGAAGCAACAGTTTTTGGAGATGAGGAGTTGCGCGCTCGTTTGATGAGAACATCGTGGTTGTTGCCCACTCTAGCAGCTTGGGCGGTGATACTTGAGCGCGATGATCTGTATGCTGTAATTGCAAAGAATTCAAAAACAGATTACCCGGAAATATGTCTTCAGCTATGGCATCCAACTCAAGAGTTGCCCAAACATCTGTATTTCCATATGGCGCAGTACCAGTGCGGCGAGTCTGAAGCACCAATCAAACTACCTGATACTGTTGAAGAGTTCCGTGACAGGGTTCAGGCGGTTCTGAATTCATCTCGGCACAATATTATTGAATCATCTCCTGCGTGGAAGGGAGGGTTGCCTGCAATTGACTTGGTGGCTTGCAGGCATTTTAGGACACCTGTTGCACCATTCCTTTGGTATCAGTTATTGCAGAATAATTAGCGCGCAAACTCCCTAAGCGTGGCATCTTGGCATAGCGTTTGTTGCTCAGCTGGCATCGGAACGTTCGTTCCATAAGATGCGATTGCCGTCATGTACAAGGAATCCAGACCATGTAGCCCCAGCCAGCTTTCTTTGAAGAGCATGAAATCCGCCGCGTGTATGACGAGGCTACTGAAACTTGGTGGTTTTCGGTGGTGGATATTGTGCAGGTGTTGACGCAGCAAACGGATTACCAGACGGCGCGAAAATACTGGAACAAGTTGAAAGAACGGCTGGGCAAGGAAGGTAGTCAACTGGTGACAAATTGTCACCAGTTGAAAATGACTGCCGATGATGGCAAGCAGCGGCTTACCGATGTTGCTACTGCCGAAACGCCGCTGCGTTTAGTGCAGTCCGTGCCCAGTCCCAAGGCCGAACCAATCAAACTTTGGTTGGCTAAGGTGGGTTACGAGCGGACTTAATCAGACCTTCCTAAGGCCATTGCTGTCGGGCGGCGGGCTGACCTGTTAAGATACGCCCCTCCAGAAAATCACTTGTTACTGCTTCATGTCCGCTTCAGATTCCGCAATGACTCCCTTTGAACGTCGTGCCAGTATCGGCTTGGCGAGTATCTATGGCCTGCGTATGCTGGGCCTGTTCATCATTCTGCCGATCTTTGCCTTGTATGCGGAGACGTTGCCGGGCGGGGAGAGTCATTTCCTGATCGGGGTCGCGTTGGGCGCATACGGGCTGACGCAGGCGCTGTTGCAGATCCCGGCAGGGTGGCTGTCGGATCGTTACGGGCGCAAGCCCATCATCATTGCGGGCCTGCTGCTGTTCGCGGCGGGCAGTTTCATCGCGGCCTCGGCGGATGACATCTACTGGATCATTGCCGGGCGTGTGATCCAGGGCGCGGGGGCGATCAATGCGGCAGTGATGGCGCTGACGGCGGACCTCACACGCGAGGAGCACCGCACCAAGGCGATGGCCATGATCGGCATCACCATTGGCATTACCTTCTCCATCTCGATGGTGCTTTCGCCGCTGTTGTATCACTACATCGGCATGTCCGGTATGTTCGAGTTGATCGGTGTGCTGGCTTTTGTTTCCATCGCGGTAGTGTTGTGGTTCATCCCCGATCCGCGCATCACGCGCTTCCATTCCGATACCGAAGCGAACACCAGCAAGCTGGCCGAGGTATTGCGCAACAAAGACTTGCTGCGCATGGATTTCGGCGTGTTCACATTACATGCGATCTTGATGTCGGTGTTCATGCAGGTGCCCTTCATTCTGCGTGCCGGGGGGCTGGATGCGCAGCACCAGTGGCAGGTCTATCTGCCGGTGATGCTCATCGCTTTTATGCTGATGGTGCCGCCCATCATCATCGCGGAGAAGAAGGCGAAGATGAAACAGGTGTTCATGTTCGCCATCGCGCTGGCTGCCTTGGCGCAACTGGGCATTTTGTTCCTGCAGGATAGTGTGTGGGGCGTGGCAGTCGCGTTGCTGGCGTTCTTCACCGCGTTCAACGTGCTGGAAGCGACGCAGCCTTCCATTGTCAGCAAGATCGCGCCGCTGGCGGCCAAAGGCACGGCGATGGGGGTGTTCAGCAGTGTGCAGTTCCTGGGGGCGTTCTTCGGTTCGGCCATGGGCGGGTTGTTGATGCAGTTCTACGGCGGCGATGCGGTGTTGTTGTTCGCTGTGTTCATGTTGCTGCTGTGGTTGGGGGTGGCCTCCACCATGCGCGCGCCGGAAGCGCTGATGACTAGGATGTATCATCTGCCGGAGCTGGATGAAGATGCGGCAGGCAAATTGCGGCAGTCTCTGGCACAATTGCGGGGTGTACGCGAAGTGCTGGTGGTGGGAAATGAACAGATCGCTTGTCTCAAGGTGGAGATAGGCGGCTTCGATGAAGATGCGGTAGAAAAGCTGGTGGCGAGTAATCAATAGGGGGTTCCCCCACCCCAACCCTCCCCCGGAGGGAGAGGGAGCGAACGCGGAAATCCTAAATTCTTTAAAGGGAGCATGACATGTCGGTGAATAAAGTGATCTTGGTGGGGCGTTTGGGCAAAGACCCGGAGACCCGTTACATGACCAGCGGCGAAGCGGTGACCAACGTATCACTGGCGACCTCCGAGAATTACAAGGATAAGAGTGGCGAGAAGCAGGAACGCACCGAATGGCACAATCTAGTGTTTTATCGCCGTCTGGCCGAGATCGCCGGTGAATACCTGAAGAAGGGTTCGATGGTTTACGTTGAAGGCCGCATCCAGACGCGCAAGTGGCAGGACAAAGAGGGCAAAGACCGCTACACCACCGAGATCATTGTCAACGAGATGACCATGCTGGGCAGCAAGTCCGGCGGTGCGGGTAGTTTCGAAGTGGTGGAGAATCAGGGGCAGTCGTCCGCTCCGGCTCGCAGTGCACCGGCATCCAAGCCGTCCGCGCCGGCGGCCAAGGGCAACTTCGATAATTTCGACGACGATATTCCGTTCTAAGAGGATATGCTCTGGCCGCGCACCTAGTGTGCGGTCGTGCCAGTGTTCAAGTTGCGATGTCCAATCTGTTTGCCAAGGTTTTGTGTGTGTTGTGGGGCATAGTGTTTGCCGCCACGGCTAGCGCTGTCGATACGCCCCTGCGTGATTGTCCGACCTGCCCCGAGATGGTGGTGATCCCGGCGGGGGAATTCGACATGGGAGACAACGAGGGCGATGCGGACGAGATACCGCTGCATCACGTCACCCTGGTCAAATCCTTTGCGATGAGCAAGACCGAAGTCACGCAGGCCCAATGGCGGATCGTGATGCAAGACCAGAGTCGCAGCATTCTGGGTAACGATCCGAGTTTCTTCTCAAGTTGCGGTGGTGATTGTCCGGTCGAGCAGGTCAGCTGGCACGACGTGCAGATATTCATCCAGAAGCTCAATGCCAAGACACGCAAGATCTATCGTCTGCCCAGCGAGGCGGAGTGGGAGTACGCTTGCCGTGCGGGCGTGCGGCAACGTTATTGCGGCAGCGATGAGCTGGAGAGTGTGGCGAATCATGGTGCTTCGGCAGATGAGCGAACGGGCCCCGTTCCCGTGGCAGGAAAAGCCGCCAACGCCTTCGGGCTGTACGATATGAGCGGCAATGTATGGGAGTGGGTCGGAGACAGCTATCACGACGACTACAGAGGTGCGCCGCAGGACGGGCGCACCTGGCAGAGCGACGGCAAGCGCCGCGTGCTGCGCGGCGGCTCTTGGTTCAACGAGGTAGCCTCGCTGCGCGCGGCAAGTCGGCATAAAGAGAGTCCTGTGTTCCGTTCCAAGTTCGTTGGTTTCCGGGTGGTGCGCCAACTTCCCTAGTGTGTGGACAGGTGATGCAGGTACATTCACCTTGACAATTTCACCTGCTCACATAAAATGCGCGCCTCTTCCGGGTCGTTAGCTCAGCTGGTAGAGCAGCGGACTCTTAATCCGTTTGTCGCAGGTTCGATCCCCGCACGGCCCACCAAAAAAAACAAGGAGTTGCACATGGTGCAGCTCCTTTTTTCATTTTGGCTACTCTCCAATAGCCGGTATCGTTTTCTGAGCCGCTCCAAACTGTTATCCTAGCGTGTGTGCTTTTATGGCTTGGTGGGCAGGGCGGGAAGTGTCACCATGACAATTACAGATCGTTCGGGAGGTTGTGATGAAGCTCTTATGGCGCGAAGAATTAAGTGTCGGGAACAATGTGATCGATGCCGACCACAAGTATCTTATCGAGATCATCAACATGGTTCAGCAGAGTCTGGAAGCGAAAGATAGAGCCGAGTTGAATCGATTACTCGACGATCTTTCCAATTATTCGCTGGTGCATTTCGACCGGGAAGAAAAGATCGCCAATGCGGCCGGTTATGCGCAAGCACAGCAACTCGGTTTATCCCACCAGGCGCTGATCAAGCAACTTGAGCAAGTGAGGGCAGAGATCGAAGAGATGGGGCAGGGGTGGTCGGCGGAAGTGGCGAGACACTTCACCAATTTTCTGCGCGACTGGTTGATCAATCATGTCATCAACGAAGACTGTCTGATGAAGCCGCTGCTGGAAAAATTCTCCCCCGATTTTGATGCGAGATAACGCTTGCCCAGTCAAATAAAAAGGCTCGCGCTGATGCGAGCCTTTTTATTTGACTGGCAGGATGTTTCTGCCGCTGTGCTGTCTAATGGCTTTTCAATTCGCCTGTCTTGCATTTGCAGGTGCAGCAATGTCCGCCATTTTCCTTCATCGTGGCGGCGTGTTCCGTGATCCAGTGCTCATAGTCCATCAGGTGTTTTTGCCGAAACGATTCGGAGTGCTGGAACAGATATTCCAGGATGTGAAAGCGGTAACAGTCGGTGTGTTTCTTCGTATCCTTGATGTATTCCTCCCAGATGAATTCATCCGGCATGATCCCTTGTTTGCGCAGCTCGCTGTTGTAACCGAATGCCTGATAGAACGCTTCCAGATCGTCGATCCAGTATTTCTCGACATCGTCAATTTCAATGAAGCCAAAGTGACGGTTCGCGGGATCGCGCATTCTGTAATTGATGTGAGGTAGTGAGCTGCTCATATTCGTCTCCTCGAGTAGATGCAAACAATTGGGAGTATTGCCAAGCCGGGAGCGGGAACATACGCCTTGAGGGCGCAGAATGAAATATGCCAAAAGGCCTATATATACAGCGAGCTGAACTAGGTATTCTGAACAAGACGAAATGAAACGGGTGCTTAGGTGCAAGCCTTATTGTTCATTCTCAGGAATGCCCATGAAAAAATAGTTTCTGAACCCCGCTCAAGTGGGTCTTTCAACACTGTGTTGAGCGGGCTGTCTTGCCAGACGTCGCATATCGACAGGCCGCCAGCGATTGTGACACTGGCGGCGCAAAGTCGATTTGCTGAATCGGTATGCGCTCTGTGCTAGAATGCGCCCCCTTTGAATCCAGTACAGGTAGTACATCATGTCCCGCGCACTTCGTAACATCGCCATCATTGCCCACGTTGACCACGGTAAGACCACTCTGGTTGACCAACTTCTTCGCCAATCCGGCACCTTCCGCGATAACCAGAAGGTGGATGCGCGCGTGATGGACAGCAACGATCTTGAGAAAGAGCGCGGCATTACCATTCTGGCGAAGAACACCGCCATCGAATACAACGGTACCCACATCAACATCGTCGACACACCGGGACACGCCGACTTCGGCGGCGAGGTGGAGCGCGTGCTGGGTATGGTGAACGGCGTGCTGCTGCTGGTGGACGCAGTGGAAGGCCCGATGCCACAGACACGTTTCGTGACCAAGAAGGCGCTGGCACTGGGTCTGAAGCCCATCGTTGTGATTAACAAGGTTGACCGTCCCGGCGCGCGTCCTGACTGGGTTCTCGATCAAACCTTCGACCTGTTCGACAAGCTGCACGCAACAGATGAACAACTCGATTTTCCGGTGATCTACGCATCCGGCTTGAACGGTTGGGCCTGTCTGGATCTGAAAGATGCGCCGTCCAAAGGCGGTACTGCATCCGATATGAAGCCGCTGTTTGAAACGGTTTTGAAGTTCGTTTCTTCGCCTCCGGGTGATCCGGAAGCGCCGTTGCAGCTGCAACTGGCTGCGCTCGATTACTCCACTTTCACGGGGCGTTTGGGTATCGGTCGTGTCCTGAATGGTCGTATCAAGCCAGGTCAGAGTGTCGTGGTGATGAACCATGCAGACCAAGTCAGTTCCGGACGCATCAACCAAGTGTTGGGCTTCCGCGGTTTGGATCGTGTACCTGTTGATAGCGCAGAAGCAGGCGACATCATTATCATCTCCGGCCTGGACGAGATCGGTATCGGCGTCACAATTTGCGACAAAGACAATCCTGTTGGTTTGCCGGTGTTGGGCGTAGATGAGCCAACCTTGACCATGGACTTCATGGTGAACGGCTCCCCCTTGGCTGGCACCGAAGGCAAGTTCGTTTCCAGCCGCCAGATACGTGATCGCTTGACCAAGGAATTGCTGACTAACGTCGCCTTGCGCGTGGAAGACACGAATGATGCGGACGTATTCCGCGTCTCCGGTCGTGGTGAGTTGCACCTGACCATCTTGCTGGAAACCATGCGTCGTGAAGGCTTCGAATTGGCTGTCGGTAAGCCGCGCGTCGTTTACAAAGAGATCAACGGTGAGAAGTGCGAGCCGTATGAGAACCTATCTATCGACTTGGAAGATAGCCATCAAGGTGGTGTCATGGAAGAGATCGGTCGTCGTCGCGGCGAACTGACCAATATGGAATCTGACGGTCAAGGACGTACCCGTTTGGAATACCACATTCCAGCACGCGGCCTGATCGGTTTCCAATCTGACTTTATGACCATGACGCGCGGCAGCGGCTTGATCAGCCATGTATTCGACGATTACGGTCCGGTCAAGGCGGACTTGCCGGGGCGCCACAACGGCGTGCTGATCTCGCAAGATGATGGCGAGGCCGTGGCCTATGCGCTATGGAAGTTGGAAGACCGTGGCCGCATGTTCGTGGTGCCTGGCGACAAGTTGTACGAAGGGATGATCATCGGTATCCATAGTCGCGACAACGACCTCATCGTCAACCCGATCAAGGGCAAGCAACTCACCAACGTGCGTGCCTCCGGTACCGACGAAGCGGTGCGTTTGACCACGGCCTTGAAGATGACGCTGGAATCAGCCGTTGAATTCATTGACGACGACGAATTGGTTGAACTGACACCGAAGTCCATCCGTATCCGCAAGCGTCACCTGAAAGAGCATGATCGTAAACGTGCGGTACGTTCCGAGTAATCGGAGTCAAATGCAACAATGAAGAAGGGGCGCGCAAGCGCCCCTTCTTCATTGTTGCCCGAGCGGGAGATCAGGATTCTGGACGCATGTGCGGGAACAGGATCACATCACGGATCGCGGCACTGTCGGTCAGCAACATCACCAGACGATCGATGCCGATACCTTGACCGGCGGTGGGAGGCAGGCCGTATTCCAGCGCGCGGATGTAATCGCCGTCCTTGAACATCGCTTCTTCGTCGCCCGCATCCTTCGCCATCACCTGTGCATCGAAGCGCGCTTCCTGGTCTTCCGGGTCGTTCAATTCGGAGAAGCCGTTGGCGAGTTCGCGTCCGACCACGAACAGCTCGAAACGTTCGGTGATCTCGGGATGGGCATCACTGCTGCGCGCCAGCGGAGAGACTTCCACGGGATAATCGACGATGAAGGTCGGTTCGAACAGCTGATGTTCGGCCAGCTCCTCGAACAGCGAGAGCTGCAAGCCGCCCACGGCGTCTTTCGGGTTGTATTTCGCTTTCAGGTCTTGCAGTTCGTTGATGAGAAAATCGCGATCATTCAACTGCGCATCGCTGAATTGCGGATGATATTTCTGCACTGCCTGCACCATGGTCAAGCGGTGGAACGGTTTACCCAGATCCAGTTCGCGTCCCTGATAACTGATGACCGTGGTGCCCAGCACCTTGCGCGCGACTTCGGCGAGCAACTTCTCGGTGAAATCCATCAGATACTTGTAATCGCGGTAGGCCTCGTAGAATTCGATCATGGTGAATTCTGGATTGTGCCGCGTGGAAACGCCCTCGTTACGGAAGTTGCGGTTAATCTCGAACACCTTCTCGAAACCGCCCACCACCAGACGTTTCAAATACAGCTCGGGCGCGATACGCAGGTACATCTGCATGTCGAGCGCGTTGTGATGGGTGATGAAAGGTTTGGCCGATGCGCCGCCGGGGATGGGGTGCAACATCGGTGTCTCGACTTCGAGATAATCGTGGCGTGCAAAGAATTCGCGTATCGCCTGGATCACCTTGGAGCGGATGATGAAGGTCTTGCGCGTCTCTTCGTTGGTGATGAGATCGACGTAACGCTGGCGGTACTTCTGCTCCTGGTCGGTGAGACCGTGGAATTTTTCCGGCAGGGGGCGCAGGGCCTTGGTCAGCAGACGCAGCTGCGTGACACGCACCGACAGTTCGCCGGTCTTGGTCTTGAACAATACGCCGGTGGCACCGAGGATGTCGCCGAGGTCGTGGTGTTTGAAAGCGTTGTGCGCCTCTTCGCCAGTGTCGCCGTTGCTGATGAACAGCTGGATGCGTCCGCTCATGTCCTGCACGGTGGCGAAGCTGGCTTTGCCCATCACACGTTTCAACAGCATGCGCCCCGCGACGGACACAGTGACGTGTGCGGCTTCCAGTTCATCATGCGACTTTTCGCCGAACTCGGCATGTAACGCCCCTGCCAAATTCTTGCGTTCGAAATCGTTGGGGAAAGCGATGCCTTCTTTGCGCAGGGCGCTCAGCTTGGCGCGGCGCTCGGCGATGATCTGGTTTTCGTCATGCAGTATCGGGGTCGGTTCGGTGGTCATAATCGTTCTCTTAAGTTAAACGCCTTGCTTCAAACTGGCCGAAATGAAGTCGTCCAGATCACCGTCCAGCACGGCCTGGGTGTTGCCGACTTCGTGGTTGGTGCGCAGGTCTTTGATGCGCGACTGGTCGAGTACATAGCTGCGGATCTGGTGGCCCCAGCCGATGTCGGATTTGGTGTCTTCCAGAACCTGTTTCTCGGCATTACGCTTGCGCAATTCCTCTTCGTACATGCGCGACTTCAGCATAGACATCGCCTCGGCGCGGTTCTTGTGCTGCGAGCGGTCGCTTTGGCACTGCACCACGATGTTGGTCGGTATGTGGGTGATACGCACCGCCGAATCTGTCTTGTTGATGTGCTGTCCGCCCGCGCCGGATGCGCGATAGGTGTCAACGCGCAGGTCGGCGGGGTTGATGTCGATCTCGATGGAGTCGTCCACTTCGGGATACACGAACACGCTGGAGAACGAAGTGTGGCGGCGGTTGCCCGAGTCGAACGGCGATTTGCGCACGAGGCGGTGCACGCCGGTTTCGGTGCGCAGGTGGCCGTAGGCATATTCACCGCTGATCTTGAGCGACGCGCCCTTGATGCCCGCGACTTCACCGTCGGACTGCTCCAGGATTTCGACCTGGAAGCCTTTGCGTTCGGCATAGCGGATATACATGCGCAACAGCATGGCACCCCAGTCCTGTGCTTCGGTGCCGCCGGAACCGGCCTGGATGTCGAGGAAGCAATTGGCCGCGTCCATCTCGCCGGAGAACATACGGCGAAACTCCATGTCGGCCACGATCTTTTCGGTTTGTTCGATGTCGGCGGCGATGCTGTGCAGGCTGTCGTCATCGTTCTCGGCCAGCGCCATTTCCATCAATTCGCCCGCGTCGTTGAGTGAGCTTTCGACGCTTTGCAGATTGAGCACGACACCTTCCAGCATCTTGCGTTCTTTCCCAAGTTCCTGCGAGCGTTTGCTGTCCTGCCAGACAGCGGGGTCTTCTGCGAGGACGACGACTTCGGCTAAACGATCCTGTTTGCCATCGTAGTCAAAGATACCTCCGCAGTTCGATGTTGCGGGTGCGCAGGTCTTGAATCTTGTTGGTTAACGCGTTGAGTTGTTCGGCTTCCATGATTTGTTTGCGGCAGACTTTAAAGGGCGCAATTATACATGCCCCCGCTTTTTCAAAGTAAGCAACCTACAGGAACACCAGCCCCAACGCCACGCCCGCTGCCATCGCCGCGAATCCTCCGGCCACGTGCTGCGCCAAGGCTTTGCCGCCGATGAAAAAGAGCATGCCGAACTTGAACACCATGTTGGCGATGAAGGCGATGGCGATGGCGGTTACAGCCTGGTCGCCACTCAGTTTGTCGAGCGAAAACAGGCGCAGGCTGGACAGGGTGATGGCATCGACGTCGGTGAGGCCGGAGACCATCGCCACGACATACAGGCCGCCGCTGCCTGCGATGTCGGTGAGCCAGGCGGAACACAACAGCACCACGGCATACAACAGGCCGAAGCCGAGCGCGGCGTGGAGCTCGGTCGGGTTGGAGGTCTGCGGCAAGGGGAGGTCGGACTCCGTGCGCAGTCTGCTCCAACTCCATAACGTGACACTGAGTCCGCACACCAGACCGAGTGCCAGTGAAGGCAGCAATTGGGGCGTCACGGCAGGGGATACCAGTGCGCTGACCACGGCCAGACGGATCAGTACCACCTGGCTGGCGATGAGGATGACCACGGCGGAAAGGCGGCACATACTGTCGTTGGTTTTGCTGTGTTTCGCGTACACCATCGTCGTGGCCGTACTCGAAGCCAGACCGCCAAACACGCCCAGCAGCGGCGCCCCGTAACGGTGCCCGGTCCAGTGCAGGGCGACATAACCGGCCAGACTCAGGCCGGAGATCAGCACTACCATCATCCATGCGTTGTGCGGGTTGAATGCGTTGTACGGGCCGAAGGTCTGGTCGGGCAGGATGGGCAGGATGACGAAACTCAGCACGGAGAATTGCAGGATGGAGACCAGATCGCGGCGCGAGAGCCGTTGCGACATGCCTTGCAGCTCCGGTTTGAAATAGAGCAGGGTGGTGGTGGCGATGGCGAGCATCACGGCGAGTTTGGACGAGCCATACCAGGTCAGCACCCCCAGCGCATAACAGATCAGCAGTGCGGCGACCGTGGTGGTGCCGGGATCGTTGTTTTCGGTAGGGGCGTTGATATATGCAGCCACGATCATGCCCGCGATGGCGAGCAGTCCGGCGACCAGCAACCAGGGTGCTCCTGTCTTGTCGGCCAGCAGAGCGATGAGTGTGCCGAACAGGGAGACCAGCGCGAAGGTGCGCAAACCGGCTTTGGCGGATGGATTGCGTTCACGCTCCAGCCCGATGAGCAGACCGATGGCGAGACTGGTCAGAAACTGGGGTAATGCGTCGATACCGTCGCCGGGCAGAAAAACGGTTTCCATTGCGTGATCTCCTTGGAGCATTGGAAATTAAAATGAGGAGAAGCGGGAAGGGGGAAGAGAGCAGGATGAAATCTTCTCTCTTCCCTTGTTTAGAGCAGAGGTTTTACCCTTCCCTCTTCCCTCTTCTCCCTTCCCCATAAAATATGGGTAATTTCTTCCTTACCAATGACGCACGATGAGTTGCAGACTCTCGCTGCCATTGTATTCATTGACAGACAGACTGTACACGGCATGTACGCTAGCAGGGGCGGGATCGGTGTAAAAGAAACGGATGGCTTCGAAACTGCCTGCCGACGACGATAGTTTCAGCTTGAGGTGTTTCTCGCCCACCACGCGCTGGCTCTGCACACGGAAATCACCCCGGAACAGCGGTTCGGGAAACCCCTGTCCCCAGACCTGCCGTTCCAGCACGCGGGCAGTATCCAGCACAAAATCGCCGGGCGCGAGTTCGCCGTCGGTCTCGATCTGTTTTACCAGGTCGGTGGGTGAGAGCAGGCTACGCGCGACCGTTTCGAAGGCGTCGCGGAATGCCGTGAAATGTTCCGCGCGCAGAGTCACACCTGCGGCCATGGCATGACCGCCGAATTTTTGTAGCAGATGCGGGTGGCGTTTGGCGACGAGGTCGAGTGCATCGCGCAGGTGCAGTCCGTTGATGCTGCGTCCCGAGCCTTTCAGTTCGCCGTCTTTGCCGCGTGCGAACGCGATCACCGGGCGATGGAAGCGGTCTTTCAGGCGCGAAGCGAGGATGCCGATGACGCCCTGATGCCAGCTTTCGTCGAACAGCGCGAGGCTGTAGCCGTCGGCGGGGTTGATGTGCTCAAGCGCGGCGAGCGCGGCCTCCTGCATATCGGCTTCGATACTGCGCCGCTCTTGGTTCAGCGTATCCAGTTTGGTGGCGATCTCGGCAGCTTCGTTTGCGTCATCGCTCAGCAGGCAGCGTATACCCAGACCCATATCTTCCAAGCGCCCGGCTGCATTGAGGCGGGGGCCGACGATGAAACCGAGCTCGAACGCGGATGCGCGCGCGACCGGTTTTTTGGCGATCTGAAGCAGTGCGGCGATGCCGCAACAGGCTCTTCCGGCGCGGATGCGCTGCAAGCCCTGCTGCACGAGGATACGGTTGTTCCCGTCCAGCCTGACGACATCGGCCACCGTGCCGAGCGCGACCAGATCCAGCAATGTGCCGAGGTTCGGTTCGCGCTGTGTGGCAAAAGCGCCGCGTGTGCGCAGTTCGGCACGCAGGGCCAGCAACACATAGAACATCACGCCCACTCCGGCCAGATGTTTGCTGGGAAATTCACAGCCGGGCTGGTTGGGATTGACGATGCAACGCGCGTCCGGCAGTCCGTCACCGGGCAGGTGATGGTCGGTGACCAGCACTTCGAGGCCGAGCCGGTTGGCTTCCGCGACACCTTCCACACTGGCGATACCGTTATCGACGGTGAGCAGGATGTCCGGCCCGGAGCGCTGTGCCAGATGCACGATCTCGGGTGTCAGGCCGTAGCCGTATTCGAAGCGATTGGGCACGATGAAGTCCACCCGCGCGCCGAGCATGGCCAGACCGCGCATCGCAACGGCACACGCCGTCGCACCGTCGGCATCATAGTCGGCCACGATCAGGATGTTTTTGTTTGCGGCGATCGCATCGGCCAGCAGGCACCCCATCGCGCGGACGTTCTTCAGTTGCGTGAACGGCAGCAACTGTTGCAGATCGGTGTCCAGTTGCGCTGTCTGGCTGATGTCGCGTGCCGCAAAGATGCGTGCCAGCAGCGGCGACAAGCCGGAGCTGATGAGTTGCTGTTGTGCCGCGTCGGAATAGGTGCGTTGAACGATGCTGGTCATGGGGTGGCTCAATCCGCTACCGGCAGCAGTTTGTTCCAGAGTGCCAGCACGGGCGTGATGTCGAGGCTGCCTGTTTCGATCCGGCACAGGGTCTGGTTGTTCAGGCGCATCTGGTGTTGCAGGCGGCGCAGCTCGCGGTAGAGGTCGCGCACGCTATCGCTATCGTGCTGGGCTATCAGTTGCAGTTTCGCCGCAATGGCCAGCAGCGCGATGTTGCCACTGTTGGCCGTGAGTTCGGGGTGGTTCGCCGCATGGGCAAGAACTAAAAACTGCACCATGAACTCGATGTCCACCATGCCGCCGCTGTCGTGTTTGATGTCGAACAGGCCGCTGTTGTTCGGATGCCCGTCATGCATCTTCTGGCGCATGGCGCTGACTTCACGGCGCAGTGCCGCGATGTCGCGGGGTTGGCGTAATACCCGCTCGCGGATGGTCTCGAACTGTTGTCCCACCGCGTCATCACCGGCGCAGAAGCGCGCGCGCGTAAGTGCCTGATGCTCCCACACCCAGGCTTGGCTGCTTTGATAGTCGGCGAAGGCGGCGATGCTGCTGACCAGCAAGCCGCTTGCGCCGTTGGGGCGCAGGCGCAGGTCGGTCTCATACAGACGTCCGGCAGAGGTATAACTGCTCAATACCGTGTTGATGCGCTGTGCCAATCTGGCGTAATTCTCGCCAGCCTCATCGTGCTCGTCGTCGAACAGAAAGATCAGGTCGAGATCGGAGTCGTAGCCGAGTTCGCGGCCACCGAGTTTGCCGTAGGCGATGATGGCGAAACGGGCTTGTTCGCGGTGTCTCTTGCGCGCCTCTCCCCAGCATAGTTGCAGCACGTGTCGCAGGATCAGGTCGGCCAGGTCGCTGAGATGGTCGCTCAGGGTCTCCAGCGGCAGCAGTCCTTGCAGATCCATCGCCAGCAGATGGAAAGTCTGTGCCTGTTTGAAATGCCGCAACACATCCATCTGGCGTTCCAGATCGCCGCTGTGTTCGCGCAGTTGTGCCGCCAGCAGCGCATCCAGCTTGGCCCATTCCGGGGCGCGGTAGATCTCGCGTGCGTCGAGCAATTCGTCGAGCAGGCTGGGGTGCTGGGCAAGATAATCGCAGGCCCATTCACTGGCACCGGCGAAACGCGCCAGCCGCTCCAGTGTCTGCGGGTGCTCGGTCATGAAAGCAAGATAGGTGCTGCGCCGGCTGATCTGTTCGAGCAGCTTCAGCAGGCGCGGCAAGGCCAGATCGCGTTGCGGCAACTTCTGGCTCTGGGCTATCAGTTGCGGAATGATCTTGTCGATGCGAGAGCGGCTGATCTCGGGAAGTTGTTTGTAACGGTTGCTGTCGCGTAGTTGTACGAGTTGTTCCGCAAGCTCGGCCATATTGCCAAAATCGAGTTTGCCCAATTCTTCTGCCAGCGCTGCGGTATCGAGATTGTCGTTCCAGAGCGCGCTGTCGGCCGGACTGTCGTCCTGTTCGGTGGTGAATATCTGGTTGAAATGGCGGCTGACCTGTTCGCGATACACATCGAGCCGTGCCGTCAATGCGGCGTAGTCGGGGTAAGCCATCGCTGCGGCGAGCAACTCGCGGTTAGCGGTATCGCCGGGCAAGTCTTGCGTCTGCTGGTCGTCCAGATATTGCAGACGATGTTCCAGATTGCGCAGGAACACGTAGGCCTCCCCCAGTTCTGCGGAAGTCTGCGCTTCCAGCTGGCCATTCTCGGTAAGCAGACGCAGCACGGCCTGGGTGGGGCGGATGCGCAAGGATGCATCGCGCCCGCCACGGATGAGCTGGAAGACCTGGGCGATGAATTCGATCTCGCGGATGCCGCCGGGGCCGAGCTTGATGTTGTGGGCGCGGTCGCGTCGTTCCACTTCCTGGCGGATCTGCGCGTGTAACTTGCGCATGGACTCGAAAGCGCCGTAGTCCAGATATTTGCGGAACACGAACGGCTGCGCCAGCGCCATCAGCTCATCCGCCGTGGCGGCATCGGCGGGGGCGATGACCCGCGCCTTGATCCATGCATAACGCTCCCATTCGCGTCCCTGGCTGACCAGATATTCTTCCAGCGCGGCAAAGCTCATCACCAGTGCGCCGCTGTCGCCGTAGGGGCGCAGACGCATGTCGACGCGGAACACATAACCGTGCGCGGTGAGCTCGTTGATGAGACTGATGATTTTGCGGCCAAGCCGGGTGAAGAATTCGTGGTTGCCCAGCGGACGGGCTCCGTTGGTTTCGCCGTCTTCCGCATAGGCGAAGATCAGGTCGATGTCGGAAGATACGTTGAGTTCGCCGCCGCCCAGTTTTCCCATACCGATGACCAGCAATTCCTGCACCTTGCCGCTCTCCGTGCCGACCGGATCGCCGTGTGACTCGGTTAATATCCGGGAGGCGAAATACAAAGCGCGTTGCACGGCCAGTTCCGCCAGGGCGGTCATCGCCAGCATGACTTCATCGAGACCGGTCAATTCGCCTAGGTCGCGCAGCAGGATCTTGAGCATGACCCGTTTGCGCAGGTCGCGCAGGGAGCGGGAAAGCTCTTCTTCCGTCGCCTGCGGCAGCGCGTCCAGCCACTGTTGCATCTCTGCGGCGTTGCAGGGCGTGGCGTAATGAGCTTGCAGCCAAGGCAACAGCTCGGGTTCAGCCTCCACCAGACGGTTGAAATAGCGGCTGCAATGCCTGCTGTGCCGGACGAGCCGGTCAAATTCGGAATCAGGGATAGCCGTATTCATGCTGGGTCGCTTGGGGTAAAATCAAAAAGGTTAACTTGGGCATTATAAGTCCCTTGTGTTCTGTATGTTTCGCTTACGCAATATCCATTCGCGGCCACCCCGCACAAGGGCATGATGCTGAACCTTCCGCAACGTTTCATTCCATCGAGATCGGGCAAATTGGCGCGCGTGGCGCTGCTGTCCGTCATGGTGCTGGGCGTTGTACTGGGAGCGATGCTGATGACGCTACGTTATCGCGTGTTGCCCGAAATCGAAAGTTATCACCATGAAGTCACCGCACTGGTCAGTCGTGCGGTCGGCCTGCCGGTGACGATAGGCAGGATAGAGGCGGACTGGCACGGCTTGCGCCCGCGTCTGGTGTTCACCGATGTGCGATTGCTGGATGGGCAGGGACAAAACGTGCTGGTCTTGCAGCGGGTGGACAACGTCGTTGCCTGGATGACGCTGTTGAGCGGGGAGTTGCGCCTCAGTGCACTGGAGATCGATAGCCCGGATATCGCCATCCGGCGCGACAAACAGGGTGTCATGTATATCGCCGGAGTGCAGTTGTCGGCCCAATCCGGCGACGGAAAACTGGCCGATTGGTTGTTGCATCAAGGGCGTATCGTCGTGCGCAACGGGCGTGTCACCTGGCAGGACGAATTGTATGACCGGCCTATGCTGGTACTGAACCAAGTGCAGTTCCTGTTGAGCAATAGCGGCGCGCATCATCGTTTCGCCGTGCGGATCACCCCGCCGGAGCAGGTATCGACCCCCGTGGATGTGCGAGGTGATTTGGTGGGAGACAGTTTGGCCGAACTGGCGGACTGGCATGGCGAGGTATTCGCACAGATCGAGGGCGCCGATGTACGGACTTGGCAGAGTTGGCTGACATTGCCCGAAGGATTCTCCCGTGCCAGCGGCGGCGCGCGCGCGTGGCTCGGGATCGAGTCCGGGCAACTCAAGCGCATCACTGCCGATGTGGATATGCGCGAAGTACAAGCGCGTCTCGGCTCGGAAGTCGCGCCGCTGGATATCGCTAACCTGCACGGACGCCTGGGTATACATATTCTGAAACAGGGCTTCGAGGTGTCCACGCAGGGGCTTTCCCTGTCGATGAATAGCGGTTTCAGCTTGCGTCCGACCGATCTGCTGGTGCGCCTGACCGGCGCGGAGGGGGACAGATTCGCAGCGGGAGAGGTGCGGACGAACATGATCGAACTGGCCGAGCTTCCCGTGCTGGCCGAATACGTGCCGCTGGACAGTGTATTCAGGCAGAAGCTGGCGGAATTCGCACCGCGCGGACGTATCACGGACATGCGTGTGAAATGGTATGGCGACGCAGACAAGCGCATGCGTTTCGATGTCAAAGCGCATTTCAACGCGCTGGCGGTGCAGCGTGTGGGCGATCTACCGGGAGTGGAAGGCCTCAGCGGACAAGTGAGCGGCAGCGACAACAACGGGGTATTGTCGCTAGACGCGCCGGGTTTACGGCTGGATGCGCCGCAGCTGTTCATCGCACCGATGAGTTTCGATACGCTGACGGCGCAACTCAGTTGGCGGCGTAGCCATGGTGAATGGATCGTGCAGCTGGAGAATTTTTCCGCGCGCAACGCGGATGCCGAAGGAACTGCCTATGGCAGCTACCAGACCAAGGCAGACGGGCTGGGTGTTGCCGATATCACGCTGAACTTGAGCCGTGCCTCGGTGCAAAGTGTGGTGCGTTATCTCCCGCGTGAGCCATTGGGCGAGGAGACGATGACCTGGTTGCAGGCCGGATTATTGGCCGGGGAAGTGGACGAGGCGCGTCTGCGCTTGCGCGGCAATCTGGACGACTTCCCCTTCCCGGACGGAAACAAAGGCCAGTTCCAGGTTCGCGCCAAAGCCCAGGGCGTGGTGGTCGACTATGCTCCGGGTTGGCCGCGGGTCGAAGAAGCGAGGGCAACGCTGTCAATCGACGGGGCGCGTCTGCAAGTCGATTCGGATTCGGCGCTGTTGGCGGGGGCCAGCGTACAGCGTGTGCAGGTCAGCATCCCGGATATGATGAGCGAGGAACCGGTGGTGCAGGTGCGCGGCGAGGCCAGCGGCGAGACGAAGCACGGTCTGAATTTCATCAAGCGCAGCCCGGTGCGCGATTATATCGGCGGATTCACCGATGATGCGACTGCACGCGGGGTAGGCAAGCTGGACCTGCAACTCGATATCCCGCTGAGCGCAAAACCGGTCATCCTGAAGGGTAACTATCATTTCATCGACAACGAGGTCAGCCTTGGCGCGGCCATTCCGCTGGCCCGCAAGGTTTCCGGAGATTTGATGTTCACCGAATCCGCGTTGTCTACGAATAATCTGCAAGCCCAGATACTGGGTGGCCCGGCGAGTGTCGCGATCCAGACCGAGGCGAACGGGGCGTTGAAAGTGAAGCTGCAGGGCAAGGCTGATATGAATGTCTGGCGCAAGCTCAATCCGCAACCGTTATTGCGCTCACTGAGCGGTACGGCAGACTGGACGACCGATATCGTGGTAGCGGGAGAGCAGTTCTCGGTGGTGGTGGATTCGAATCTGAAAGGGCTGGCTTCGGCATTGCCTGAGCCGCTGGCCAAGTCGGCCAATGCGGCGATCCCGCTCAAATTCGAGTTGCGCAGCGCCGGTGCCTTGCAGGATGTGATGTGGCTGCAATATGGCAGCCTGATGAATGCGCGTATGGTGCGGCAGCAGGATAAGCAGGGTGTACGCCAGATCACGCGGGGTTATATCAACTTCGGCCCGGCCCGGCGCATTGTGGATAAGAAAGGCATCTGGTTGACCGGTGCCTTGCCATCATTGTCGCTGGACGGTTGGGAGCCTGTGTTGGCGGGCGGGGCAGGCAAGAGCGAGGTGTTCCCGCCAATTGACGGAGCGGACATGATCGTGCAGCGCCTCACCGGCTACGGCAATGTCGTCAACGGGCTAAACGTTCATGCACGCAACCGCGACGGCACGATCACGGCACAGTTGGCCTCCAAAGAAGTGAACGGCGAGTTGAGCTGGTACCCGCAGGGGGAAGGCAAGCTCGTCGCGCGGTTCAGAAATATGACCTTGGTCGAAATGGAGAAACGTGCCGCTAGCCGTGTCACTTCTACTACAGGCAAGGCCGCAGATGGAGTGGGTAAGTTACAAGATATTCCGGTGCTCGATGTGGCGATCGATAATCTGATTTATCAAAGCAGGCCGCTCGGCAAAGTGGAGTTTTATGCAAGACAACAGGAGCAAGATATCCTGCTGGATCATTTTCGGGTGACCAATCCCGATGGCATGTTGTCGGTCAATGGCAAGTGGGGGGCGTCACCCGCGCAGACACACTTGGTCATCAAGCTCGAATTGAACGATGTGGGCAATATGCTGGGGCGTTCCGGATATCCCAACAGTGTTAAGAACGGCAAAGGGGTGCTGGATTGCGACCTGATATGGCCGGGTGCGCCGGAAGAATTTGCACTGGCGAAGATGGATGGTCATTTGAATCTGAAAATGAACAAAGGACAGTTCCTGCAATTGGACCCCGGTGCGGGGAAACTGCTCAGTGTGATGAGCCTGCAATCGCTACCCAAGCGCATCACCCTGGATTTTACCGATGTGTTCAGCAAGGGATTCGAGTTCGACAGCATCACCGGAAGTGCGCAGATCAAGCAGGGTGTGCTGTTGACCGACGATTTCAAGATCAACGGCTCGGCCGCCGCGGTCAATTTGTCCGGCCAGGTCGACCTGAACCGCGAGACACAGAACCTGCGGGTGCGGGTGTTGCCCACCATCGGTGACAGCGTTTCGCTGCTGGCGCTTGCCGCCGTCAATCCGGCAGTCGGTGCCGGGGTATTCATCGCGAACAAGATATTGAGCGATCCGCTCGATAAATTGGTGTCGTTTGAATACAATGTCACCGGTAGCTGGCTGGACCCGAAAGTCGAAAAGACCGGCCAGAGCAAAGTCGCTCCCAAATGATCCAGATCACTGAAACCATCCGAAAGCCGCAGACCATGTCTTCCTCCAATTCCACCCAGGCACGCCTTGCCGCACAACAGAACGCATTCAAAGTGGCTGCCGTGCAGATGGCTTCCGGCCCCAATGTCGCGGGCAATCTGAACGAGGCGCGTCGCTTGATCGAGAATGCCGCGCAACAGGGCGCCAAGTTGGTGGTGCTGCCCGAGTTCTTCGCCATCATGGGGATGAAGGAGACCGACAAATTGGCGGTATGCGAACAGCCGGGGAATGGCCCGATACAGACCTTTCTCAGCGAAAACGCCCGCAAGCACAAGATATGGCTGGTGGGCGGCTCCATCCCGCTGGTGGCCAATACGCCTAACAAAGTACGCAACAGTTGCCTGGTCTACAACGAACTGGGTGAGCAGGTGGCGCGTTACGACAAGATCCATCTGTTCAATCTTGATCTGGGCAACGAGCAATACCATGAGGCAGATACCATCGAGGCGGGTGACCGGGTCGTAGTAGTGGATAGTCCGTTCGGGCGCATCGGTCTGGCGGTCTGTTACGACTTGCGCTTCCCCGAGCTGTTCCGCTCGATGAAGGATGTGGACATCATCGTGCTGCCGTCCGCCTTTACCGCAACCACAGGCAAGGTGCATTGGGAGCCGCTGGTACGCGCGCGCGCCATCGAGAACCTGAGCTACTTCATCGCGGCCGCGCAGGGCGGTTATCACGTCAACGGTCGGCAAACACACGGGCACAGTATGGTCATCGATCCGTGGGGGCGGGTGTTGGACAAGTTGAGCCATGGCTCGGGCGTGGTCGTGGCCGAGGTGAATCCCGGTTATCAGGCCAGCCTGCGCTCCAGCCTACCGGCATTGACGCATCGCATCCTGTCCTGCCAGCCCTGCGAAGAAGGCGGCAAATGAAGACGCCTACTCTCGCGCTGGCACAGCAGTCGCTGCTGACCGTACACGGTCTGAACGTGAACGACCTCGGTCATGTGTTCGGCAAGATGATGACGCACCGCGTGGACTATGCCGATCTGTATTTCCAGTACGGACGCGCCGAGAGCTGGTCGCTGGAGGAGGGCATCGTCAAGTCGGGCAGCTTCAGCATCGATCAGGGCGTCGGAGTGCGTGCCGTGAGCGGCGACAAGACCGCCTTCGCCTATTCCGATGACATCAGTCTTGCCGCATTGGAAGGCGCGGCGGAAGCGACACGTGCCATCGCGCGCCAAGGCAAGAAGCAGACCGTGCCGATGCTGAAAGCGGGTAAAGCACACGCGCTGTATGTGCCGCATGATCCTATCGCGTCACTTGATGCGGCCAGCAAGGTCGCTTTGCTGGAGCGTCTGGAGCGTTATGCGCGGGCGCTCGATCCGCGAGTCTCGCAAGTGATGGCGGGGCTGGTAGGGGAATACGAAGTGGTGCTGGTGGCGCGCAGCGACGGCCTGCTCAATGCCGACATCCGCCCGCTGGTGCGCCTGTCGTTGCAAGTCATCGTCGAGAGCAACGGCAAACGCGAGCAGGGTTCTGCCGGCGGCGGCGGGCGTTTTGATTACGCCTATTTCGACGACGAGATATTGCAGCGTTATGCCAAAGAGGCCGTGCATCAGGCTACCGTGGCGCTGGACGCACGTCCCGCTCCGGCAGGCAGCATGACGGTGGTGCTGGGTAGCGGCTGGCCCGGCATCCTGCTGCATGAAGCGGTCGGGCACGGTCTGGAAGGCGACTTCAATCGCAAAGGCAGCTCGGCGTTTTCTGGCCGGGTCGGCCAGCGCGTCGCCGCCAAAGGTGTGACCGTGGTGGACGACGGCACCATCAAAGACCGGCGCGGCTCGCTCAATATGGACGACGAGGGCAACCCGACACAACGTACCGTACTGATCGAAGACGGCATCCTGCGCGGTTATCTACAGGACACCATGAATGCGCGGCTGATGAAAGTGCCGGTGACCGGCAATGCGCGGCGCGAGTCGTTCGCGCATCTGCCCATCCCGCGTATGACCAACACCATGATGCTGAACGGCGATAAGACCCGCGACGAGATCATCGCCTCGGTCAAACACGGCCTGTATGCGGCTAATTTCGGCGGCGGACAGGTGGATATCACCAGCGGCAAGTTTGTGTTCTCCACCACCGAAGCCTACATGATCGAAGACGGCAAGATCACCTATCCGGTGAAAGGTGCCACCCTCATCGGCAACGGCCCAGAAGCATTGACACACATCTCCATGGTCGGCAACGATCTGGCGCTCGACCCCGGTGTCGGCACCTGCGGCAAAGAAGGCCAGAGCGTGCCGGTGGGAGTGGGCCAGCCCACAGTGCGTATCGAAGGATTGGTGGTGGGCGGCACGGCGTAACTTACTCGCCGCGAAACTCCTTGCGATAGACTGAAGGTTTGACGCCGAACGCCTGCCCAAAACAACGGCGAAATAATGCGGGCGAAGCAAACCCCGCCGCCTCTGCCACCAGCTCAATCGGCTTGTCTGTCATTTCCAGCAGGCGTTGCGCCAAGGCCAAACGCTGATTCAGCAACCATTGCCCGACAGTTGTTCCCGTTGTCTGGCGAAACCGGCGCGTAAAAGTCCGGCGGCTCATCAGGGCGCGTTGCGCTAGTTCATCCAAGGTGTGCGCCGCGTTCAAATTCTGCGTCATCCAATCCATCACTTGTGAAAGCCGGTCGGGGGCAACCGAGTCGAACACCGGCTGCTCGATAAACTGAGCCTGCCCGCCTTGCCGAAAAGGGGAAACGACCATGCGCCGCGCAATGTGGTTGGCGACTTCCGCGCCGTGCTGTGTGCGAATCAAATGCAGGCAGCAATCTATGGCGGCGGCACATCCGGCGGAGGTAACGATGTCGCCCTCGTCCACATACAAAACATCCGGCTTTACCTTGATGCGCGGATAGCGCTGCGCTAACTCAGCCGCCCATTGCCAATGGGTGGTCGCGTTGCGTCCATCCAGCAACCCCGCCGCCGCCAACACGAAAGAACCCAGACAAAAACTGACGATACGCGTGCCGCGCTGATGTGCCTTGCGCAAGGCATCGAGCAGTTTCTGCGGCGGCGGCACCGAGGTGTCGTTCCAGCTGGGCACGATAATCGTCCCGACGCCTTTGAGTGAGGCAAGCCCCTGCGTGACTTGGATGGCGTATCCGGCATTGGTTTGTACGGCAGGCGGCTCGACTGCGCACAGCTTCACCTTGAAATCCGGCACGCTGTTGTTCTTCCCGCCCTTCTTGAAAAGGATGCACGGCACCGACAAATGGAAGGGGCTGATGCCGTCGAAGACGACGACCGCGTAACTATCCGCGTTGCTGGCTGGTTTTTTCATGATGGCCTGATTGTATCTAAAAAAGTCATTCGGGCCACTGATTGAAATGCGCGCCAAAGGCGATGATGCGTCACCTTTCATTTCATCACCCACAAGGAGACTGCCATGCCTCAACCCAAACGCGCCTTGATCGTTATCGACGTGCAGAACGATTACTTCGGGGATGCACTGCCTATCGAGCACCCCGACCCGCAACAATCACTCGCCAATATCGGCAAAATGATGGACGCAGCTCACGGTGCGAGTATCCCGGTCATCGTCGTGCAGAACATCTTGCCCAAACAGTCCCACATCATGGCGGAAGGCAGCACCGGATGCGCACTGCACGAAACCATCGCCACCCGCCCGCACGACCATCTAGTGATCAAAAAGATGCCGAGTGCATTCGCAAATACCGATTTGGATGAATGGCTGCGCGCGCATGACATCGACACGCTCACCGTGATCGGCTACATGAGCCACAACTGCAACCTCTCTACCATGCTGCACGCCTTCCACGACGGCTACACAGTGGAGTACATCAGCGATGCCTCGGGTTCCGTCCCCTATGAGAACCGGGCTGGCCGCGCGAGCGCCGAAGAGATCCACCGCGTGATGTGCGTCGTGCTGCAATCGCGCTTCGCCGCCGTCATGTCTACCGGGGAATGGATCGCGATGCAGGCAGCAGGAACAAAACCGGAGCGGGATTCCATCTATCTCTCCAACCGTCGTGCACGCGGATTGGCGGTGCCCGCATGAACACCCCGGTCACAAAAGGCATACACCACCTCGGCCTCACTGTGAGCAAACTGGAAGAAAGCGCGAACTTCTTCATCTCCCTGCTGGGCTGGAAAGAAGTGCGCAGAAACCCTGAATACCCTGCCATCTATGTCAGCGACGGCAGCATCATGCTTTCGCTTTGGGCAAGCAGAGAGCAACCGTCGAACCCGTTCAGCAAAGACAAAAATGTCGGGCTGCACCATGTCGCATTTCAGGTTGAGAGCGAGGCCGATTTAAACGGCATTTATACCAAGCTAAGAAATAGCGGAGTGTCCATTGAGTTTGCACCGGAGCTACTGGGGAAAGGGCCTGCGAAACATATGATGTGTTATGAGCCGAGCGGCATTCGGGTGGAGTTTATCTGGCCGGGTATCTAAATGCGCGGTCAATGAAAACTCTATCGCTTGTGCCAATTTAAGAATCTCGAACAGCTGCTACGAAAGCCGCCCCGTTGGATTAGTTATTATTGTCTAGCGCCGCTTTTAGCGCGGCCAGATTTTCATCGTATTCCATGCGAAATCGGGTGAAGTTGTGGCCTCCAGCATGATGTTTGCTGCTCCATGAGCCGGCATTCCATCCTGCTTCTATCAAGTCAGAGGCCGCGAAGGTAAACTCCAATGCATCAGTTAGAAAGCTCGTTAAAGGTGCAACTGCAGCATAGTTGAAGTTGTCCGAGCCACCGTGGACGAAGTGGTTACGGCATTGGATCGCAGTCTTGGTGATTAACGCCAATTCTGAATATTTACTCCCAAGACGGGACCTTACTATGTCAGCTCGGTGCAACACTTTCTTTGTCAATGAAGGTTTATTCATCCGACCTAGCGCATTCATTACACTGTCCCTTTCAATGCCCCGTAGCTTCTTGAAGATCGCGCGACATTGAGCATGTGCCTCCACAAGCTCCACAGGCATTTCTAGAGGAATAGGGACGGCTTCCTTCGGGAGAAGGTCGAACATATTGGCTGCTGCAATCAAACGGTCAGTATCGTACAAATTACCCTTGAGCAAACATGCGTCGTAGCGCGTTCGAGCCAGCCGCCACGTAGAGTCACGAACAACCCAGTTTTTTAGGACTGTAGTGAATTCTTCCGGTCTACGTACGGCATCAAGTGGGATATCTCTTGAATGCGGAGCCTCAACGATCTTGTCCTTCTTTTTATAACCCCGAGGTGCAAAGCTCCAGCTTAATTGCAGCGGTTCGCGCGGTTGGTCGGTCTCTCCTGCTATATCCAAATAGACCGACTTGATGCCCTGTTTTCGTCCTGCGAGTAGTGCTAGAAATCTAACCACTGTCATGGTTCGTTCAATGCAGTCCTTAAAAGTAACTGGCATTGCGGGAGTGACCGAAACCATCATTTTATTTTTTATAGAAACACCGTTTGGCCCTCCCATGGTGTAACCAGGACAGTGATTCACAGAGATCCTACCAATCTCAGTGTCGACAGCAATTATTTCGCGCTTACCCGTGAAATATACAATCTGTGGCATGTCGCCTACTTGAATTGTCCGATCTACCTTCTTAGATTTAACAACTGCCTCAATGAGCGATTTGGAGTCGCCAGCATGGCCGAAAGCATCGACGTCGTAAAAAATGGAAGAAAGGTCGTTAATCGTGAAATGCACCGCTTTGATTGAAGGCTGCTCTGGCTGAAGATGTTGGGATCCTACTGTCACGAAATGGGGGAATACATCAGCATGGTGATACACCCCCTCGTCCTTGCGCCATGAATGTCCCCAGTCGCTGCAAACGCACTGTAGGCAAGTGATTTTAGAGAGGTCGTGTAGCTGACCGTGGATGAGTTGCTGAACCTCCGGCGGTCGGTTAGTTCCTTCATGGCGCAACTGAAGGAGGGTGTTGCGACCCTTCAAGCGGAGTTCGCCGAAGACCTGAGAACCATCAGTCAATGAGAAATTGCCGAGCAGTCTCGACTTTTTAGAAGTCATTTTCTTCATTCTTTGTACCTTTTACTTAACTCCACACCGTCAGTACTGAATATAAATTATAAGAGTCGGCATCGCTCTGCTGTTTCACAACAGCCAACTTAAAGAGCGCGCTCTCATTTTCTGCATTACGCTTTCGTCTGATCTGTTGCAAACTCACCCCGCCCTCCCCATCGCCTTTTCCAGCACTTCAAAAATCTTTGGTGACTGACACTGCGCGACGTTGAAGCGCAGAAACGGTGTCGCCGTTTGGCTCAGGCTGAACACGTTGCCGGGTGCCAGCACCACACCTTCATGCAGTGCGTGTTGCGACACTTTGGCGGAGTCCAGCTCGTGCGGCAGGCGCATCCACAGGAACATGCCGCCCTGCGGTTTCATCCAAGGGGTGATGCCGAGTTTTTCCAGTTTGTGCAGCGTGCGTCCCATGGTGTCGGCCAAGCGGCTGCGCAGTGCATCGACGTGGTGGCGATAGGCACCTTGACGCAGCAGGGAGTGAAGCAGTTCCGCGCCTAGGCCGTTGCTGCTGAGCGTGGTGGCCAGTTTCAGATCGACGATTTTTTCCGCCCAGTCTTGCCGCACTGCGATGTAGCCGCAGCGCGCTGAGGCCGTAAGCACTTTGGAAAAGCTGCCGATGTGAATGACCCGGTTCAGTCCGTCGAATGAGGCCAGCAGGGGCGAGGTGTTTTGCGCGAACTCGGCATAGATGTCGTCCTCGATGATTAACAGGTTGTGATCCTCGGCGAGCTTGAGCACGCGGTGCGCGACGATGGGTGATAACACGGCACCGGTCGGGTTGTGAAAAACCGAATTGGTGATGTACAAGCGCGGTTTGTGTTGTGCCAGCAGTTCGGCCATCGCCTGCACATCCGGCCCCTGCTCGGTATAAGGCACGGCGACCAGCTGCACGCGATGCGCGCGCAGCAGTGCTTGAAAGTTGAAGTAACCCGGATCGTCGATCAGCACGGTGTCGCCCGGCTCCAGCAAAAAACGACAGATCAGGTCGATGGCCTGCGTGCCGGAATCGGTCAGGATGATCTGGCGCGCAGAGGCCGCGACACCGCGTTCGCCGAGGCGGCGGCTCAGCAGTTCGCGCAAGGCGAGGTGCCCATATGGGTGGCCGTATTCCAGCAGCCCGGCTTGCGGGTCTCTGGCCAGTCGGCGCAGGGCGCGACGGATTTCTTCTTCCGGCAACCATGAGGGCGGAAGCCAGCCGCAGCCGGGCTTGAGCATGTCGCCGTTGGCTTCGAGCGACTGGCGGATGATCCACAGTGGGTCGATGCTGCGATCTTTTGTCGCGCCCACATCGGCCAGCGATAAAGGCGGCAGGTGCCCACACACATAAAAGCCCGAGCCGCGCTTCGCGGTGATCACGCCGTCGGCAGCCAGACGGTCATAGGCTTCGACGATGGTGTTTTTCGCGACGTTTAAACGTTCGGCCATCTGCCTGATGGAGGGCAGGCGTTCGCCCGGCACCAGCACACGGGCAGCCAGTTGTTCGCGGATGGTTTGCATCACAGTTTCTACGCGGGTGCCGTCTTTGGGGCTGGAGGTTTTCATCATTTGTACCCATGAGTTTTACGGACAGTATCTTTGAATTGTACCCATCTGTCACTGTTGGCTTGATAATTTTCAGGGGAAGATGCGGGCATTCTTTAGATGAAGAGGCGGAAGAATGGGCATGGATATGCGATTAAAGGGCTGGAGTAGCGGACTGCTGGGTGTGCTGATCTTCAGCGGTACGCTCCCTGCCACACGGGTGGCGGTCGCCACGTTCGACCCGATCTTTTTTACGCTGGCGCGGGCGGTCATTGCCGGTGTGTTGGCCGCCTTGATCTTGCTGGCTTTGCGCCAGCCCCGGCCTGCGCGCAGTGACAGTCGCGCGTTGTTGGTGGTGGCGCTCGGTGTGGTGGTGGGTTTTCCGCTGTTGCTCGCGCTGGCGTTGCGTCATGTGAGTGCGGCGCATGCCACGGTGTTCGTCGGCTTATTGCCGATGGCGACGGTGATGTTCGGCGTGTTGCACGGCGATAAAAATCCGCGCGGCTTGTTCTGGCTGTTCTCGTTGTCGGGGAGTCTGGTCGTGGCGGGCTTTGCGATGGGGCAGGGTATCGGTGTTTCCTTGTTCGACGATCTGCTGATGCTGGTTGCGGTGATCGTGTGCGGGCTGGGTTATGCCGAGGGTGCGCGTCTGGCGCGGCGCATGGGCGGATGGCAGGTCATCTGCTGGGCGCTGGTGTTGGCGCTGCCCTTGATGTTGCCACTGTGCCTGTGGACGCTGCCGGGCAATCTTCAGCAAGCCGCCTGGCCCGCTTGGCTGGGCTTGGGCTACGTTTCGCTGTTCAGTATGCTGATCGGGTTTTTCTTCTGGTATCGCGGTCTGGCGCTCGGCGGCATTGCGCCGATCAGTCAGTTGCAATTGCTGCAACCGTTCTTCGGGCTGGGGCTGGCCGCAGTGCTGCTGGGCGAACACGTCAGTGCGATGATGGTCACCTCTGCGCTGGCGGTTGCGCTGTGTGTGGTCGGGGCAAGGCGGTTTGCTAGTTAAAAAGATGGGGAAAGCTGTTTGAAGGCACGGGAGCAAAAACGTGCTCGCCCTACGGTATAATCCGCACCGTTATGCAGATACTTCGCGGACTTACTTCCCCCGACAAGCAGCCCCTTGCACTCACCATCGGTAACTTCGATGGTGTGCATCTCGGGCATCAGGCTTTGCTCGAACAATTACAACTTGCCGCGCGTGAGCGCGAGCTGGTGACGGCTGCCATCGTGTTCGAGCCGCATCCGCGCGAGTTTTTTACCCCGGATCAAGCTCCGGCACGGCTCACCAACCTGCGCGAGAAGCTGGAATGTTTTTCCGCGCTTGGTCTGGGCCGGGTGCATGTCTGTCGTTTCGATGAGAAACTGGCACACACCAGTGCGGCCGATTTCATCGATGCGCTCTACAAGAACCTATCCGCAAAACACGTGCTTATCGGCGACGATTTCCGTTTTGGCAATGCGCGCGGCGGCGATTTCGCTCTGCTGGAAAAGATGGGGCAGCAGCAGGGCGTCACGGTGAAGTCGATGAGCAGCGTGTTGCAAGACGGGGTGCGCATCTCCAGTACCGGTGTGCGTATGGCTTTGAATGAAGGAAATCTGCATCTGGCGCGGCGTTATCTGGGGCGGCCTTACAGCATCAGCGGGCATGTGGAGCACGGTAAAAAAGTCGGGCATAAGCTGGGTTATCCCACCGCCAATATCCAGTTCAAACACAATCGTGCGCCGCTGTCGGGTGTGTTCGTGGTGCGTGTGCATATCGAGGGTGGTGCGGTGCATGAGGGAGTGGCGAGCCTCGGGGTGCGCCCGACGGTGGAGCTGAACGGCAAGCCGGTGCTGGAAGTACACCTGTTCGATTTCGCACAGCAGATCTACGGCAAACATCTGCGGGTAGATTTTCTGCATAAGCTGCGCGATGAAATGAAGTTCTCCGGTTTGGAAAGTCTAACGCAACAGATCGCGCGCGATGTCGAGCACGCAAAGGAATGGTTTATAAAAGATGGCAACTGATTACAAAGACACTCTCAATCTTCCCGATACCCCGTTCCCCATGCGCGGCGATCTCGCCAAGCGCGAGCCGCAGATGCTGGCGCAATGGCAGGCACAGCAGCGTTACCAGCGCATCCGCAAGGCGAGCAAAGGCCGTCCAAAATTCGTGCTGCATGACGGCCCGCCGTATGCCAACGGCGACATCCACATCGGCCATGCGGTGAACAAGATCCTCAAGGACATCATCGTCAAAAGCAAGACGCTGAGCGGTTTCGACGCACCTTATGTGCCGGGCTGGGATTGCCATGGCTTGCCTATCGAGTTGCAGGTGGAAAAGAAACACGGCAAGGCGATCCCGCCCGCGCAATTCCGCGAGCTGTGCCGCGCTTACGCCAAGGAGCAGATCGAGCGCCAGAAGAAAGACTTCATCCGCCTCGGTGTGCTGGGCGAATGGGACAACCCTTATCTGACGATGGATTTCAAGACCGAGGCGGAGATCGTGCGTGCGCTCGGCAAGATCTATGAGCGCGGCTATCTGTATCAGGGGCGCAAGCCGGTGAACTGGTGTCTTGATTGTCAGTCTGCGTTGGCCGAAGCCGAAGTGGAATACGAAGACAAAGTATCGCCCGCGATCGATGTGGGCTTTGAGGCGGTAGATAAAGCGGCTGTCGCCAAAGCTTTCGGCATTGGTCATTTGCCTTCTGATGCCAAAGTCTATGCGGTGATCTGGACGACGACCCCGTGGACACTGCCCGCGAATCAGGCGGTGAGTGTGCATCCAGAATTTCAATATGACCTGGTTAAGACAGACAAAGGTTATTTGATCCTGGTGTCTGATCTGGTTGCCGCCAGTTTGAATCGTTATAGCTTGAGCGGTAGTAATGACCGGGGCGATGGTACTGCCGCCACTTGTTATGGCGCGGCTCTGGAAGGACTGCATCTGCATCATCCGTTCCAAGATCGCACTGTGCCCATCATCTGCGGCGAACATGTCACGCTGGAAGCCGGTACGGGCTTGGTGCACACCGCACCCGCACACGGTCTGGACGACTATTTCGTCGGGCAAAAATACAATCTGCCGAACGACAATCCGGTGGGTGATGACGGAAAATTCATCTCCACCACACCTGACGTGGGTGGCACCCAGCTGGCGGGTGTGTTCGTGTGGAAGGGTAATGACATCGTGTTGCAGGTGCTGGAAGCCAGCGGCCATCTGCTGCATCAGGAAAAACTCAAACACAGCTACCCGCATTGCTGGCGCCACAAGACACCGATCATTTTCCGTTCCACGCCGCAGTGGTTCATCGGCATGGAGCAGCACGCCGATGTGGGCGGTGAGCAGTTGCGCACCTTGGCGAATCAGGCAGTAGAAGATACGAAGTTCTTCCCGGCATGGGGTAGAGCGCGTCTCGAAGCGATGATCAAGAATCGTCCCGACTGGTGCGTGTCACGCCAACGCAACTGGGGCGTGCCGATGACCTTTTTTGTACACAAGGAAACCATGGCGCTGCATCCCCGTACGCCGGAGTTGCTGGAGCAGGTCGCCAAGCGCATCGAGCAGCAGGGCATCGAGGCGTGGTTCTCGCTGGAGGCAAAAGAATTGCTGGGCAGCGATGCCGCGCATTACCGCAAACTCACCGACACGCTGGACGTGTGGTTCGATTCCGGTGCGACACATGCGGCGGTATTGGCGCAACGCGGCGAACTGAAATTCCCGGCAGACTTGTATCTGGAAGGCTCCGACCAGCATCGCGGCTGGTTCCAGTCGTCTCTGTTGACCGCTTGTGCCATCAACGGTCGCGCGCCTTACGATGCTTTGCTCACGCACGGTTTTGTGGTGGACGGGCAGGGGCACAAGATGTCCAAATCCAAGGGCAACGTCATCGCACCGCAAAAGATTTTGGATACGCTTGGTGCAGACATCCTGCGCCTGTGGGTGGCCTCTACCGATTATTCCGGCGAGCTGACCATCTCCGATGAAATCCTCAAGCGCGTGGTGGAAGGTTATCGCCGCATCCGCAACACCTTGCGCTTTCTGCTGGCGAACATCGCGGATTACGATCACGCAAAACATGCCTTGCCGGTAGATCAATGGCTGGAGATCGACCGTTATGCGCTGGCGTTGACGCAGAAATTGCAAGACGAAGTGAAGGCCGATTACGAACGCTATGAGTTCCATCTGATCGCACAGAAGTTACAGGCATTCTGCTCGGAAGAGTTGGGCGGTTTCTATCTCGACATCTTGAAAGACCGCCTCTACACCGCCGGAAAAGATTCATTGGCGCGGCGTTCGGCGCAGAACGCGCTGCATCACATCACCCATGCACTGGTGCGTCTGATGTCGCCCGTGCTGTCGTTCACGAGCGAAGAAGTGTGGGCGGTGTTGACGGGCAAGGATGATGTGAGTGTGTTTGAGGAGTTGTGGTATGACTTGCCAGAACACGCTCTGCAACAAAATTTCATCGACTCGTGGAAGACAGTGCGCGATGTCAGAGAGTTGGCGAACAAGGCCATCGAAGAAAAACGTTCGCAGAACCTGTTGGGTTCCCCGCTGCAAGCCGAGCTTGATGTCTACGCTTTCGGAGTGACGTATGAGGCATTGTTGCGATTGGGTGATGACTTGAAATTCATCTTTATCACGTCACGTGCTGATGTCCATTTGCGAGAAGGCGGTGGTATCGGTATCGAAGTCAAGCCGAGCGCATATACCAAGTGTGACCGCTGCTGGCATTACCGCGAAGATGTGGGCAGCGATGCAAACCATCCCACGCTGTGCGGTCGCTGTGTGAGCAATCTTTACGGTTCCGGCGAGGCCCGCCGTTATGCTTAATGGCAATGATGCCATGCTGACAAAATGGCTTGGGTTGGGCGCGCTGCTGGTTGTGCTGGATCAACTCAGCAAGCTTTGGATCAGCAGCCATTTTTTCTACGGCGAAAGTCACACCGTCACCGGATTCTTCAATCTCGTTCTGGCGCACAACACGGGCGCGTCGTTCAGTATGTTGAGTGATGCGGGTGGCTGGCAGCGCTGGTTATTCAGTGCTATCGCGTTCGTCGCTTCGGTGTGGATCATCTGGTTGCTGCGCAAACATCAACAGGAAAGATTGTTCTGTCTGGCGCTGGCGTTCATCCTCGGCGGTGCTGTGGGTAATCTGATCGACCGTCTGGTCTACGGCTATGTGGTGGACTTCCTCGATTTTCATTGGGATGAACATCATTTCGCCGCATTCAACGTGGCGGATACCGCGATCAATATCGGCGCGGCCTTGTTGTTGTGGGATAGCTTCAAAAAGAAACCGGAGAAGAACGATGGATCTGTTACTCGCTAATCCGCGCGGGTTCTGCGCCGGAGTTGATCGCGCGATCGAGATCGTCGAGCGCGCGCTGGCGCTGCATGGCGCGCCTATCTATGTGCGCCATGAAGTGGTGCATAACAAGTTCGTGGTGGAAGGATTAAAAGCCAAGGGCGCGATCTTCATCGAAGACTTGGCCGATGTGCCGCCGGACAGCATCCTTATCTTCAGTGCACATGGCGTATCACAGGCGGTGCGGCGCGAGGCGGAAGCGCGCGGATTGACGGTGTTCGATGCGACCTGCCCGCTGGTGACCAAGGTGCATATCGAGGTATCGCGTATGCGCGAGCAGGGGAAAGAGATCATCATGATCGGACATAAGGGACACCCCGAAGTGGAAGGTACGATGGGGCAAAGCAAAGATGGCATGTATCTGGTCGAGTCTCCCGCTGATGCCTCTCAGCTTAAAGTGAAGGACGAGAACAATCTGGCGTTCGTCACCCAGACCACTTTGTCGGTGGATGATGCGAGTAGCATCATCGCGGCACTCAAGACGCGTTTTCCACAGATCACCGGCCCGAAAAAAGACGACATCTGTTACGCCACGCAGAACCGCCAGGATGCGGTCAAGGTACTGACGCAGCAGTGTGACCTGGTTATCGTGGTGGGCTCTCCCAATAGCTCGAATTCCAATCGCCTGCGTGAAGTGGCGACCAATCGCAACATCCCCGCCTATCTGGTCGACAATGCTACCGAGCTGGATGCGGCCTGGCTGGTAGGCAAGCATCATATCGGTATCGCGGCGGGGGCTTCCGCGCCGGAGGTGTTGGTGCAGGAGGTGATCGCGCGCTTGCAGGAATTGGGGGCAACTCGGGTGCAGGAGCTGTCTGGCATTAGCGAAAACGTGGTGTTCCCGATCCCCAAGGCACTCAATCCGACTCTCTGAGCGGTTGCTCTGTCCTTCGCGGTATCAAAGATATGCGCGGTATAAATGATGAGACCGGCGTCGATGCAGAGGAAAAATCTTGACCGATGAATTTATTGTGATTGGTGCGGGTGCGCTGGGTTTGGCCAGTGCGGAAGCGCTGTTGCTGCAAGGTGCGACGGTGACCGTGTTGGAACGGGGCGCGGTCGGACGGGAATCTTCCTGGGCAGGCGGCGGTATTCTGTCGCCGCTGTGTCCTTGGGATTATCCTGATGTTGTCACCCGCCTCACTACACGCGGGGCCGCCTTGTTCGGTGCATGGGCGGAGAGTTTGTATCAGGCCACAGGCATCGATCCTGAATATCAGGTTAGCGGTATGTTGGTGTTGCCGCCATTCGATATGGAAGCGGCAGAACGATGGTGTGTGGCTCATGGCATGCAGGCTATACGCGAGGGAAGCGGACTGTTGCTGCCCGATGTCGCGCAAGCGCGCAATCCGCGTTTGTTGCAATCCCAGCGTGCACGAGTGGAGCAGCTTGGGGGGCGCATTGTCGAGCATTGTACTGTGCAAGAGATAGATGCCGGTCAAGGGCGCGTCAGCCGATTGCGTACCGATTGCGGCGAGTTCAGCGCACAGCGTTATCTTGTCACCGCCGGTGCCTGGAGCGCTCAAGTGGCGGGGAAATGGGCCGGTCAGGCCGGTATCAAACCGATTCGCGGACAGATGTTGTTGTTCAAGTTTGCAACGCCGCCTTTGCGTCACATCCTGTTGCAGGACGGTCTGTATCTGATCCCGCGCAAGGACGGCCATCTGTTGGTGGGAAGCACATTGGAAGATGTCGGTTTTGATAAATTGACCACTGCTTCCGCGCGTGAGATGTTGTTGCAACGCGCGATCACTCTATTACCCGCCTTGCGCGACCAGCCATTGGTGCAGCAATGGGCCGGATTGCGTCCGGGGTCGCCGGATAACATTCCCCGCATCGGACGACATCCCGAGCTGAAAAATCTGTATATCAACAGCGGACATTTCCGTTACGGCGTGACGATGGCACCGGCCAGTGTCGAGGTGTTGCTGGATGAGATCAACGGCAAAGAGCCGAGCTTCGATAGCTCGCCGTATCAGTGGCGAGCCTAAGAGATTTTGCGCGGGAGAGGGTGCTGATATAATTCAGGCCGGACGCCGAAATAGTTCTAGTGGTAAAACAGGGCACTCGTAACGCTCAGTCCTGAGTTCGATTCTCAGTTTCGGCACCAAGTCACGTTCTTTTGCAGTCTCAGATATTCTCGAAAACCCGCATAACGTAAGGCGTTGGCGGGTTTTTTAATGTCTATGTGGTCTTAGTTGTTCTCATTGCATCTTGCTGGCATTGACGGTATATTCGACGGTATAAAATATACCGCCACTTAATATACCGTCAAGAATGGGGAGCAATGATGGCACTAACCGCAATCGAGATTAGTAAGACGAAAGCAACGAGCAAGCCGCAAAAATTACCTGACGGCGGCGGCATGTATTTGTACATTCATGTTAACGGTGGCAAGTATTGGCGCATGGATTACCGTTATGGCGGCAAGCGTAAAACACTGGCACTTGGCGTATATCCAGAAGTGAGCCTAGCTGATGCAAGAGATCGGCGCGAACAAGCGCGCAAACTGCTGGCGAATGATGCAGACCCCAGCGAGGTAAAAAAGGAAGTAAAGAAAGCTGAACAGGCTGAAGCAACTAACAGTTTCAAGATAATTGCCAAAGAATTTCACAAGATGAAATCTCCTATGTGGACGGTTAGGCATTCAGATTATTGGATGCTCTATATGGATCGATATGTATTCCCCGTCATTGGCGATAAGCCGATAGATAAAATAGACCCAATGGATATTGTCGGCATCTTGCGCGGATTGGAAGCAGCCAAAATATTTGAGACACGCGACAGACTAGGGCAATCCATTGGTGCGGTTTTCAAATACGCAATGGCAACAGGGAGGGCTAAAACGAATCCAGCTGATATTCGCATCGCATTGGCAGACCGCCCCAAAACAAATCATTACCCCTGCATCTCTACTGCTGAAACACCTGACTTCCTTCGTGCTGTGTCGGGATATGAGCAACGCGGGAAAGTTTCCGCCATTGCAATATCAGCATTTCGTTTGTTGATGCTGACAGCGACCCGCACCAGCGAAGTGAGATATTCCAAGTGGGCAGACTTCAACCTTGATGATGGTGCGTGGATCGTTCCTGCCGAACAAAAGGGACGGAAAGGAAAAATCGGCAAGCGCAAAGATCATGCTGTACCGTTATCAAAACAAGCTGTCGAAATACTGCGCGGACTGCATCCGATTACAGGGGAGTGTGAGTTTGTATTCCCTAACCGAAACAAAACGGGCGAAGTTATTAGTGAAAATACAATATTGAAAATAATCGAGAGCGTCGGCTACAAAGGCAAGATGACAGGCCACGGATTTAGAAGTTTAGCCCGTTCAGCATTGGGGGATATGGGGTACAGATGGGAAGTGTTAGAAGCGATGTTATCTCATGCTATACCGAACCAAACCGCCGCCGCATATATTCGCACTACATACTTTGAAGAACGTCGTGCGGTTATGCAGCAGTGGGCGGACTATCTCGACAAGTTAGAAGCTGGTGCAGAAATAATTCCAATGCGAGCCTGACCCATTGGTTCGTAGAAGCCACAGGTTGGTTTAAGTTGTTTCATATTAATAACCTGCAACGCACGCCAATATCATTTGCTGCTACACAAAGCCTCAAACAGTGGGTGAGCAATCCCAGCAAGTTACGATCTGACTACGTTGCGGGAACGTGCCACTGTCGGCTTTCTGCTTCTCTATGTCGATGACCGATAGGCATAGCCATTGGTCGAAGATGTTGTATTGTGTGTCAACTCCACACCCAAAGCTGGCGCCAGTGGAATGCTAAAATAATGCAGCAGCTCACTCGCGATTTAAATTTTGATTGATGGATCCTAGTTACCCTGTTGAACAGTCGCCTTGTCTGGAATAACACCTGTTGCAATAAATTTTGCAACAGCATCTACAACTATTTCATTCATGTAGTATTGCGAATGAGTAAACGAGATTTCACCAAGTGCTTCCTGAATTTTTTTTTCAATGGATAGCACAATTAATTTTGTTTGCTCTCTCAGTTTTTCCTCTGTAATGCCGGGCACATGTTTTTGTTCACGCAGCATGATGGGCAAATAGGGCTCAACTTTTTTCCATATTCTTGATTCATTAATGCTGCGTTCTCTCTCTTGACCATCATTTATAAAAGCATAGCGCTTCGCGTTTGATTGCACTTTAGAATCATTTACCTCATTGGCGCTAAAAACAGCCTCTGAATTCAACAACAATTCCGTAACATCCCAGTTGGCTTCTCGAAGCCATTGATTGACGCCAGAGTTCACGCTTACACTTACGTAGGCATTTTTAAATTCATTACCTGGCAGTCCATAACCTGCAGACTGAAGAATTCTCAACATACTAAAATTCAGAAAATTTTCCAAAATTTTCCGAAAAGGAAAAAGAAAACTCCAATAAACAGAATACGAAATTGCAGTCCAAATTACTCTAATTATTTCCTTCACAAATCTATAAGCTGGCTCCCCCTCTGTTTTAACCTTAGTGAATTTTGGAGGTGATATATATTCCGCTATTCTGGGGTAAATTATGCTGTACATTAATGGCTCGGATGACATCGCAATAAGAGCCTCATCCAAATAGCGTGCATTAATCGTTAATGCTTTAATTCGAGGATCGCCATCACTTTCGTTAGCTCCTTCAGAATGCAATCTACCCACATTATTTTCGTCAAAATAGTAATTTAAATCGTTATAGCTAAACTTTTCAAATGCAACTCCCAACACACCAATAACTGAAAAAACAGGAATCCCAATTAATAAATAATTTGACCATTCAAGTGGATTGATGATCGGAGACTGCACCCATCCAAATGTTAAACCGAAGACGCCCCACACCAATGACCACACCACAATTATTTCCAACCAAATTATCAAGCACAGGCCTATTGCAAATACTGGAAACTCAAGTAATGTCACCGCAATTTGTAGAAATAATCGTTTAGAGGGATGCCAAAATTTTCGCAGGAAAGGTGTTCCTAAAAAAACGAACTTCCCAAGATGATTAACTTTTGTCTTAACAAGTTTTTGAATTTTATTATCAATATTTAGGCTGTATTCCCATCTCTTGTCGCCGGATACATCTTTTCTATAATACGCTGACATATAGTCTTCATATATTTTGACATCAGAAGTAAGGGCTGCCCAGAACTCTTCTTCAGGTATCTCAAGATTAGTATCGTTCCAATTTCGCTTGTCGCATGCTCTATAAAATGCAGCTTTAGAATCTTTTTTCTCTTGCTTATACATTTCATGAATAAAATCACTTATAAATGATCGGAAATTTTTTTCAGAAAACTTTAAATATAGCTCTAGCGATTTCAGGGCAACATTCCCGCCATGGCTATGTGCCACAATATGAATTCGTGCATTTGAATCTTGTTGCTCAATTTTTTTAATGTGCTCAAATAACTCGGCAGCTGCAGTTATTCGAGCAATATGGTCGTTATCTCCTGACCACAAAAATTCACTATTTATTTTTTCGGTTTTTCGATTAACCGCTCCAGTAATTCCGTAGCCCGTCAGCTTTTCCTCAAGTAGGGAACAGAAATTTTTACGGCCATTTGGATTGCACCGAAATTGGCTCGGCTTATCATGCTCAGGGGAGGCCCAAGTTCCATGGACAAGCACAATATAATGAGTTTCTACATGCTGGGCTTCATTTTTCATAATTGCTTTTCGTACTATTAGAACTAGGGAACCAATAATGAATTGGAGCATACATTGAGTGCCTGCTCAATCTCTGCAGATACAATGTAAAATTTAGACAGAACATCAACGTCTGATTTTAGACAAACGAGTTAACCTTCAATACAACATGATCGACCGACGACTAAGCCCACTTAGCAGTCTCTGCTGAGTGGCTGAAATGCTGCTACCTAAGCAACCCAAATGGGATGTAACGCAGTTCCGAGACTCTGCCCCTTTTTGAGAACTAAAATCTTTAGCGCTCTCAATTCTATGTAGTATTCTACGGGAATGATTGATCGCTACCTTTCTATCTGGGAAATCGCCCACCGCTGGCGTGACGTAAATCCAGACAAATCCGATTCCGCAGGCCTCCCTCTAAATATTCAAGATACGATTCGATATATTTGCCGTGGCGTACTTGGCGGGGGAATTTCCCTTTTTCAGTTGGCCATCGAACAAGCTGAGCCTCTCAAAAATGGCTCTACTTTTAGATCTGAAGTAAGGCTATATATCGTGGGCGAATTCCCTAATGAGTTGGAAGGCGCCCTCACCCGAAAATACAATAAAGAAGCTCTTAATTCCTATTACATAGAAGCTGAAAATCTCTTCGATTATTGCTTATATAACCAAGTTGAAAAATCTACGACAGGCAATTGTTATGTAGATTTTCCGGCGTGCTGGTCTCACCTAAATGGATATGCATCTTCGAGTGACTCTGAGCAAGAAGATTGCGAGCCTCCAAAAATTAGCACTCAGCCGCTACGTCCCTCACAAGTGGACAAACTTATTTGCCAAGCAATCGCCAAAACCCTTTGGGATGAGTATCCACAAATGACCATCGCCGCCATGACTGAGCACAAAGCGATTCTGGAGTACGGAGGCGGGAAGCTCTACTCGGGGAAAAATACTCTCCGCGATTGGCTCAGTGAAGTGGCTCCACCCGATGTCAAAAAACCCGGCAGACCCAAAAGCATAAAACCCAATAAAGACGTGGCCTAAAAATACCCGCCATCCCCTAGAAATATCATTTTTTCTGTCGGCGGGAATTTTCTCACTGAAATCACTGACACAGTATTCGTGCTCCTTCAACAACTCAGGAGCACAGCATGGATCAGAAACCCGAAATTATTACTGGAGCCGCCGGAGCCGTGAAGCCGCCCGCCCGCACTCACGCGCAGCGGGAGGTGGACGGACGGATGCACGGCGAGGTGGCAATTACTATCCTTTCGGCACCTCAGTCTGGTGAGGCGTCCTCGGGCGGCGAAGCCGCCGCTCTTAGACTTGAAAAGAGGACATATTCCAACACAGCCAACACCGCTAAAAACCGCATCGTTTTACGAAACTACGGCAGAGGTCTTGCGGAAGTCGGCTGGTCTTTTGTCGGTCTGAGTCCAACTCACAAAGCGGCTCGCGGTTCATCCTCTCAGCGCACCCAGAATGAGGATCGTGCAGCTCGTCGCGCAAAGTCTCGATTGCGACAACTCGTCTTGAGCGCAAACCTCAATCACCTGCTCACCCTCACTTATCGAGAGAACATCACCGACTTCAATCGCGCATCAGATGATTTAAATCGCTTCGTGCGCAAGATGAAATTTAATTTACCTTGCTGGCTTTATGTCGCTGTCGCTGAACAGCAAGAACGAGGTGCATGGCATTGGCATCTAGCGGTTCAAGGCCGTCAAGATGTGGAATTGATTCGCACACTCTGGCGCGAAATTGTTGGCGAAGGAAATATCGATGTCAGCGCCCCCAAAGGCACTCGCAAGGATCAGCGGCTCTATCTGGTTCAGTATCTCGGAAAGTATCTGGTCAAAGCCTTCGCAACAGGCGATAGGAAGCTCAACAAGCACCGCTTCCGCTCGTCGCGCAACATCAGGGTGCCTATGGAGTGTTTCACCCTCTCGCCGCGCTCTGAACGCAAAGTAGAGGATGTTGCACTCGACAAGCTGAAGGAGGCATCAGGTGGTGCGGTCGGTTTCGTGTGGGATGGGGAAGGCTTGCTCGCCGGATGGGCGTGCTCTTGGTAAAGGTGAAATAAACACTCACACCCACACATAAATCTCACGGCCTCTCAAGATCATTTTTATAGGAAAAACATTATGCAAACCGAACTCCCAACAAACGAAATCGCTTATGAACATATGACAGACTATCTTTTGCCACGGAAGACAGTTGAGAAATTGTCCGGCTTAAGCAGGGCAACAATTTATCGCTTAATGAAATTAGGGAAATTTCCAAACTCTGTATCTATCGGAACAGGAGCTGTGCGCTGGCGGCAGTCCGATGTTATGGCTTGGCAAATGTCACTGCCCACTACAGCAAAATAATGATGTTCGATCAATACCGTCAAGCATTGGCTCATCTTGTATAATTAAAGCGTGTGAATACGTCCGTGTTCTGTATATATAATTTCGCAAGCAGCGAATGATTGACGGTATAAATGGCGGTATATTATTTATGTCGACTAAATATTCGTTGCAAGAATGTGGCTTGCCAGTCGCTTTTCGACTGACAGTTTCCCATCTGATTTTCTTCAGGCGACCGATCTGACGCAGTTTCCGCCGTTCTTCTGTGCTTCTTGCAAGGCTTGTTCCGCTCTGGCCAAGAGGCCGGGCAATCCGTCGTCACGTAGTTGGCAGACACCCAGCGAGACCGTGATCTTGGGCAATGCATCTCCACTGGGCAACACGATGGGCGCAGCGCTGATCGCCAGCCGCAGCCGCTCTGCCGCGATGCAGGCGGATTCTATTGCGGTCGTGTAGGGCAGGAATACGATGAATTTCGAGCCGGCATAATGTCCGGCCTGGTCTTCCGGGCGCTGGCACGAGATGACGGTGTGTGCGAAGGTCCTCAACGCCTGGTCACCTCCGAGTACGCCATATTTTTCTACATACTCGCGATGACCATCTATCTCCAGCATCACCATGCAACTGAAACGGTTGTCCACCAGGCAGCGTTTCAGGTAACGGCCCAGCTCTTTGTGTATCCAGTGCTGGTTATACAAGCCTGTCACGCTGTCCACCATGTTGAATCCCTGGTAGCCGTTATGCTGCTCCAGAGATTCGGAGGTGATCTGGTCGTTGATCTCCAAGCGCCGGCTCAGGATGCGCAGCAGATTGAGCGCCGCCTGGTGTGATTCTTCGAGCAATGCCCAGACTGACGATAATTCGATGGCGAGTAACTCACAGTCGGTTGCGGCGATCACGAAGCTGGCATTGTGTCTGTCGCTCAATACCGACATCTCGCCGATGCTGTCGCCTTCGCCATACATGGCGAGAGGAGGGGCGTCGGTATCGGCCAATTGGATGCGCAGGCGTCCGGACAAGATCACGTACACATATTGCGTCGCTTGTCCGGGAACCAGCAGCTTGTCATCTTTGGCAAGCCGTACCACGAGCGGCGGGGTCAGGATGCGGGTGACGGTCTCTTGTGAGGCCCCCTGAAACAACGGAATCGTTGCCAGCAAGTCGAGGTTCGCCGGTGACAGTGTGGTTGCGCTATGTTGAAGGGCCATGGTTATGCTCGCTATTCTGTATCGGTCAAATCACGCGACGATTATAGGGATAGTGTCCGTTTATGTGTCAGAAGAATAGATAGTCGACGACTTTCGAGATCACGCTCTTTAGCTGATTGACCAGTTTGCGGTCTTCCTCTTCTTGTATCGCTTTCAGTCTGGCAGCTTCTTGAGCTGCCCGCGCTTGCTCAGCCCTTTGGCGTGCGGCTTCCAACTCGGCGGCTTGTTGCGCGGCCAATGCCAGCCTGTCGGCTTCCAGTTGGGCTTGCAGGCGAGCCTCTTCCTCGGCAGCTTTTGCGGCCTGCATGGCGCGGAGCTTCTCGGCTCTGGCAATTGCCAAACGCGCTTTTTCCTGGGCGGCTTTTGCTTTTGCCGCTTCGGCTTCGAGGGCAGCCTTTTCTTGTTCGGCTTTCAAGCGATAGGCTTTGACTTCTGCCGATTCTTCCGGGGCAGCCGCTGCGACGCCTGAAGCCGCAAGAGCGCTGTTATTCTGTGCCGAGGTGGCTTCTCCCGGTGTCATCAGGAACGCTTTATCCGCCGACTCCAGCTTGGCCATTTCTATCGCGTTCTCTTCGATGACTCTTTGGCGCGCGGCTTCCAGTGCGGCTTTGGCTTCTTCGCTGGCGCGTTCGTTGAGTTTGGGTTTGTCGATGGTATTAGCGGACGCGGGTTCCGGCGGGCAGTTCTCTGCCGCATCAGCCGAAGAGCCGAGCAGTTCGGGTAGATCTTCGGTTTCCAGACGCGAGATACCCAGGGCACTGACCAGCTTGCCCATGCCAGCCAACGTGCGGGCTTCGGCGATGGCGAGATCGTATTCGGAGTTCACATAACTGCGTTTGGCCTGATAGAGTTCGCTTTCGGTATCCAGCAGGTCGAGCAGGCTGCGCTGGCCGATATCGAATTGTCGCTGGTAGGCGGTGCGCGCTTTTTCTATCGCGATCTGGTGTTCATCCAGGAAGTGCTGTTGTTCTTTTAGTTTGGCAATGTCGTTATAAGCGATTGCCAGCGTCATGCGCACATCGCGGCAGGCCTTGTCGCGCGCGGCGCGGGCGGCTTCCAGACGGCTGCCGTACTGGTTGGAGCGGGCTTTATCCGCACCGCTGTTGAACAGGTTCCAGTTCAGCGTCACCTTGGCTGTGGTGTTGTTGGTGTCGCCGATGATGTTGCTCACATTGGTGCTCTGTGACTTCGAGACGACCAGATTGATGGTTGGTTGGTATTTTCCCCAGCGCCCGTACATGTCATAGCGTGAAGAGCGCACGTTCTCTATCGCGGCCAGAATGGCGGGGTGATAGTCGATCGCCATGGCGAGAAGCGCAGCGGCGGCATTTTCCAGAATCTGTTTGGAGAGTTTGGCTTGGGTGGATGAGCTGCGCAATTTTCCCGGCGGAGGAACACCGACTACGCGCTGGAATCGGGCGCTCACATCATGGACATTGGCATTGTCCAGAGTCAGGTTCGCCTCGCTTAATGCCAGACGCCCGGAGACTTGTTCCAGATCGACGCGGCGACCTACACCGGCCACGACCTTCAGCCTGATCTGTTCGAACGCGGTGCGGTGCCGGATGTAGTTGTCTTCGGTCAGCTCGAAAAGTTTGCGCTGCCGCAGGACATCATAATAGGCGCGGATAGCTTCCAGTGCGGCGGTCTCGGAGGCGTCCAGTAATTCGTAGTAACGCGTCAGTTGGGCATTGTTCAGGCGCCGCACTTCGTTGCGGGTGGCGAATCCGTCATACAACATCTGCGTGAGCGTGAGCGAGGCACTCTTGGTGTTGTTGTCGTAAGTTGAGGTCGGGGATTGGGTGTTGTCTTTTCCCGCTTCGACCGAGAGATCGAGCCGCGGGAAGTAGCCGCTGATCGCGGCCGATTTTTCACTGCCTGCGGCAAGGAAGTTATGCCAGCGCATCAATACTTCGGGATTTTGCAGGACTGCTTTCTGGGTGAACTCCACCAGCATATCGACCGGCGGGGCTTTGGGTTTGCTGTTTTTTGTTTTGATTTCGCTGGTGATTTCTGCCGCGCTCGCGGCACCCATCCATACCCCAGCCAGGAGCACCAATATCACATGCAGTGTATATCTGGTCTTGTCGCGACTAGTGGGTTTCAATTTCAAAGTGCGGTGACGAAGAGTTGATCGGCGTTCGTGTATGAACGGCACCATATAAAAGTCGAAGCTTGATCATATCCATGTTGTTGCTCCATTCGACGGTTATGCGGGCCGTTACGGTTAAAAGTGGGTATTTCTCATCCGGCGAAACTGAACGACAGGGAGAATATATAGATTGAGCTGACTTAAAGATATATGCCGGCTCCCAATACCCATGATTATAATAGTATTAGAATTAACCTGTAAACCATTGCTGCCCTTGTATTTTCTTCTTTTTCTGCGCAAGCCTTACGGATTTAGTATCATTTGCCGTCGCTGTTCGGGCGAGCTTCGTTTACTGGCTCGTGGTGTTTTCTGACATTAACCTTGCTGATGTCGTGTATTGATCTTGCAAACAAATTCAAGAGCTTACGTTCAATTACTGCCGCTCGTTGCGCTGCTGCTATTTTCCTGGGTGTATGCAGCCGGGTTTGACGCAGACAAGCTTGCCAAGACGCTCACCCAGCGTTTCGGCGCGGCTGCTGCACCGAAATTTCGTGATTGGCAGAAATTGGTGGCGGACACTGAGGCGATGGATGACCCCGAGTCTCAGATAAAAAGGGTCAATGAGTTCTGGAACAAGCGAATGCGCTTCATGGAAGACAAAGAAGCCTGGGGGGAGGATGATTATTGGGCGACCCCGATGGAATCGCTGGGGCAGGGGAAGATCGATTGCGAGGATTTCGCCATTGCAAAATATTTCACCCTGCTTTCAGCCGGAATGGACGTGACCCAGCTCAGGCTGATCTATGTAAAGGCCAAGTTGGGCGGCGCGGCCAGCAATATCACGCAGGCACACATGGTGCTGGCTTTTTACAGTGATCCAGAAGCCGAACCGGAGATTCTCGACAATCTGCTAGGGGAGATTCGCCCTGCCTCGCGGCGTTCGGATCTGACGCCGGTTTTCAGCTTTAATGGTCAGGGAATGTGGGCGGGGGTCTCGGCTTCATCGGGGGCATCAGGGGGCAAGCGTTTGTCGCGCTGGGAGGATTTGCTGGCACGGGCACACGCCGAAGGGTTTGAGTGAGTTGGATGATTGCGGGCGTTTAAGCACGCGGAAAGTAATGAGGTAACCATGTCTTTATTTCGGCAATTGATGTTGGCGGTGGCGCTTTCCACTTTGCTCTCGTTTATGGGTAGTGCGGTCGTCAGCCTGCTCTCTTCGCGGCATTATCTGGAGCAGCAGTTGATCCTCAAGAACGAGGATAACGCGAGTGCGCTGGCTCTACTCATCACCCAGCAGAGCAAAGATCCGGTGACCATCGAGCTATATGTCGCGGCCTTGTTCGATAGCGGACATTACGAGTCGATACAAGTGCTCGACCCCAAGGGGCGGCTCATCGTGGAACGTCAATCTCCTCCCGAAACCGGTGAGGCACCGGTCTGGTTCACCCACTTGTTGCCGATCAAGCCGACGCCTGGGCGAGCCCAGATCAGTGACGGATGGAAGCAATACGGTTCGATTGAACTGCGTAGCCAGAGTAAATTCGCCTACGGAGAATTGTGGCAGGGGGCCACGAGTATGGCGGGCTGGTTGTTGCTGGCCGGTGCGATCAGCGGATGGATCGCGGCGCTCATTCTGAAGCGGCTGCGTGAGCCATTAGGGCGGGTGGTTGAGCAAGCGCGCGCGATATGTGAGCGTCGTTTCAGCGTCATCGAGGAGCCCAAAGTACCGGAACTGAAGCAACTGGCTTTTGCCATGAATACCATGGTGGGACGGTTGAAGACGATGTTCGAAGAGGAGGCGGCCCGGCTTGAGGCGGTGCGTCGCGAAGTGAATTACGATTCGATCTCGGGGTTCGCCAACCGGATGTTTTTCTTTTCGCAGTTCTCGGAATTGTTGAAATCCGAAGAACACGCGCACTCGGGGAGCCTTTTGCTGTTGCGTATCATCGATCTGGGCGGGATCAACCAGCGCCTCGGACGTTTGGATGCGGACAGGTTCCTTAAGATACTTTCCAAGAGTATCGAGACGGCAGTGGCCGGAAATCCCGGATATTTGATCGGGCGTTTGAACGGGGCCGATTTTGCCGTGGTATTGCCCGGGCTTGAGGATGCGGAGACGCTGGCGAATGAGTTGCTGGGGCGTATCACGACAGATGTCTCGCATCTTTCCGAAGGTGCGGCGGTGGTGCGCATCGGTTTCAGCGATTATCAACAGGGCAAAGAGCCGGGGCCGCTGATGGGAATGCTGGACGGTGCATTGGCCGAGGCAGAAGCTTCTGGTGAGAACAAGCCCCGTCGCGCGCAAGCCAATAGCGGCGGACAACAGCGAACGACGACAGCCCAATGGGCCGAGCAATTGGGACAGGCGATCGAGAACGGCTGGTTGCGTCTGGTCGGTTTGCCGGTGATCGGATTCGGTCAGCAAAAACTGCTGCATCAGGAGTGCCCGCTGCGCATGCGATTCCTTGAAGAGGGTGAATGGCAGACCGCCGGCAAGTTCTTGCCTATGGCGACTCGTCTACAGATGACTGCCGAGCTGGATATCGCGGCGACCCGGCTGGCGATTAACCAGCTTGCATCAGAGCCCAATTCGCCGGACTTGGCCGTGAATCTTTCCGGTGAATCGCTGCAATCGGAAACCTTCCGCAAGAAGATGCGCGAATTGATTCAGGCGAACGCCTCCTTGAGCGGGCGCTTGTGGCTGGAAGTTTCCGAGGCGAGTGCCTTTGCCCACCTTGACGCTTTCCGTGCGTTCCGCAAAGACCTGACGGAATTCGATTGCCATATCGGCATCGAGCATTTCGGGCGGGAGTTCAGCAGGATCGGTATCCTGCACGATCTCGGATTGCATTATCTGAAAGTGGATGGCAGCTTCATCAACGATATCGATACACAGTCCGGCAACCAGGCTTTTCTGGAGGGCTTGTGCCAGATCGCGCATAACATCGGTCTGCTGGTCATCGCGGAAGGGGTCAAACGTCCGGAGGAGTTGGCGATACTTTCCAAGTTGGGATTCGATGGGGCTACCGGACCGGCTATTCCGCGCGATTAGGCGGATGAAAAAACGGGAAGGTTCGCACCTTCCCGTTTTTAATTCTTAACCAGCCGATCCTGCCGGATATATTCGACTCAGATCGGGCAGACAGCTGTACCGCCATCGCTGCCACCGGCACCGCCGGATGATTCACCCGAGTTCTCGCCGGATGGCTCTGGGTTTCCAGAAGAGGGTTGGTCGGTGGTTTTTGCGGCAGCGGCAGCAGGTGCTCCAGCTCCGTTGTCTGTACCTGTCCTCCTGCCTTGCTCGTCCCTGTCCGTACTACCTCTGATCTTGTCCAGCGAGATCTTGGCGGGAATCTCCACGCGGATGGCACGTTCCGGCGGAACGATGGAAGGCGGTGTGCTGATGCTACCCACATAGCCGAACTGGCCCTGGTTCAATAGCTGCGAACCGGAGGCGTTCTTGACGATGATGGTACCTTCCAGCACATCAAAATGGGTGCCATCCGGAATGGGGGAGCCATCGGGAAGCGGGGTGTCGTCACAGTCCGCTTTGCAGAGACGTACACCAAACTTGGTGCCCCGGATACCGGCCGTCGCTTCACGTGTCTTCACGCTGTAACTGTCCGGGTCGCCGCGTTTGCCGATCATGCCGCTGATGGAACGCATCGCCCCCTTGATAAGATTGAATTCGGCCGCGTCCTTCCCCGGCTGTTTCTCGTCGAAATTGAACTTCTCGATCTTGAACTGGCTGGACGGTCGCAGGCTGATCTGGCCGCCATCGGAGAATTTGACCCGAGCATAACTGTCCTTGCCGGTGAACAAAACATCTCCGCCAAAGACCTTGTCTCTGCCCGCCAACATACGGAGTTTTCCGTCACCGCCTTTGGCGGAGAGAGAGCCTTCCACGTTCATGACCATGCCAATATCGTTGGCGGGAGCGGCAGTAGCAGAGAATGCGGCTGTTGTAGTAAGCGCCATCCCCATGAAACAAGCCAACTGGATGAAGCTGTGGGCAGTCTGTTTCATTTGTCTATTCCTTGTTTGTTGATCCTGGCAACGATAACTATCGGGTCGCCGGATTTTAGTTGAGAATCGAACTTTACGTCTGAAGCAAGCGGGAGTGAGGAAGTGTAGCCCTCACTCCTTTGCTTGTTTCTAGCGTATTAGACGTTGCCGATATTGCCACCATTGTTCAAGTTCTGCACCAATGCAGCCAGATGTTCCGTCATCGCACCCAGATCCGGTTCGGCCGGTGCAGGTGCGGAGACATCAGGATTGGTGGCCGCGACCGTCACATCCGATGTTGGAGAGGCGACGTTGGCGAGAAGATCAACGGTCTCTGGAGACAGTACATCGTTGATATTCAGCCCTGCACCGTCCTGCACCAAGGTATCCACCGCAGTCAACAACTCTTGAGTCGCATTGCCGACGGCCAGGTGGGCTTCGCTCTGAACCAGATCGACCAGGCTGTCGTTGCTGACTGCATCCTGAGCGGCAGCAATCGCACCGTCCGCAGCGGCATGCAAATCGTTAGCCGTTGCCGTACTGTTATCGAGTGCAGCTTGATCGGCCGTCAATGTTTCTTGTGCAGACTGTAGCGCATTTGCGGCAGCGTCTACGGCATCAGCAGCGGCTTGTGCCGTTGCTGTATCAGCGGCGGCTTGCAGTGCTGCGGCATCAGCCGCAGCTTGTGCGGCAATCGCGTCGGCTGTCGCAGCTTGTGCGGTAGCCGCTGTTGCGGCAGCACTTGCATCGGCAGCATCAGCCTGAGCGGCTGCAGCTGCTGCATCGGCGTTGGCACTGTCGAGAGCGGTCTGAGTAGCGGCGGCTTTAGCATCAGCGGCAGCTTGTGTGGCGGCATCGACAGCGGCTTGAGCAGTCGCACTGGAAGTATCGGTAGCCAGCGTAGCCTGAGCATCAGCCAGAGCCTGTTGTGCGGCAGCGAGAGTGGCGTTGGCTGCTGCATCTGCATCGGCGGCATCGGCTGCGGCAGTTGCAGCAGCATCGGCTGTAGAAGCCTTGGCGGCGGCATCAGCGACAGCTGCTGTGGCGGCATCAGCAGCAGCAGTTGCGGCAGCCTGTGTGCTGGAAGCTTCGGCAGCGGCTTGGGCTGCGGCAGCGACCGTGGCTGTCAACGTGGCAGCAGCGGCAGTCGCAGCGGCGGCAGCGGCAGCGGCAGCGGAAGTCGCGGCGGCAGCGGCAGCCTGAGCAGATGCCGCATCGGCGTTGGCACTGTCGAGAGCGG
>JAVBYO010000027.1 GCA_030823955.1 Gallionellaceae bacterium
GTCGTAGCCGACGTTGCAGTAGTCGCAGTCGTAGCACTGGTCACCGTGGTCGGTGTTGTAGCCGACGTTGCAGTAGTCGCTGTTGTGGCACTGGTCACCGTTGTCGGTGTTGTGGCCGACGTTGCAGTGGTGGCGGTAGTTGCGCTGGTCACTGTGGTCGGAGTCGTAGCCGATGTCGCAGTCGTGGCTGTCGTAGCACTGGTCACTGTGGTCGGTGTTGTGGCCGACGTTGCAGTAGTCGCAGTCGTGGCGCTGGTCACCGTAGTCGGCGTTGTGGCCGAGGTAGCAGTAGTCGGAGTTGTAGCCGATGTAGCAGTAGTCGCTGTTGTAGCACTAGTCACGGTGGTCGGAGTAGTTGCGCTCGTGACTGTTGTTGGGGTTGTTGGGGTGGTGGCATCCGTGTTGGACGAGGTATCTGCTGCACTTGGTACCGATTCGGCGGCTAATGCAGCTTCTGAAGTAGGAGCGAACTGCCCCCCTGTGTCACCTAGATTGGCAGCGGAATTTCCGTTACTCACAGCATTTCCAGCAGGCGGAGATGCATCAGATGCCTTGCCGGAAGCATTGCCGTTATCGGGAATGTTGGCTGGGTTATTTACGGCTGCATTAGCCTGAGGGGGGGCCATATCGACCAGCGGTACGGAATCCTGCTGTCCGCTGCTGTCTGAGTCGATCGAGGCTATTGATTTGCCTCCAGCTGTAGATGCTTGAGCTTTGATATCAAGCGATTCCTCGCCCAATCTTCCCGCTTCGACCTCAACTCGATTGCTGGCTTCGTTCTTACGTAGGTCGGATTGGATGTTTTCATTACCGGAGCCTTCGACACGGTTTTGAATATTACCAGAGCTGTCCGCGTTGCCGAGGGTGGCTCCTGAAATGCTTTCCTCGGGGTTGAGGACGGTCATTTCATCGAACACAACCGCATCCTGCTCTGCGGAGGGGTTAGGACCCGCAGACTGCTCAGGATTGTTAGTATGGTTTTGCTCGTTCGTGGCCATGATATTCACCTTCTGCCTACCGCACGATGGACTGTACGGTGGTTCACCTAGTTTTTCAGTGATTCCATACTACAAGCGAGTAAGGCAAGGGTACAGACAGCCAAAAGTTATAGGTTTAACTGCATCAACGTTCGTGGAATGACATGGAAACCACGTCGATCAAGGGTTTTACTAGATAGACGAGCAGGGTTTTTTCGCCGGTTAATATCTCGGCCTCGACGTTCATGCCGGGTTGCAGCAAATTGCGCCCCGGATCTTCGCCGACATAATGAGCTTCTAATTCTATTAACCCCTGATAATAGGCATTTTTGCTTTCATCCAGCAGACTGGAGGCGCTGACCCGCTTCAGATGTCCTTTGACGAAGCCGAATCTGGAGTAGTCATAACTGGTTACGCGCAGATTCACGGGCTGTCCGACTCTGACGAAACCGATATCTCTGGGTGATATGCGGACTTCCGCCTCAAGTACAGCGTTATCCGAGACAACCTGCATGAGCAAAGCCCCCGGTTGGACGACCTGACCGACGTTTTGTACTTTTACGTCCAACACATGGCCGCGAATCGGGGCGCGAACCTCGAGTCGATTTACGCGTGCCAGCAGGCGTTGAAGCGTTTCTTCTACTTCGGCGATTTCGGCTCGTATCGTTCCCAATTCGGCCAAGGCATCACGGCGTGATTGATTGAGGGTGTCAGTACGGCGATTGACGCTTTCCGCCAATTCATTCTCGGTTACTCCAATTTCTTCAGTGATCCGGCTCACCTCCCCTGATGCCGTTACTTTGGCACGTCTGGTCTCTAGCAAAACCGTGCGGTTGACCAACTGCCTAGAAGCCAAGCTCTCTCGCATCGCTGCGAGTTCGCCGGTCAGTGCTTGCTGGTCTTTGGCGACCTCAAGAGCGAGCTTGAGCTGACGGACACGTTGTTTGCGTTGGGCAATCTGCCGATCAAGTATTGAAAGAGACGAATTCAATGTGTCGACTTGGGTAATATAGATATCCTGCTGGGAAGTGATTATTCCCGGCTGATCTATGCCCAACGAAGTAAAGTCGGGCCTTCTTTCCTCGGTGAATGCTTCCAGGCGTTCTTCACGCAGACGCAAGGAATCGAGACGGGCCTTCATTTGTTTATAGTCCGCAGAAGCCTGAGTGCCATCCATGCGGAGCAGGATGTCACCTTGTTCGACCAGCTTGCGTTCTTCTGTCAAAATCTCCGCCACAATGCCGCCATCCAGATGTTGAACCAGTTTGACACTACCTGATGGCATGACTTCGCCAGGCGCACGCGCAACTTCTTTCATACGGGTCAGCGCAGCCCATACCAGGAAGATCACAATCAAGGCTCCGACCAGGTAGAGGATGGGGCGCACGAAGGCCGGAACGAGCTCCTCTTCGATATGTATGCTCTCGGAAAGAAGACTGCGCTCCCTTGCGCCCAAGGGTGGTTTAAATGGGGATTCTCCACTTTCCAGGTCGACTTCTTGTTTTTTTTGCCGTTTTTTGAAGAACATCTCAGGTTAACTCCGCCATCACTTTATCTTTGATTTTATCAAACGGCCCCATTGCGATCATATTTCCGCGTTGCATCAAAATGACACTGTCGGCCAGGCGCATGTGTGCCGGTCTGTGCGAAACGAGAATGACGATAGACTTTCCACGCAGCCATTCGATGCAACGCGTCAGCGCAGCCTCTCCGGCGTCATCCATGCCATTGCCGGGCTCGTCAAGCAGTACGATGTCGGCGGGTTTGAGCATTGTACGCGCCAGCGAGAGCCTCTGGCGAAAGCCATGTGCCTGGTGGGACGCGCGACTGTTGGATACGCGAGTGTTAAAGCCTTGCGGAAGAGCAGCGATATCTTCTGTCAAACCGGCCATTTCCACGGCCCAGTCCAATTCGACATCCGAGGCAGTTGGATAAGCCAAGCGCAGATTCTGGGCGATGGTGCCATAGAACAACTCACAGTGTTGTGGCATATAACTGATCTTGGCGCGCAGATCGGCCGCGGTCAGCTGGCGGACATCCACGTTGTTGATACGGATGGTTCCAGCTTGCGGAATATAGATGCGTTCGATTAGCTTGATCACTGTCGATTTTCCCGAGCCGTTCCCCCCCGCAATGGTGATCACTTGTCCTGAAGCAACAGTGAAGGAGACTCCCAACAGTGCGGGATCGGCATCGTTCATATAGCGGAAAGAGACTCGCGAGAAACTCAGAGTACCGCCGGCTGCGGCACCTATGGTTTGAAATACGCCGATGTCCGCTTCTCCGCGCAGACGCATCAGATTCTCGACTTGGCGGATGCTGGAGCGGATATGGACTACCGAGGCGGCTGCCAAAAAGATGTTCTGCAAAGGGCCTGTGACACGCCACAGGATCATCATAGTCGCCACCATGGTGCCACCGCTGATATTGCCTTGTATGGTGAAATAGGCGGACACGGCCAATGCCATCAGTCCGGTTGCGGAGCTCAGTAGTTGAGCCCCGCTGTTGATGCGGGCATGTAACACACTGTTGTTATAGTTAGCCATAACCGCTTTTCCGCTCAGATCACGGAATCGGCTGATCCAAGATGTGTTTGCGCCGACAGCTCGAATCGAACTCATGTCGGTCAACGCCTCGCTCAGAAACTCCCAGCGTGCGGTAGATACCGTTCCAGACTTGGCAACGGATGCTTCACTTGCCTTGCGAGTGAAGAACCAGAGCAGGGCGTAGAAGATCACCGAGGTCAGCATGACCAGTAGTACCCACGGATTCATAACGGCAATTGCCAGCAACAACACCAGCGTTGACGGAAGTTCGAATATCAACAGAGAGGCCGGGCCAAGGAAAAAGTCACGTAAACTCTCCAAGTTCTTGAAACGCCCAACCTGATTGCTGACACTAGCTCCGTCCGTGGCACTGGCCGGCAGATTGATGATGCGCTGGAACAGCGTGTTTCCGAGTATGTATTCGAAACGCCCCCCGATGAAGGCCATGATCTGACTTTTGAGATTGCGCAACAAACTGTCGACCGTGATGGCAACCACAACACCGATCAGCAGAAAAGCGCCCATGACGATGTCGCCGGACGGGAGTACCACATCCAGAATTGCTCTAACAAACAACGGGGCGGCCAGTGCCAGCAGCGCGCCGGCGATGGTCAATGCAAAGGCCATAATGATATGGCTCTGGAAACGTGCCAATAGACCCGCCAGCCAGCTTGATTCTGTGCGGCGAGATTTTAGCGGGGCATCTGGTTTCTGAAAGATGAGAATCTCGCCGGTTTCCGTGCTTGGCATCAACTCGGTTTCGGCGCGCTGGATACTGTCGAATATGCGCAGTTTGCCACTGGGCAAGCGTTCCAGAATTACGATGGCAGGCCTGTCGTGCGGTACGAACAGGCATGGCATCAGGCGTGAATCGAGCAACGCCAATTGACCGTCTAGATGTTTGGGAAAAAGCTCCAGACTGGACATGATCGCGCATAGTGCAGTGATATCCAGTCGTCGAACCAGATGTGGCATGGCATCTGCCAATTCTCTGGGCTGTCCCTGCCATTCAAGCGCATGGAGCAAGGGTAGCAGGCAAATGGAAAGATCAGACTCTTCGTCGAACTGACGCCGGACGACATCGGACAGATGCTCGGTAGTCTGGGGCCGTTCTAGTTTGTTTACGATATCTGCGGTAGCCGGTGCGGCAACCGATTTGTTTGCCGAGTCTTCGATGACGCCTTCATACAGCCGTCCATTCACCAACGAATAGGTTTTATCCGCCAGTTTGACCAAAGAGGGACGGTGTGTGACCAGTACGATCGTGCGCGTTCCTTTCAGTTCTTCCAGATAGTCGCGCAACAATTGATCCATGCGCATATCGAGTGCGATATTGGTCTCATCGAACAGAATGACACTGGGGTGGCGCACCAGTGCGCGGATGATGGTGATGACTTGCCGCACTCCGGAGGGAAGGGTGTCAGCGACACCCTCTCCGACATTGGTCTCATATCCGAGCTTCATCCCGGCGACGATCTTGTCCAGCCCCAGCTTGCTGGAGAGCATCAATGCTTCGTCGTTGAGGCTGGCATCGAACATCGTCATGTTCTCCAGCAGGTTGCCCGATATGATCGTCCCGGTCTGGGGTAGCAGGGCGATTTCTTTGTGTATGCTACCTTGGGCAAAATCGTTCAAGCTGAGTCCGTCCACGAGGACCTCGCCCGAAGAAGGTTGAATCAAACCGTTCATCAGTGACAGCAGGCTGGTCTTACCACTGCCGCTGGCACCTAATATAGCGATGCATTGACCGGCTTCCACTTTTAATGAGAGGTCGGAGAAAAGCTCTGTCCGTATTGCAAGATTGGAAAAAAGAAGGTCCGCCCCCCCCTCCCCTTTTCCTCCGGACACGCCACCGTAGAGCACGTTCTTGGATAACGACATCGTGGAGATCGAATCCGCGCTCTTGTGTTTGAGTATGATGTTGCGTAATTCCAATGAGATCGCAATCGGTGGCAACGTTGGTTTGCCATCATCGTTGTCGTAAGGCATCTCGAATATCTGATTCAGTCGGTTCGTTGCGGCCACAAAAGACTGATAGCGCATCCACACAGACAATCCACTGCGCAATGGTTGCAGCGCGCGTACGGAAAGCATCATGCAAGCAGCCAAACCACCCGGCGTCATCTTCCCGCTGATCACGATCCAAGCACTAGTGAAGGCGACCGAGACAATCATGACCTGGGAAAACAGCATGCCCATATTGGATGCCATTGAGTTGCCGCGTATCAGGGAATCACCGAGTTGGGAATTGGTCTCTTGCAGGCGCTCGTAGCGGCGCAACATCAACGACTCCATGGTCAGCGTCTTGACCGAATAGATGCCGGACAATACCTCTGTCAGGAAACCCAGGCGACGATCATCTTGCACAATGCGCTTCTGTACCTGATCGCGCATCCAGTTGCCGAAACGGTAGATCAGGTAGAAAAACACCAAGAGCAGGAGGATGGGTACGATGACTAACCATCCTCCGATGATGTAGATCAGAATGGCGAAAATGATCACGAAGGGCAGGTCGAACAGCACCAGCAGAGCTTGTCCTGAATAGAAAGAAGCCACCTTGGTGGTGGACAAGACTCTTTCCTGATGGACACCGGGTTCATCTCGCTGATAACGTTCGAGAGGGACTCGCATCAGATGTTCAAGTGCCGCCACGCTGGTATTGTGCTCGAAACGAGCGCCCAGCCAACTGGTAATCTGGATGTTGATACCGCGCAAGACCTCTTCCAGGATTAATGCGATGACCACACCGACAACCAGAAAGGCTAAGGTTTCCATCGATTTGTTGGTGACGACCCGGTCAAGAATCTGCAGGATCGCAAGGGGAAGCGCCAATGCCAAAAGGTTGGATAAAAAACTGGAAACTCCCAGCGCCGGTATCATGTTGCGCAGATCTGGAGAGTTGAAAAGTTGCTGCAAGGCGCCATTTCCCATACCGCCACGGGGGACTACCTTAGCGAACGGATTCCATCTGAAGATCGAAAAAGGAATCTTCATGGTCGTTGAAGCATATGAGGGTGATGGAACAGCCTGATCATTATCGTTCCATTACCAGATTGTCGATAGCCTGGCGGAGCAAGGGGTGGGTGAATGAAAGCCAGTCTTCGGGGCCGCATGCCAGCACCCCGGCGGCAACAGCCCGCTCCATCTGTTGGCGTAACAAGTCTATGTTTTCTTCCAGTGTATTTGCGACCTCGGCCAAACTTGTGCCGGCGGCATTTTTTGCGACCTCGCGCAATAAGTTGTAATCCAGGCGCAAGCTATCGAGACGGGCATTGATTGCCACGCGCAGCGGCAAAGTTAGGTGCTCATCTTCGTGGTGTCTAGCCAGTTCGACGGCGAATAACGGTACACCTGCTGCCGTGTTCGTGATGCGCAGAACCTTCTGCGCTCTTCCCTTGATGGCGCCTTTGCCTAATGCATTGCGCACCAATACTTGAATGGCTTCGACACTGAGTCGCCTGAGTCGAATCGACTGATCCGCAGTAGGCGCATTGTCGTGCACCCATCTGCGCCCGGAGAGGATCAGCAGCTTCCCGTTATTCACGGCACTCGTTCCCGCAGCATAGAGCGCGGCCTGTTGTTCCTTGTTGAGCAGGTGGAAGTCATCCACGATGCATAATTCCGGAGGGTGTATGGGGGTGGCTCGGAGCCATTCCATTACCACTTCGATGGTGCATTCTGTCTCATTCAGCGTGTCATACAGATTCTTGCCCAATGCTGACGGCAGGCTGCGATAGAAAGAGACGCGTCCTTTCTGCTGGATGCACAGCTTGGCGATAGCATCACACAGACTGGACTTCCCCATGCCCATCTCGCCCTCGACAAAGATTAACTTCCCTATGCCCTTAGTGGCTTCGGTCAAGGCGGCGTAGAGCTGGGTCAATTCGGTGACGCGACCAACCAGATGGTAAGTTCGGCGTGCGCCTGTCCAGCGTAGATGTTTCAGCTCACGAAAGAACATGGTCGGCGACACTTGCTGTGTTCCACCGATGCCGAAGAGTTCGATCAGATCCAGTGCGCTTGCATCGAATAGAAATGTGCCTGCGGGGATGTCGCTAAGTAATTCGCGGGCTGAAGCGATTGCCGTGCTGGCGATAGCTTCACCGGTCCAGCCACCGAAACGCTTCATGCTTGCAAAAGCGATACCGGCCGTCATGCAGCCATGCAGCATTTCCGCGGTCTCTTTGTTTATCGCCAAAAGGTCTTCATAGACTACACGGGCAGTTTGTAACGCAATGGCCAAGTCATATTCCGTGACACGTTGTATGCCGAATATGAGATCTCCGGCATTACCGTTCCTGGCCAGAAACACCGCGTCGTTTGCCGATGCCATCGCGGCCAAGCTACCGTACATGAGTTTTGCCGCCAGAGGCGGCGCATCTTGCGGCAAGGCGATACTGAGTACCACACATGGGCGACAGGCCAACAGGCTGGCCATAGGCAGGCTGGCATTGCGGCTTTCCTGCTCTTGGAACAGCTCCATGCCGTGAGTCGCTGCCATGGCCCGGTTACTGACATTGAGTTTCTTGAAGATCGCGACGATATGTTGTTTGACCGTACCCAAGCCAATGCCCAGTTCCTGCGCGACTTCTTTATTCACTTTGCCGGCTTGTAACAGCTTGAGTATCTGAAGCTGGCGCGGGCTCAGCTCAGGAGTTGGCGCGTCTTGTGGGGTGTTGCTCATGAGTTCCCTCCCGTCATGCTGCGCCTTGAGTTCTCCTCAATCACCGGAGACATCCCGGATGGTTTTTGTGCATTGAATGATTGGGATGAGACTACGCTGCAACCTTGATCTCCGCTCTGTAGCATCAAGCAGAACGCATCTGCCTCATGTTGCTGGTGGAAACGTGCAATGAATAACTTGTAACTTTCAGGAGAATCTTTGCCTGCTGTGCTGGTATTGATTTGGCGACGCGGAAGAATGGTGCGCCCCTTCATTTGCGCAGGGAAGCGGGTGAGCATATATCGCCATGCGGCAGCGATGGTATGGTATTCGTATTCCGTCGCAATCTCGACTAGCCAGAATTGTTGGCTGGACCAATCCAAACCGTTGAATTTCTCTTTTCCGGCAACATTTTTGGCTGGAGTCGATTGTTTTTCCTGTGTCTTGAGTGACATCAGCAGATCGAGACGCAAAGAGAGAGACGGCGGGGTACTTGCAGGTGCCACAGCGCGAATTGCGGCAGTATCTGCGGATGTCGTCGCGATGGGGGCAGTAAACTGAGGTGATGCAGATACAGCCACCGTTCTAGGCAAGGGAGGTGAGTTCGGATCTGCCACGAACTCACCTTTTCCTTTGATTGCCTCTGCCGGCAATACCCCGCAGGTCTGCTGCCCTGCATGCAAGGCAGCACAAAACTCCTCAGCAGCTTTTTTCTCGGAAAATGTGCTGACGTATAAGCGGTACCAGGAAGAACGCTCTTTTTCTCCAATGGTGACAAGCCCCTGTCTGTGCGGCAGCAGCAGTTTATTTTCGAGCTGCTTGGGGAAGCGCGCGTTGATATCTCTCCAGGCGGGTAATATGGCTCCCCGGTCGAATATACCGGTGATTTCGACTAGCCAAGATTTGTCGCTGGCATCCCATGAGCTGCCCCCCCAATCCAGTCTTTCTATCAGCGCCCGATTGCTCAATCGGGCGGCGAACATCAGGCTGTGCGAAGACTTCATAAAATGTCCGCTTGCATCGACCGAGGGCCTCTCATTTCCGCCAATCCCGGATTTTCCCTGCTGATTGTCATTCTCGGTCAGGACTGAGCCAAAATCGATCTCTTCTGCCAGCGGAAGAGGGCGAGTTCCGGTCCCAGGCATGGCATCACCGCTAGGCACTCCCCCTCCCAAAGAACTGAACAGGTCGACCAAGCCGCGGAAACGTTCCAGACGGATGTTGTACAGCTCGTCCAGATTTCGCTGGTAAGTACGCTGGGTGTCCAGGATGGACAGATAGTCCACTGCTCCGGACATGAAGGTCTCCTGATTGTAATTCCATGCCCGCAACGATGACTCGGCGGCCATGTTTTGGGCTTCCTGACGTTTCCCGGTGTAGTTGATCGCACTGAGAGCGTCGTCGACTTCGCGTACGGCATCATAGATGACCCTCACATAAGTCTCCAGCAACTCTTCATGGACAGCCTTGGCGAACTCGATTTCCCGTGCACGTTTTCCGCCGTCGAATATCGATACCGAAAGATTGGCGATTGTGTTCCAGAAAAGGGCTTGTGGCAGGAACAGCTGCGACATGTACATGCTACCGTAGCCGACCTGTGCGGTCAGATCCAGCGGCGGCAGAATGCGCGCTCGCGCAACATCGATATCGGCATCGGCTGCCAGCAGACGAGACTCGACGGCACGAACATCCGGTCTGCGCAACAATAAAGCCGACGGCACCCCCGGCAGCACCATCGGAAACCTGACCGAGTTCAATCCGCTGTACGAGAGTTTGAGTGCCACCGGCATCGAACCAATCAATGCAGCGAGACGATTCAGTATGATTTCGCGTTGCTGGGAGAGTACGGGGATCGAGGAGCGTGCCGCATAGATAGCCGCTTTTTGTTGCTCCATTTCGGTAATGGTGGCATCGCCTATCTTTAATCGGGCATTGACCGATGCGAGCATCTCGGCCAATGATTTTTCGGTTTCGCGCGCAACCCGCAGACGATCATTGAGCGACAGATACTCGATGTAGGTGATCGTGACGCTGGAGGCGATATTTCGTTGCATGTCGTCGCGCTGATAGGTGGCGCGCAACAACTGTAATTCAGCCGACTCATACATGGATGCAGTCTCGCCCCAGATATCCGGGCGCCAGTCACCCTTTAGGCTGATCTGATTCATGGTTTTCGCGCCGTAGGACGATATTCCATTTCCGAATGAAAGAGGCAAAGAGAATGCGGGAAGTTTATCGGCGCCAGCTTGGTCAAGCCGGGATTTGCTTTGTGCGATGCGTAGGGTCGCAATTCTGAGATCAGGGTTGTTTGCCAGAGCGCGATCCATGAGCATGTTCAGCTCTTCGCTTCCCAGCAGACGCCACCATTCGGCCAATGCAGTACTGAACGGCGAAGCGAGTACTGGAGTCAGTGACTGCACTGACGCGGGCGGAGAATTTCTGAAATCTGCCACGTCATCGGACGTGGGAGTCTGCGAATACTGCTTAGGTAGCGCGGGGGAAGGAACATCGTAGCGATCCCGCTTGGCGGCACAACTTGTAAGTAGCGAGGCGAACACTCCTATGAATACAAGACGCTGTAAACACTGGATAAGCGGAACCCGGTGCCGCTTTTGAAATCGAGCACTTGACGCTATTGGCATATACCTCTTAACTCTAAAACTCGGCACCTTCTTCTAATTTAATGAAGATTAACGAGTTTTCACCACTCCTATTCGATTAATAATATCATAAATATTGTGGGGTGAGATATACCGAGAGCGCTTCAGCAGCGTTTCAGTTTCCACGAAATTTGCCTCGCACCGTTTTGCCATTATTGCCGCAGGCACCGTTATAATTCGAGCCAATTAAATATGCCCAATGAATATTTTGACTTCTTACTCCCGCACTTCTAACCAAGCCACATTCATACTCATCTTCGCGGTGCCCTCAAAATTCAAAATGGAAAATATTAGCAAATGATGAGTCCTAGTCGATTATTGAGAACCTTGAGCTAGCATATGACGAAAGGCCCCCACTTCCTGCTCGAACAGATTCTTGTGGCAATCGAGAATGACTCTCTCGTATTGCCAACGTTGCCCGATGTTGCGATTAAGCTCCAAGAGCTGATTGATGATCCCCGTGCATCTGCGGATCAGATTGTGCTGACGCTCAACAGTGACCCGTTCATTTCTGCGCAGCTCATTAAGAGTGCGAACGGTGCCGCTTTCGCGGATAAACGCCCGGTCGACAATGTGCGCGGAGCCATCAGCCGCTTGGGCTACCATCAAGTGCGCAATCTGGTAATGGCGATCACCATGAACAAGATGTTTTCCGCCATGACCCCGCTCATCAATCGTCAGATGAAAATAATCTGGGAGCGTAGTCGTGCGGTTGCAGCCGTGAGTTATGTCCTTGCTTCGCATCAACCGCACCTCTCTCCGGATCAAGCCATGCTGGGCGGGCTAGTGCATCGCATTGGTGTACTGCCTCTTTGTCTTCACATTGAGAAGCTCCATCTGAATTTTACGGAAGATGTTTTACAGGAGCTGCTGCAACAGTACACCTCGGCAGTTGGTGCCAAGCTGCTACAGAAATGGCACTTTCCGAACGAACTAGTTGTACTAGTGGGAGAATACGAGAAATTGCAGCGTGATTCCCATAATATGCCTACGGCTGACTACACTGACGTCGTTACCTTAGCCAGCCTGCTGCAACAAGACGAAAATCACGCGATAACATGGGAACACGTATTGGCCGCCCAGCGACTGGGATTAAGTGAAGAAGACTGCCAAACCTTTACTGAGCGTAACGCCGAGCGTATTACCGCTGTCGCGGAGATGCTTGGCATTTCCACGGGCGACAAGAAACCGAATAGCGCGACGGAGATTCCATTTCAGACCGCTGCGCCAAAGACACAGGCTATTTCACCAATTCAGCCCCCCAGAATGCTGTCCTTGCTCCGGGCTTGGCTCGGAAGATTCTGGAATAAGTTGAGTTAGTGGTCTGTTAGGCCCAATTGTGTTGGTGCAGTCGAATTTATCCTGATTCACTTTGATCCAGGCAAGGCAGGTGACTCATACAAGATGACGGTCTTTTTCGTCAGCACCTCGCCCTACTTCCGAATCATTCAAGCCCATCCCCCTTTGGAGTGATTGACCGGCTGTCCACGCTTAAGTCTAATGACCCCGTTCCGATGCCCTCGCAAAAGAGGGCAGTAGACTCGAATAATCCCAAAGGACACGCTTGCCATGAAACCAGAAGAGCATTGGAATCAGGTTTACGAGACCAAAACCAGCGACAGTGTGAGTTGGTTTCAGGAACATGCCGAGCAGTCTTTGCGACTGATCCGGGCAACAGGGGTGCCGAACTCGGCCTCCATCATCGATGTGGGCGGTGGCGCTTCCACGCTGGTGGACGATTTGTTGCTGGACGGTTATCACTCGCTGAGTGTGCTGGATCTTTCCGCTAAAGCTCTGGCTGCCGCACAACAGCGGCTCGGCCCGCGTGCCGGCGAGGTTCGCTGGATAGAAGCCGATATCACCCGCGCGACGCTGCCCGCACATGCCTACGACATCTGGCATGACCGCGCGGTGTTCCATTTCCTCACTGCACCGGAACAGCGGCGGGCTTATGTCGATACCGTGCTGCGCGCGGTCAAACCGGGCGGTCATGTGATCGTGGCGACATTCGCCGAAGACGGCCCGCTCCAATGCAGCGGCCTGCCGGTCATGCGTTACAGCGCAACTGGACTGCATACCGAGTTCGGAGCACCGTTCACGCTGCTCCAGCACGAACGGGAGGAGCACCTCACACCTTCGGGCTCGGTACAGCGTTTCGTCTATTGTTATTGCCGCAAGAACAACGCTTAGAAAGAGGCCCATGACTGACTTTTCATACAATGTGGAAGAAGAGAACTTTGAGGAACGTGTGGTGGCGCGTTCGCATGAGATTCCGGTGCTGATGGATATCAGCGCGGAATGGTGTGCCCCGTGCCGGGTACTCGCGCCGCTGCTGCACAAGATGGTCTTTGCCTATGACGGCAAGTTCGTGCTGGGTATCGTGGATGCGGACGAGAACATGAAGATCGCCGGACGGCACAAGGTGCGGGGTTTTCCCACCGTGGTGGCCTACAGTCACGGCGCGGAGATCGACCGCTTCCACAGCGCGCAGACCGAGGGATTTCTGCGCGAATTCATCGACCGCGTGATCGAACGGCACCACGCCGCCGCAGAGATCAAGTCTTAGCTGCCGCGCCCTGCGCCAGCACCTTGCACAGATGCTCCTCGGGCGGGTTGAGCGCGCAGCGCGCGACCGCTTGAAACAGATGTTGCACTTCTTCCAGACTGAACACCGCCAACAAACGATTGGCAGTCTCCGTTTCCAGCGGCACCATGCGCGACTGGCCGTCCGGCAGGTCAAAACGAAAACCGGCCAACTGTTTGAGACCGCCTCGCTCCTCGCTTAGCAAGCGTGCCTGCTCACGCTCCAACGCCGCATACCGTTCCTCCAGCGCATCTTCCACCGTATCACCGATGTCTTCCGGGACTGCCACGACGAATCCCAGCGCATCGTCCTGCAAGCTGCAGCTCACTTCCTGGCTTTGGGCATACTCGACGAACGCATCGCGCAGCGCGGGGGAAAAAAAGATATATTCGATCATGTTTTCTTCCGCGTGATCAGTTGGTTTAGGGTCTACGCTGCGCGGGACTCACACGCGGCGCAAGCAGGACATCGACGGCATCCGCATCCAGCACGCGCCCTAGTCCATCCTGCAAAGGTTGTTCGTAGTCGTTCCAGCCGCGCACACCGGTCTTGAGTGAAACAACGTTGACGAAGCCCATGGCGGTCATCACGTCGGCGGCCAGCAGAGAACGTTTACCCGAACGGCAGATCACCACGATCTCGCGCTCGCGACCACTCGCCAGCTCCGGTACCGTCTCGTCATAATCCCATGCGCAGGACTGTTCCAGTATCCCGCGCGGCACATTGATCGCACCGGGGATATGCAAGGTATTGAACTCTGCCGGTTCGCGCACATCCAGCAGCAGCGGCTGCTTTCCCGCAGCCAGCATCCTGCTCAGATCCCACGGCAGAACCTCTCCCACCCGTGTAGCCGCATCGGCGACCAGATCATCGTAACTTTTCATCGGCACCTCCCTCATGGTCTCGGTTTGGCATGTGCCGGACGAAATACCGCACACTGTGTCGCATCGGTCTCCAGATAGCTGCCCCCAATCAGGTCGATGCAATACGGCACGGCGGGGAACACGGCATTCAGGCAATCGTCGATGGCCGAAGGTTTGCCGGGCAGATTGATGATGAGGCATTGGCCGCGCACACCCGCCGTCTGGCGCGACAGGATCGCGGTGGGTACGACTTGCAGCGAGGCACTGCGCATCAGTTCACCGAAGCCCGGCATCATCTTTTCGCACACTGCTTCGGTCGCTTCCGGTGTCACGTCGCGCAGGGCGGGGCCGGTGCCGCCGGTGGTGACGATAAGGCTACATCCGGCAATGTCGCTCAATTCGATGAGGGTCGTTTCGATCAGCGACTGTTCGTCGGGAATGACCCGCGCCACCGCTTGCCACGGGCTGCGCAACACCCGTGTGAACCAGGCCTGCATGGCTGGCCCGCCTTTGTCCTCATATTCTCCACTACTGGCGCGGTCGGAGATAGTGAGAAAACCGATCTTTGCTGCGCTCATTCGTTGCTCCCGATTGCTGTGGCATAGCGCCAATTAAATTTAAACGCCCTGCGTGATTCAGGGCATCCCGTGGTGCGCCTGAAACGCCGTGCCCTCAAGCAACTGTACGGTCACGCTGCTGTTCGCGGCCAGCCCCTCGCTTCCAGCGGCCACGACCAGCAAGCCATCTGCCTGCGCCATCGAAGACAACATACCGCTGCCCTGCGCACCGGTCGAGATAGCGATATAACCGTCCGCATCCCGATCCAATGTCACGCGAATGAATTCACTGCGCCCGGGCCGGTGTTTGATCTGATGCGCCAGCCGCGCCGTGACGGTGCGGCGATAAAGACGCCGGTGTCCCATGATGCAACGCAACGCGGGCAACACGAATTGCTCGAAACACACCATGCTCGACACCGGGTTTCCCGGCAGGCCAAACACCCATGTCAACGGCGCAACGCCGAAGGTCATCGGATGTCCCGGCTTCATCGCCACGCCCCAGAATTTCATCTGCACACCCAATGCCTCCAGCGTCGGACGCACGTAATCGTGCACGCCGACCGAAGTGCCGCCGGACACCAATAACACATCGTGCTGCAATCCCTGTTGCAGTGCGGCGCGCAACGCTTCCGGCTGGTCACGCGCGATACCGAGCAAGACCGGTTCGATCCCCAGCGCCTGCACCTGCGCCATCAGCGCATAACTGTTGGCATCGGGTATCTTGTTCGCGTCGAAGGGCTCATCCAGACCTTCCAACTCATCTCCGGTGGAAAGGATCGCCACGCTGGGCTGGCGATACACCTGCACAGCGGCACGTTTCACCATCGCCAGCAACCCAACCACCCCCGGTGTGATCTCGCTGCCACACTTGAGCACCGTTGCGCCGTCAGACATACTTTCGCCGCGCACACGAATGTCGTTACCCGGCTTCACGCTGCACTTGATCTGCACCCGGCTGTCCGCCAGGGCCTGTGTATCCTCCACACGTATCACCGCATCCGCCCCAGCGGGCACCGGGGCACCGGTCATGATGCGCGCGCATTGCCCGGCAGCGAGAGTGTTACGCGGCATCTCCCCGGCTTTGATGTCTTCGATCACTTCCAACACAGCGGGAGCGTTGGCCACGTCCGCGCTGCGCAGGGCAAAGCCGTCCATCGCCGACACGTCGTAAGGCGGCTGATCACGATTGGCCTGCACCTCTTCTGCCAGCACACGCCCCAATGCGCGTTGCAGAGCCACCGACTCCGAACCCAGCTGCCTTACCGCGTCGACGATACATCCTTGCGCCGCCGCCACTGTCATCTCGTTCACTTCGTATACTCCCGTGCCACCGCATAATCCTGCGGTGTATCCAGATCAAAAAAACTGCGCAATGACGCATCGAATTTCAACAGCTCGTCCTCGGCCACATGACATACATCCAAACTTTTCAACGCACCGGTCAGACTCCTATTGCCGTTCGCCAGGCTTTCCCGCAACAGCGGCAACGCCCGCCGCGCATAGAACGCCGCCAGTGGCTGTGCATGTCCCCCCACCACAGGAACCACGGCATGGTGGTCTGCGCGCAGACTCGCCAGATGTTTGATGAGTGCCGGTGCGACGAACGGCATGTCACAAGCCACCACAAAAGCCCACGGCGTTGTAACGACTTCCAAGGCACTGATGAGACCGACCAGCGGCCCGCCATACAACCCTGTTGACTCATTTCGCAGCGCATCACCTGTAGGAGCGAGCCCTGCTCGCGAATGAGAAAAATCATCGCGAGCAGAGCTCGCTCCTACATCAGACTGCGAGACATCACAAATCTGCGGCAATACCACATCGCTCCGCAATTCACGCACACTTACCAAGGTCTGCACAAACAAAGGCTGCACACCGGCGATCACGCTTTGCAACAAGGTCTCGCCGTTGAACGGCAAAACGGCTTTGTCCTGCCCCATACGTTTCGACTCGCCACCCGCGAGAATGATGGCGGTACAATCCGCGATCATCCTCGCACCTGCGCCAAAATGAATTGCGCGATGTTATCCACATCATCCGGCACGAAATGCGGCAGATATGGATGTACCGTCGCCACATCCGTCACCAGTGCAACCAGTCCCTCATTGCAACGCGGCACGATAGAACACGCCGCACGCAACACTTCGATCTTGGGACAATCCGCCTGCGAAAAACTTTCCGCCAGCACCAGATCGACATCGCTGAAATAACGCTGCGCCAACAACAGCGGATCATGCGGCGCGGACATATCAACCACCAGTTGCAGTGCCTGCGGCGTGACCAACATACTCGCCACCGCCCCCGCCTGCTTGAAGCGCCAGCTATCCTTGCCCGGCGTATCCAGCGGCACTTGATGATGCGTGTGTTTAATGGTTGCGACTTTCAGCCCTGCCCTATTCAGTACGGGCAGCAACTTTTCGATCAGCGTAGTCTTGCCGGAGCCGGAGGGGCCGACGATGGCGATGAGTTTCATTGCTTGATGAAATTTATAGTGGCAGAAGAGACTTCATTTGACCAAGACCACATAAACGAATGCCCCATTTCAAATATCTTGAGTTGCGATCTTGGTATGTTCTTTTCCAGATACTTCGCGTGCTCCACTGGAAAACACACGTCATATTTGCCATGAATGATCAATGTGGCAGCCTGAATCTGCTTGATCGACTGTAGCCTATCTGGCGAAGCATCCACCGCCAATGCATGATGAAAGCCCGTTGTCGGATCAGCGCTACGCTGCGCAGCAAGCCGCAGAGTAGCGGCGACTTGCTCTCTCGGGAACGCACGACTGCCACCGTAAGTGATCGCCCAGCCACGTATCAAGCTCTCTTCCATCTCGCTTGCTGTCTGCGGAGGATGGGCAACAGAGGAACGAATGTAAGCCAGTAACTTTTCTTCCGGGGGAGGCAAGCTGAAAACCTGGTTGGCACGCCCCATTGTTGCCGCCATGTAAGGACGTTGATCTGCGCTTGTCGAGATTAACACCAGCTTTTCGACAAGGTTCGGATGGTCGATCGCCAGCAGTTGCGCGACATACCCCCCCATTGAAAGTCCAATGATCACTGCGCTCTTGATCTCATAGCCCCGAAGTACCGCGACAGCATCTTGCGTGAGGATATTCAGATCGTACGGGTGTTTCTGAAAATCGACTGTCGAAGATTTTCCCGTGTCACGGTGGTCATAGCGGATCACAAAGTTGCCTGCATCGGCCAGCTGCTGACAGAACTCATCCGGCCAGAATATTCCCTGATTCATCGCTCCCATGATCAGCAACATAGGGCGATCCGTCGGCTTGCCAAAGGCTTCCGACCACAGGATCAATCCATCTGCGCTTGTTATCTGTTTTTCCATATAGCTCCCACCCGAATATGCGGGCACGCTTATCAGGCAGAGTAGCGCAAACATCCATGTTTGAAAGATTCTCATTATGGTTATGCCCAGTGCAGCGTGGCTTTCGGAGTCTGATGAACGGATAACAACACTCCGGCCACGGCGAAACCTGAGTCGCTGACGGCGGAAAGAAGTTTCATTGGAAACCGGCAAGATCAACCTGCAAGCTCAAGTCCGCATGTCTTATCAATACCGCCCCTGCGACTTGTTGATGTAATTCGACAATTGCTCCGCTTCCCGATTCATGCGGATCAGGTTGGTATGGGTGTTGCGGAACAGCTCGCGCATCACTTTGTAGATGATGCGCGGATTGCTGTCGATCAGGGTCTCGAAAGCGTCCGGCTCCAGGGTATAGACGGTAGCGTCACCGTTCGCCACCAGCGTCGCTTTGCGCGTGGTGCGGTCGATGAAGGCGCGGGTTCCTGCACACTCTCCCTTGTTCATGGTGTAGCGCACTTCGCCTTTGCCTTCTTTGTCGCCGAACAGGTTAAGTCTTCCTTCAACCAGGATGTACAGCGTGCTGGACGCCTCGCCCTCTTTGGAAAGCATCTCGCCACTCTTCAGATGTTTGACACCCATGACAGCACCGAGGATACGGCCTTCGCCCAGCGTCAGGTCCTTGCCGATGGAGGATTTGCAGATCAATTCGGCTCGAATCTCATTACTCATACGGGTGTTCTCCTTTAGGTTGGGTTATAAAATTTATGCAGCTTTTTGGGGGCAAGTTCTTCTGCGACCCCATGCTGCTACGGATGCTGCGTGACCCACGACTCGCCCTGCGGCGTGGTCTCTTTTTTCCAGATCGGCACACGTTGTTTCAGCTCGTCTATGATCCAGCGGCAGGCATCGAACGCGGCTGCACGGTGCTCGGCTGCGGCTGCGATGAATACGATGTTGTCACCGGCGCGGACGTTGGTGACGCGATGCACGATGCGCGCTTCCAGCAAACTGAATCTGGCGATGGCCTCGCTGCGCAATTTGTTCATCTCGGCCAGCGCCATGCTGCCATAGGCTTCAAAGCCGATCTCGCTGACATCGCGCCCTTCTGAAAAATCGCGTGCACAACCCAGGAAGGTGGCGATACCACCGATGCGTTTCGAGACCGCTTTCAAGGCGGCGATCTCCGCGTCTTGCGAAAAATCTTCCTGCTGGATACGGACGGGGTTAGTCATGCCCAATACCCTGTTGGATTATCCGCTCCCCCTTCGATACACCGCGCGATACGCGGCACTGAGGGCGAACGGATAAGAGATGGCGAATATTTGAATTCATTTTAGCCACCCGAGAACTTCGCCATAAAAGCGATCTCGTCGCCGTCGTTCAGCGGCAACTGCATGTCTTTGACCTGCGCCTGATTTACGGCAGTGAAGCTCACGATATCAAATGCCTGCGGGTGCTGCGCACCAAGGCTGGCGACGACATCCTGCAATCTCATTCCGGCAGTGAAAACAATTTGTGTCTCGCGCATCTGCACGCGCTCGGCCACGGGACCGAAGAACAATATCCGTATCACGCTTCACCCCTGCGCCACACGCCGCTCTTGCCGCCGCGCTTCTCTTCGAGTTGTACGTGCTCGATGCGCATGCCCCGATCCATCGCCTTGCACATGTCGTATACGGTGAGCAGTGCGGTGCTGGCGGCGCACAGGGCTTCCATTTCCACGCCGGTCTGTCCCACGCATTTGGTGGTGGCGGTGACACGCAGGCCGACACAGCCGCTGGCATCAGCATCATTGATTTCGGCGAAAGAAACTTCCACGCCAGTGAGCGGCAGACTATGGCACATGGGGATCATGTCGGGAGTGCGCTTTGCTGCCATGACGGCGGCGACATCGGCCACGGCCAGCACGTTGCCTTTGGCAATCTTGCCGGTGCGGATGCGTTCCAGTGTAGCGGGCATCATGCGGATCACGCCGCTGGCGATAGCCACACGCTGGGTGTTGGCTTTGTCCGACACGTCCACCATGCGGGCGCGTCCGTCTGCGGAAAAATGTGTCAGTTCGTCCATCCTCTTCTCATCCGGTCAGCTTGTGCATATAACCCATAAGGCGCATTGTAATCACACCTTAAGGCAGTACAATGAGGCCGCTGACATTAACAGATTTCTCCTATTCCTTGGCGCGAAAAATCGCAAACCATGACTGCCCTGCAAGATAGCTTCGGACGCAACATCGAGTACCTGCGCCTGTCGGTGACGGATCGTTGCGACTTGCGTTGTTCATACTGCATCCCGCAGGGTTTCCACGACTTCGAGACCCCGGAACACTGGCTCTCCTTCGACGAGATCGAGCGTGTGGTCGCCGTGTTCGCGCGTCTGGGCGTGGCCCGTATCCGCCTCACCGGCGGCGAACCGCTCACCCGACCACACATCGCCGGTCTGGCGCAGCGACTGTGTGCCCTGCCCGGTGTACACGACCTTTCGCTTTCCACCAATGCCACCCTGCTCTCCCGTTACGCCGCCGAACTGCGTACTGCGGGTGTCTCGCGCCTGAACGTGAGTCTCGATTCTCTCGATGCACCACGCCTGGCCTGTATCACCGGACGCGACTGTCTGGCTCAGATACTCGACGGCCTGACCGCCGCCAAACAGGCCGGATTCGCGCCCATCAAGATCAACATGGTGGTGCTCGGCGGCGAGAACGAACACGAGATCGAAAACATGGTCGGGTTCTGCATGGAACACGGCTTCATCCTGCGCCTGATCGAGACCATGCCGATGGGTGACAGCGGGCGCAGCGCCAACTACGTCGATCTGCAGGCAGTACGCCAGCGCCTGCAACAGCGCTTCGGCCTCATCGACGGCGTGGTGCCAGGCGGCGGCCCTGCGCGTTATCTGCGCTCGACCGACGGCACATTCTCGCTGGGCTTCATCACCCCCATCTCGCAACACTTCTGCGACACCTGCAACCGTGTGCGCCTTTCCGCCGACGGCACCTTGTATCTGTGTCTGGGACAGGAAGACAAACTCGACCTGCGTTCCCTGCTGCGTGGCGGCATCAGTGATACCAGACTGGAAGCTGCGATCCGTGAGGCCGTCGCCAGGAAACCGGAACGTCACGAATTCAAAGAACAGTCGCACAAGATCGTGCGCATCATGAGCCAGACCGGCGGCTAGGATTGCAGTCGCGTGCATGGCACGCTCCCACGAAACCCACGCGATGGTCTAATCGTCGCCCAACACCAGTGCCGTATCGCGCACCTCGTTCAACAGATCTTCGGCATGCAACTCGGTCTCGGCATGGATCATTTTGATGACTCCATGCGCGCCTTCGTTTTCTTCGGCACGCAACTGTTTCGCTCTTGCCGACGCCTCCCGGTAACTGTCGTGCTGTTCGATCTTTTCCAGCATGCGTATCGGGCGTTCGGTGATGCGGTAGATGAAATATGGCATGTGTGATTCCGTGTTAAGCGCCGGGGCGTTTCATGAAGGTGATGACGTTGGTGTTGGGCGCATTTTTGCTGGCACAGCTGCCTTCACCGAGTCCGGCGAGTTGTTCGGCTTCGTGCAGCAGGTTCACCACGTCCACATAGTGCTTCTGTTTCACCATCATCAATGCGGTGAATCCGCCTTCGTTCTTGGCCAGCACATCGGCACCGGCTTGCAGCAGCACTTCGACTACGGCAGTTTCGCCGTAACCCGAGGCCAGCATGAGCGGGCGCACGCCGTAACCGATGGGTGCCTCGATGTCGGCACCGGCGGCTATGAGCACTTGCACCACATCGGCGAAACCGTGTTTGAGCTCGGCGTTGTAGCAAGCTTTCATCAACGGCGACCAGCCGAGTTCGTCGCGCACATTCACGTCTGCGCCCGCCGCAATCAGACTGTTCACCCGCTCAAGTTCGCCCGCATAAGCGGCAGCCATCAGTTCGTTCGTCATACGTTCGTTCACTTTTTGACGGTTTTTTCCAGCGCGGCCAGAATTGCTTCCGGTGTCTTCATAATGTTCATGAAACTGTTCTTGCCCATCATACTCAAATCCGGGAAATTGATCGCGATGCGGAAACGCGCATACAGGGCATACACCTTGTTGCCCGACACCAGCACTTCGTACGGCAGGTGTGCGGCAGACTTCAGCTCGCGGAAGTCGACCTCTTTCATAATGAACTGGTCGTCCATGTATTTGCTGTCGCCGCTGCCTTTCAGCGCCACACCGAACACACTCTCCTGTTTGCCCGGTACATCGACGCGGTAGACCTTGGATACGCCGTTCTTGTTGCCGATCAGCCCCAGATCGACCGCTTTCAGAGCCTCCTCATGGCTGCCGTATTCCGCCAGTTCGCTGGGCTCATCGAAATATTCCATACCAATGGTGTAGTGATATTTGCGCGCCTGCTTGGCCGTCATGCCGGATGCACCGAACTCTTCCATCCTGCCCAGAGCCTTTGCCAGCGCTGCGGAAACGTTCGCCAGATCACCGCTCATACGGTATACATTCGCCATATATACCGGATTGGTATAACTCACCTGGACCTCGCCGCCGACTTCGCTGAGCGATACGCGCTGCACCGCCCCGTAGCCCCCGAATTCGGAAGCGGCGGCATTCTTCTTCAGCTCGTCGCTGGTGACGATGATGATGTCGGTGCCGGAGTAGGGTGCATATTCACCGACCACCACGAAACCGGCCCCCGTCAAAGCTGCCTTCACCTGCCCCGCCCGCTCGGCGATGGTTCCGCTGCTTTTTGAGGCCAGCACAAAAGGTTTGAGGACAGCATCGGCCGCCAAAACCGAACCTGACAGCAACAACAGTGCGGACAACAACACCCCTTTAAGCGCTTTATGCGTCATTCTTTTCTCCCTGTCGTGATTGGACTGCATTAGGTCTGCGGATGGAACCAGGCCAGTTTCTCCCGAAGGGTGACCACCCCGCCGACGATGATGAGTGTGGGGGCCTGCGGTTTCTCGCGTTCGGCGATGGCGGGCAATGTCGCCAGCGTGCCGGTGATGACGCGCTGCGTGGGTTGGGTGCCGTGCTGCACGATGGCGATGGGTGTAGTGTCCGGCAGGCCGTGCTTGATGAGTTCGGCGCACAGCGTATCCAGCCCGTGCAAGCCCATGTACACCACCACGGTCTGCCTGGGGCGCGCCAGTGCGTCCCAATCCAGATTCATGGTGCCGTCCTTGAGGTGTCCGGTGACGAACATGCACGACTGCGCGTGGTCGCGGTGCGTCAGCGGGATACCCGCGTAGGACGCCACACCGGAGGCCGCAGTGATGCCGGGTACGACTTGAAATGCGATGCCTTCCGCCGCCAGAGTCTCGATCTCTTCGCCGCCGCGCCCGAAGATGAACGGGTCGCCGCCCTTCAGACGCAGTACGCGCTTGCCTTCTTTGGCGAGGCGCACCAGCAACAGGTTGATTTCTTCCTGCGGCAACGTGTGGTCGTCGCGCTTCTTGCCAACGAAGATACGCTCGGCATCCCGCCGCGTCATCTCCACGATGGGTTTTGACACCAGATTGTCGTACACCACCACATCGGCTTTCTGCATCAGGCGCAGCGCGCGAAAAGTGAGCAGATCTGGATCGCCGGGGCCGGCACCGACCAGATACACCTCGCCGCGCTGGATGTTGTCTTCGTTTTGCAGCATCTGCTGCAGCATCGCCTCGGCACTCGCCTCGTCGCCGGTCAGCACCTTCTCTGAGACCACGCCCTCGAACACGTTTTCCCAGAAGATACGCCGCTTCGCGGGATTGGTGACGCGGCGCTTCACTTCTTCGCGGAAGCGTTCGGCGAAAGCGGCCAGCTTGCTGTAGTTCTGCGGGATCACCGTTTCCAGTTTGCCGCGCATCATACGTGTGAGCACCGGCGATGCGCCGCCGCTGGAGAACGCCACCATGAGCGGCGAACGGTCGAGGATGGCGGGCATGATGAACGAACACAGCTCGGGATCATCCACCACGTTGACCGGGATGTTGCGCGCCTGGGCCAACTCGGAGACTTGTCTGTTCACGGCGCGGTCGTTGGTGGCGGCGATGATGAGCGTCACACCGTTCAGATGCCTCTCTTCGAAACGCCCAACGACAGCTTCGATGCCCGGCTGTTGCGCCAACTCAGCACCAATCTCCGGCGCAACCACACGCACCTTCGCCCCGGCATCAAGCAGCACACCTGCCTTGCGCGCGCCCACAGAGCCTCCGCCGACCACGAGGCAGAGCTTGTTTTTTACATTGGCGAATATCGGCAGAAAATCCATGTTCAATGCTCTCGGTAGGTCGGGTTAGTGCAGCGTTAATCCGACGTTTATCGGTGGGTGTCGGGTTAGGGCCTGAGGGCCTAACCCGACCTACAGGGTCTTATCCTTTGATCGACTTGAGGATCAGCGGCACCAGTGCCTCGGGCAGCTTGATCTTGCCGGCCAGCGCAAAATCGTGCGCCCGCTCGGACATCTTGTCCCAGGTTTTCTTGATGATGATGATCCACTTCGCCTCGTCGTAATCCGGCTTCTGCTGCGCGAAGTGCAGCATGTAATGCTCGATAAAACACAAGTCGACCACGTCTTCCATCAATTGCGTCTCGGGATTGCTCTTCAATTCTTTTTTGCCGACGATGGTCTTCACGCGTTCGATCATGGCATCGTCGTAGCCAACCTGCTGCATCAGCTTGCCTGCGGTCTCGGCGTGGAATTTGTACAGATTGGTGCGCCACAGCATGTAGCCCTTCTTGTCCATCGGGTAGTCGCTACGCGGGCTTTTCCAGCGCTGGATGTGCTGCGCGCGGCAGGCCAGTTTCACCGCGTCGGACGCGTCCGGTGCGTAGCGTTCCTGCATCTCGGTCATGCGCAGCGCGTAGAGCAGCTCTTTGGGATATGTGTTGCCGTCGGCGACTTCCTTGTTCGGATCTTCGGCATTGGCTTGGTCGAATGCAGCGATGGCTGCCTGATACAGACTTGTGTTCATAGTGCTTTCTCGTTGATTGATGTTGATCGTGATTGTTGTTCCTTGCAGCGCCGCACGAAAGCGACGAAGCGGGTGGCCCAGTAACAACTGCCGATGGTGCGCAGGTGGGTGTAAGAGGCCAGCAGGTTATGCACGATGAGGCCGTCGCGCTCCCCGTCGATGCCGTAACCGCGCTCGACATGGTAAGCGAAGCGACTATCCGGCGGAAGGTTTTCCAGTTTTGAATAGTGAAACTCGTGTGCCTTGACCTGCTTGGCCGGAACATCTGGGCGCGGCCACGGGTGCTCCCCGTCTTCCTTGAGATGCACATAGCCGCGACCTATGGGTTTGCCGTACATCCGCACATCGCCCGGTATCGCACCCACCATCGCGAAGCTGCGGCCTTCGTAATCGATGCCGCGTGACAGATACATCAGGCCGCCGCATTCGGCATAGGCTGGCAAACCGTTTTCGATAGCGCGTTTGATGTCGGCACGCAGCGCAGTGTTCGCTTCCAGCTCTGCGGCACAGGTCTCGGGGAAGCCGCCGCCGATATACAGTCCGTCGGCTTCCGGCAACTTGGCATCGCGCAGGGCATCGAACGGCACCAGCTCCGCCCCCGCCGCTTCCAGCGCATCGAGGTCATCGGCGTAATAGAAACCGAAGGAGCGGTCGCGCGCGATGGCGATCTTTACTTTTTCACCGCAAGGTAGCGGACTCACTTGAGCCTTGTGCGGAATGCTCAGTGGTGCTTTTTGCGTAAGTGCGAGCAACTTGTCGAGATCGACCTGTTCGGCGATAGCCTCGCCGATCTGTTTGATCTTGGCGGTGGCGACATGTGATTCGTTGCTGGGCATCAGACCGAGATGGCGCTCGATAATGGAGAGACGCTCGTCGTGCTGGATGGCACCGATCACCGGCACGTCGGTGTAATGCTCGATGACCTGACGCAATTTTGATTCGTGGCGACGCCCGCCAAGATTGTTGAGGATGACTCCGGCGATGTTGATGTCGCGGTCGAACGCCTGATAACCAAGTATCAGCGGCGCGATACCGCGCGTCATGCCGCGCGCGTCGATCACCAAGATCACCGGCAGATCGAGTAGCTTGGCCAGTGCGGCGTTGCTGTTGCTGCCGTCCAGCGCAAGACCGTCGTACAGCCCTTTGTTACCCTCGACCAGATTCACCTCGCTGCTGTGCTGGGCGAAGGTGGCGATCACATCGTCGTTTTCCATCAGATACAGATCGAGGTTGCGGCAGGCATGTCCGGCAGCCTGACTGAGCCACATCGGATCGATGTAGTCCGGCCCCTTTTTGAACGGCTGCACGGCGTGGCCGCGCGCGGACAGCGCGGCGCACAGACCGATACTGACCATGGTCTTGCCGGAGGATTTATGTGCTGCCGAGATCAGCATGCGGTTCATGGCAGCCTCCTGACGGAGTTAGTCGGAGATATACGGTTTGTCTTGCGGCATGAAGTTCAGCACACGCACGCTGACCGTGGTGATGATGAAAGCGATCGCCAATCCGCCCAAGCCCAGCATGACTTCGTACATCGAAGGCTGATAGCTACCGATCTGTCCGTCGGCAAAACTGCTGCTAGCCTGATAACCGGGGAAGATGCTGAGCGGATAGGCTTGCCCGCCGATGATGAACACGTACAGCAGGGCAAATGCACCCGCGATCACCAGCATGGAAGCGAGCATCACACATTTGCTCTTGCCCAGTCCCGGAACATAGATCAGCAACAGCGGAAGCAGGTTGCCCAGCACCACGTATCCCCACCAGAACAGTGCCGGATAGATACCGCCATCACGCAAGATGAAATGTTCAAAACCGGACTGGTGGGCGAAATACAGATTGGTGAAATGGTACGTGGCGACCATGTACAGCGAACCGACCACGAACACGCCGAGCAGATTCTTCTTGCGGCGCAGGATATCCGGATCGAGTGCTTTTTCGTTCCAGGCATAGATGTTGGCCTGCACCACATGGAACACTGCCAACCCCCAGGCAAACGACAACACGATGAACATCGGCGGCAGCAAAGCCGAGCCGTAAGCCTGACGGGCAGTGAGGAACGCGAAGATCAGGCCGGTACCGGTGGTCAGTACGAAACGCCAGACGAACACTGCCAGACCCGCCGCTTTGTTCCACGGATTCATGCGCCGCTCCATCATCGTCCACAGGTAAACGACCACCAAGGAGAACATGCCGGAATACAACACCACATTCCAGGCGAACACCGAAGTGGGGTTGAAGTTGGTCGCCGCGACGATGATGCGATCCGGCCTGCCCAGATCGAGCATCAGCACGGTGAGTCCGCCCGCCAGCATGGCGATGGACAGCAGGCTGGCCAGGGGCGCGCGCGCCTTGTAGATGGCTTTGCCGAACACCGAACCGATGGAAGCGACGTTCAACACCCCCGAAGCCGCCACGATCAGGAAAATGGCGAACACATGCGGCATACCCCACACGATCTGGTTGTTCATGCCGCTGATGATATGGCCGTGTGTCTCCATCATGTGCACGGCATACAGACCGGCCAGCGCCACCAGCCCAGCGGCGGCCAGCAACACGTAATACATGCGGTTCTTGAAACGTAACGAGGCGAGATCGGGCATGGTCAGAGTCCTTGGTAACGAACGCCGGGATTGAGCCGGAGGTCAGCGCGCACCTGCACGGAGGCGACTGTGCGTACCTTCTTGGCAATCTCGCTTTGCGGGTCATTCAGATCGCCAAATAGAATGGCTTTGTTCGGGCAGGCTTCGGCACAGGCGGGTTGCAATCCCTGATCGACGCGGTGCACACACAGCGTGCAACTTTCCACCGTGCCTTTGCCGCGCGGCACGTCCGGATTCTGGTCATGCAGCGGCTCATGTACGAAGGAGCGCGCTTTGTAGGGACAGGCCATGATGCAATAACGGCAACCGATGCAGCGGTGTTTGTCCACCAGCACGATACCGTCGGCACGTTTCATCGAAGCATTGGTCGGGCATACATCCACGCAGGGCGGATGTTCGCAGTGCTGGCACATCATCGGCAGCGACACTTCGCGCCCGCTGCTGATGTCCTTGATCTCGATCTTGCGTATCCATTGCGCATCGGTCGCCTTGGTCTCGCCGGACAGACCGTTCTCTTTGTTGCAGGCGGTCACACAATCGTTGCAACCGGTCTTGCACTGGTTGGTGTCGATCAGCATGCCCCAGCGCACCTTGGCCGATACACCCTCGCTGCTGCCGTTGGCGACCTGGAACAGCATCATGCCGGGTGCGATGGCCACAGCCGCCGCGCCGACAGAAGTCTTGAGGAAATTACGACGCTTCATATCCAAATCGCTCATTTGGCGTTCCTCTGTTGCAACCAGGCACTCTTGCGTTTGCCGGAATGACACTCGAAACAGTCGATCTTGACCGCTTCGTAATGATGGCAGGCGACGCAGAAACTGTCTGCACGCGCGGTCACGCTGTCATCCGAGGTGCTGGCGTGGCATTCGATACAGCCCTTCAGGCTGACCTTGTCATCGCGCGCACCTTTGCGCAGGGTCTCGTCGCGCTGGTGTTTGAGCAGATGCATGTGGTTCTTGCGCATCCATTGCGGGTCTTTCACGCACTCGCCGCCTCTGCCAATGTCGATCTTTGGGGCAACCGCATCCGCCGCCCAGACGGGGGATACGGCCAGCAATAAAATGAACAGGATCATTTTCATAATAAAAACACTCACCACAGAGACACAGAGAAAAGCACGCAATCAATATTCATTTTGTTTTCTTCTCGGTGTTCTCTGTGTCTCCGTGATTGATCGGTTTTCCTTACTCGCCCAGACCCATCTGGATATAGCCCGTCGGGCATACGTCGGCACAGATATGGCAACCGATACACTTGTCATAATCGGTGGCGACATAACGGCCCAGTGTCGCTTCGCTCTTCTTGACGCGGTAAACAGCGGTCTGCGGGCAATACATCACACAGTTATCGCACTCGAAACACATACCGCAACTCATGCACCGTTTCGCTTCGGCGACCGCTTTTTCCTCGACCAGAGCGACCAGACGCTCGTCGAAGTTGCCCAGCGCGGTCTCCTTGTCCAGCGTGACGATCTCGCGCTGGTTACGGGGAACATAGGAGAAATGTCCCAGGAACAACTTGTCATGCGGGATGATGTAGCGGTCGGAACGATTGTCGAAGTTATGCACCGCGACATTGGAGTCGCAGGTGCCGCGCATCGGCTCGTGTGTTTCCTTGATCTCGATGCCCTTCTCCGCCATCTTGCGCATCAGATCGAACTGGTGCGCGTCGATCTTGGGGCGCTTGTCCAGATCCTTGCCAAGCAGAAAGTTATGGATGCCGTCGGCCGCGATGGAACCGTGACCGATCGCGGTGGTAAGCAGGTGCGGACGGATCACATCGCCGCCGGCAAATACGCCGGGTTGACCGTTGACCACATAGTTGCGGTCGGTGGAGACCGCGCCCTTGCCGTTGTTGAACTGCTCCAACCCGGTGAAATCGACCGCCTGACCAATCGCAGAAACGATCAAATCGGCTTCGATGTCATGCTCGCTGCCTTCGATATTCTTGATCTCCAGCTTGCCGCCGGTCAATTTGGCTTCGCATTTGACGACACGCAATGCCGTGGCCCGCCCGCTCGCATCGCGCACGATACCAATCGGCACCAAGCTACCGAGGATATGGATACCCTCCGCGAGCGCCTGTTCGATCTCGTGTTTGTTGGCCTGCATCTTGTCGATGTTGAACACCGAGGTCAGCGTGACTTCCGCACCTTGTTTGGCCGAGATATCGGCGACATCCTGGGCCATACGACCGGCGATGGCATGTTCGGTATCGGTCGGATTGGCATGGGTGATATGGCCGAGACGGCGCGCCACGGTCGCCACGTCGATGGAGGTATCGCCACCGCCAACCACCACCACGCGTTTGCCGACGTATTGCAGACGACCGTCGTTGAAAGCTTTCAGGAATGCCGTCGCGGTCACCACATTCGGCGCCTCGCTATCGGCGATAGGCAACGCGCGTCCCGCCTGTGCCCCCATACCGAGGAACACCGCGTCGAACTCTTTGCGAACCTGCTCCATACTGATGTCGCTACCGACGCGGGTCTTCATGCGCGTCTTCACACCCAGGTCGAGGATGCGCTGGATCTCAGCATCCAGCACGTCGCGCGGGGTACGGAAACCGGGAATACCGTAACGCATCATGCCGCCAAGGAATTCGTGCTCGTCGAAGATAGTGACGTCGTGCCCCTTCAGGGTGAGTTGATAAGCGACCGACAGGCCGGCCGGGCCGCCGCCCAACACTGCCACTTTTTTGCCGGATGACGCGACGTTCGGCTTGTTGAACTTGAGTTTGTTGGCGATGGCGTATTCACCGAGGAAATGCTCCACCGAGTTGATACCCACGTGGTCCTCCACCTCATTGCGGTTGCAGCCGCTCTCGCACGGTGCCGGACACACGCGCCCCATCACCGACGGGAACGGGTTAGCCTCGATCAAGCGACGCCAGGCATATTCCTGCCACGGCATGACGGGCTTGCCGTCGGCTCCGTTTGGCACTTTCTCGGTGCCACGCACGATGGCCAGGTAGCCACGAATGTCTTCACCCGCAGGGCAGCTGCCCTGACACGGTGGTGTGGACTGGATATAGGTCGGACACTTGTAGGAATGACTTGCTTGAAAGATCTTCTCGTTCAGGCGGCCACCTTTACTGTCGCCATCCTTGTAACGGCGGAACGTGATCTTTTGCGTGGTTTCAGTTGTTGCTGACATCGCTTGTCTCCAGTGAGTTATTTCTCTTCGCCCAAAATGATCGCGTTGCTGACCAGTTGATGCACTCCGCCCACCATCCTTCTGTCGAATCCGTAGATGGGCATGACCTTGGTGAATTGCGCCTTGCAGATCGCGCAGATGGTCGCCATGAAATTGACGCCGTGTTCATCCACCACCTGTTGCAATACTTCCATGCGCGGCAATGCGCCTTTGACACGCAGATCCAGCAGATCGTCGGTCAGCAGACCGCCGCCGCCGCCGCAGCAGAAAGTCTGCTCGCGTGTGGTCTCGGGAGACATCTCGACGAAGTTGCTCGCGACCGCCTTGATGATGTTGCGCGGGATCTCGAACTGGCCGCCGGGCAGATCACCCATGCGCGAACCGCGCGCCACGTTGCAGGAATCGTGGAAGGTGATGATGTGTTTATCGTTCTTGGCCTTGTCGAAAGTCAGCGCGTTGCGCTCTATCGCATCCCAGGTGAACTCGCAGATATGTGTCGGTTGTTTGTAGCGATGGTCGAGCTGTTTTTGCAGCATCTGTGCGAAACGATCCACCTCGCCCGCGCCGTCACCCACTCCGCTCAGGGTATTCCAGAAACTGTAAGCCACGCGCCAGGCATGGCCGCATTCGCCCACCACGATACGTTTCACACCGAGTTCCAGCGCAGCCTCGCGGATGCGCAAAGCGATCTTGCGCAACTGGTCGTAGTTGCCGATGAACATGCCGAAGTTACCCGCTTCAGAGGCCATCGACGACAGCGTCCAGCTGGTGCCGGTGGCGTGGAACACCTTGGCGTAACCGATCAGGCTGTCGATATGCGGCTCGGCAAAGAAATCGGCGGACGGTGTGATCAGCAACACTTCCGCGCCTTTCACATCGATGGGGAAACGCACATCGATACCGGTGGCCTCCTTTACGTCTTCTTCCAGGCCTTCCAGCGTATCGATCAGCGCCGGGCCGGGCAGGCCGAGGTTATTGCCGATCTTGTGTACCTTGCCGATGATCTCGTTGGAATATTTCTGCCCGTAGCCGATGGAGTCGAGGATCTCGCGCGCCGCCATGGTGACTTCCGCGGTATCGATACCGTAGGGGCAGAACACCGAACAACGGCGGCATTCGGAACACTGGTTGAAATAGTTGTACCACTCGTCCAGCACTTCGCGTGTCAGATCTCGCGCACCGACCAGTTTGGGGAATAACTTGCCGGGCAGGGTGAAATAGCGGCGGTACACACTGCGCATCAGATCCTGGCGTGCCACCGGCATGTTCTTCGGATCTTGCGTGCCGATGAAGTAATGGCATTTGTCGGAGCACGCGCCGCAATGCACGCAGGCATCCATATACACTTTGAGTGAACGGTATTTGGACAACAGCTCGCCCATCTTGGCGATGGCTTTGTCATGCCAATCTTCCACCAGTTGACCGGGGAAGCCGATGGCCTCATTGATCTTGTCGCTGGCAACAAAGGGGCCCTTGCCCGCCATCGCATCCGGCTTCAGCGCGGGAACGATAGGAATGATGCGGTAGGCCGGTGCGGTGATGTCAGCCATGTTATTTCTCCGATTCCAGCTTGGCCGCCCAGGCACTCAGATGGCGCTTTTCTCGCGGGTTGTCGGTTTGGTTCCGGGTGGGTGAAAAAAAGACTCCTGGTGCATGCAGCAATTTGCTAAAGGGGAACACGACCAGGAGTGTGGTAACCAGCATCAGGTGCAACATCAACAACAGGTCGGACGGAAGTACCCGGATATCCAGATGCATCAGGCCTATGAAATAACCTTTCACCGCGACCACATCGGTATGCGCGACGAACTGCATCAGCAACCCGGAAACCGTGATGGCGATAAGCAGCAACAGCATCAGGTGGTCGGACGGCGTCGAGATATAGCGAATGCGTTCGACGAACAGACGGCGTACCCACAGGCCGCACAGCCCCAGCAGCATGGTGATGCCTGCATAGATGCCGAACGGCTGGATGAACGCGACCCAGCCCCATACGGGCTCGGTGAAGTATCTCAGGTGACGCAAAGTCACCAATGCCAGACTGGCGTGAAACAGCCAGCCCATGCTCCAAGTCCACAGATTGGCTTTGAACAGACTCTCGAAGAACACCACCTCGCGCGTCATGCGCAACACCACACCACCCGTGGTGGTCGGCGCGGGCGTGGTAGGTATCTTCAACGGCGCCGGCGTGGCGGCGTAAGTGCGGATACGCTGCAATAACCCGACGACAAACACCAAGGTCGCAAGGTAAAACAAGATCGCGAAGAGCATGCTCATTGTCTGGATTCAGGAACTGGGATTGAGGATTTAGGGGCGAGGAACCAGAATTGAGGCAGAGCATTCGCTCAATCCTCAATCCCAGAACCTCAATCCTGTTTTTATACGCAACCGGTGGGCTTGGGCAGACCGGCGATTTTGCACGCCTGCTTGCCGGGACCGTAGGGGAACAGGCCATACAGGTATTCGCTGTTGCCCTTCTCCGCGCCCAGTTTTTTGCCGATAGCTTTGGTCAGCACACGGACCGCCGGAGCGATCTGATATTCATCGAAATATTCGCGCAGGAAGTTGATGACTTCCCAGTGCTGGTCGGTCATCTCGACGCTCTCGGTCTTTGCGATGTAATTCGCAACATCCGCATTCCACTCGGCCAGATTGACCAGATATCCTTCTTCGTCTGTTTCGTAGGATTTGCCGCCAACTTCGATGCTTGCCATGATGTTTCTCCTTGTGAAAATTAGTGGTGGTTACAGCCAGGACTGGCAGGCATTATTGCTGATGGTCAGATCGACAAAGCCGCCGTGGTCCACAGAGGTCACGCCTTCGATGAGACGATCAGCCAAGCCGCGCGCCTCCAGGTCGGGTTGCAACACATAGACCTTGCAGCGGGCCATCGCCTCACGCAGCTTACCCTCGAATACATTGCCTTTGGTTGCGGCATACACCGCATCTTCGGTCAGCAGGATGTCGCCTGCGGCGTTCATGCGCAGACAGCTTTCCAGTGTGCCGCTGGACAAGGGAGATTTATTGATGATGTGGAGCATATGTTTTCCCCCTTAGAAACTTAAAACCACGTCTTGTTCGGCCATCAGCTTGCCCATCTCGGCACTGCTGAGTACGGTGACATCCACCAGCAAGTCCTCTTCGCTCAGACCGCGCGCCTCCATCGATTCCTTCTCGACGTACAGCTTCTCGATGTCATAACCTTCCAGCGCGCGATAGGTGGGCGAGAAATTCTTGGTCTCGATACCTTTGGTCTGCTGGCCCTTCTTCAACTGATACACACCGTCATCCGCGAACACCAGCGACACATCCTGATCGAAGGCAGCAGTGATCAGCACCACTTCCAGCGACTCCAGCGCGTAGATCGTACCGTGCGGGGCCTTGCGGTTGACGAACATGAATTTCTTTACGGTTCCTTCACTCATCTCGTCTCTCCTTAATCGCCGAAGGTGACCAGACGGTCGCACTTGGTACCGGCTTCAACCAACTGGCCGAGACCGGAGATACGGAAACCCTGCGCCAGATTCTCTTCCTTGATACCGCGACGCAAGGCTGCGGCGACACACACCACCAGGTCGACCTTGTGCTCTTCCGCCAATTTGGTCCAGCGGTTGACAATGTGACGGTCATCCTGCGGCGGCTCGGTGAGTTTGGACGCATTGTTCACGCCGTCGTGGTAGAAGAACACGCGCCATACCTCGTGCCCCTTGGCGATAGCCGCCTTGGCGAACAGGTAGGCCGAGTCGCTGGCCTGATGCTGATACGGCCCCTCGTTGACTACGATTCCGAACTTCATCTCTGACTTCCTCTTAGAAACGGATATGGGTCGAAGCGTTCAGGTTGGCACGCGAACCGCGCCAATCATCGATCAGATACTTGGTGAACGGCAGCCCGGTCTTCTCGAAGAAACGCGGCCAGCCGATACGGTCGATCCAGTCGGCCATACGCTCCCACGGACGCGCATCTTCCTTGTACACATGCAGGATGTTCTTCACCACTTCGGCGACTTCGGGCCAGCGCGGTGCGTTGTTGGGCAGACCGGAGGCGACCATCTTCATGAAGGTCGGCTTGCCGCGCGCGTTGGAGTTCTTGCCGCCCACCCAGATCGCCAGCTTGGAATTCTCCGGATCGTTGATCTGCATCGGCGGGCATGGGGGGTAACACGCACCGCAGCACATACATTTGGCTTCATCGATCTCCAGCGAAGGCTTGCCGTTGACCATCGCCGGGCGGATCGCCGCAACCGGGCAACGCGCCACCACAGTAGGACGCTCACACACGTTGGCAACCAAGTCGTGGTTGATGACGGGCGGCTTGGTGTGCTGCACGATGATGGCGAGGTCGGCCTGACCGCCGCAGTTGATTTCGCAGCATGAAGTGGAGAGGTGTACACGATTCGGCATCTCTTCGCGGCGGAACTCGTCGTACAACTCGTCCATCAGCGACTTCACCACACCGGATGCATCGGTGCCTGGAATATCGCAGTGCAACCAGCCCTGGGTATGGGCGATCATGGTCACCGAATTACCGGTGCCGCCCACGGGGAAGCCGTTCTTTTCCAGCTCGGCGATCAGCGGAGCAACCTTCTTCTCGTCCGACACGATGAACTCGATGTTGGAACGGATGGTGAAACGCACACGGCTCTCGGCGAACTTGTCGGCGATGTCGCACAGCTTGCGGATGGTGTAGACATCCATCTGACGCGCCGTACCGGCACGCACCGACCACACTTCGTCGCCGCTGTGGGACACGTGATGCAACACACCCGGACGCGGACGGTCGTGGTATTTCCAGTTGCCGTAGTTCTTGGCCAGCGTCGGATGCAGATATTTCTTGTTATCCGGTACGCCGGTCTCTTTCGGCTTGCGTTTTGCGACGGGTGCGGCGGCTTGAACGGCTTGATTCATTTTTTATCTCCTCAGGCTGCTTGTTTCTTGGCGTTGATCTTGGCGACTTCATCTTCCCAGCCGTCGGTACGCACGTACGGGTTCATACGCGGCGAATTGACCATGGCAGGATCAACGTCCACTTCCATCGCATCGAGGTAGTTGGACAGACCGATACGCTCGATCATCTCGCCGGAACGCTCGTGCTCCAGCGCGTTTTCGGCAAAGAAATCGATGTGGCGCTGGCTGAAGTCGACCAGCTTCTCGACATCTTCCTCGCTGTCCAGCTTCATGAACGGGATCACCACGGTGCCCATCAGGCCGCCGATCTTCAGATGGCTCTTGCCGCCGACCAGCACGGTTGCGCCCTTGTCCTTGCCCGGAGCCAGCGCACCGGTCATCACGTTGACGCAGTGCATACAGCGTACGCAGTCCTGATTATTGATCTCGACAGCATGAGTGGCGCTTACGGCCACGCTGGAAATGTGCTCACCCTTCTTGATCTTGCCGATTTCTTTGACCTGGAAAGTCTTGGTCGGGCAACGCGAAACCACGTCGTTCACCAGCTCGTCCATACCGTGCTTGACGAACCACTTCTTCGCCAGCGCCTCATCGGTGCGAATGTTGTCGCGCCAAGTGCCGATCACGGCGATGTCGGAGCGCTGGATCGAGTTCATGCAATCGTTAGGACAGCCGGAGAACTTGAACTTGACCTTGTACGGCAGCGATGGACGGTGAATGTCGTCGAGGAAAGTATTCAGCACCGCGCGGTGCGCCTTCGCTTCGTCGTAGCAAGACTGCTCGCAACGCGCAGCACCCACGCAGGACATGGAAGTACGCACTGCGGGACCCGCGCCGCCGAGGTCGAAGCCCATCTCATTGAACTCGTCGAACGCTTTTTGCACGTTATCAGTGGTTGCGCCCTGGAACATGATGTCGCCGGACTGGCCGTGGAACGCGATCAGGCCGGAGCCATGTTTTTCCCAGATGTCACAGAATTGGCGCAGAGTATCGGTGTCGTAGTGCATGCCGGGAGGCGGCATCACACGCAGCGTGTGAAACTCGGCGGCATCCTTGAATTTCGGCGTGCCGTCTGCATTCTTCAGCTCGGTGAAGCGCGGAATCACACCACCGCCGTAGCCGAACACACCGACCGTACCGCCCTTCCAGTAACCTTTACGGGTCTTATAGGACTCTTCCAGCTGCCCCAGCAGATCGACCACATAGTCTTTCTCTTTGGCCAGCTCTTTCAAGCCGGTCACGAAACTGGGCCACGGGCCGGACTCGAGCTGGTCCAGGTTCGGGGTATCATGCATCTTCTTCGCCATAATTCTTCCTTTCAGTCGACCTGCTTCGGATGCCTGTCAACAACTGGTTAACGACCCGGTAAAGGGCTGAGCTAGTGATTCAAACGATTGATCCGACTGAGTTCCGCCACAACGATGATCCGGCACCCCAGCTTCTTGATGGATGGGCATACTACGGTGCATCCGACCAGCAAACTATCACCCGTAGCGGGTATTTTTTATAACCCTTACGGGTGGTATCAAAACTTCCCCCAGTAGTATTTCAAAGCCATAGCGATTGGGGATAGACTCGCTCCCCGTATATGAGGCTTAGAGAGAGTGGTTATGGCGCAGATCAACGGCTTGGCGAAGTTCAAGGTTCCATTGGGTTCGCAAGAGATCGAATTGCAGCAGATCGATCATATCGAGGGTGGTATGAGTCTGTTGCGCATCCGCATCCGCGAAGGCAAACGCTTTACCATCTTCGACATCGACCCCGGTACGGCACGGCAATGGGCTGAAGCCATGCGGGACTGGGCAGACACCCAGGAAGCCGGTTCACATGACTGATACCCGCCCCGTGGTGACGGATGCGGTATTCGATGTCAGCGGAGGCCCCCTCCCCGCCGACTATCCATCCGCACTGTGGGATGCACTGCTGCACCACGTCCCGGCGTTTGGGACAGACACCTCGGTCGGGGTATTGCCGCTGCGCACGGCGTTCAGCGAAGCGGGCATGTTGCTGCCCAAACGCGCCAAGCTGGTATTGCGTCTGCCTGCCCCTCTCGCCGACCATATCGACGCCCTGTCGGGCAAACAACTCGGCATCGGTGCAAACACACTCCAGTTGGGCAACGGCAAATTACGCTCGATACAGGCATATCCGACCTTGCACGCCCATCTGGTGAGTTCGGCAGAGGATGAAGTGATATTCATCCGGGAAGTGACAGAAGCCCTGACAAAGATGGAGATCGTCGCCAAACTCATCTGCGGCATGCGCAACACCCTGCAAACGCCGGGTCGCATGATCGGCGGCTACAGTCTGGTGATACACGACCTCAAGCCGGAAGCATCTTTACGATTGCAATACAACGGATTAGGCGCCGACCGAAACCTCGGTTGCGGCATTTTCGTACCCCACAAAGCCATAACCGATCTGGACTGATGGCGGCGCGGGATTTTTCTGATAAGGAGGAATGATGGGATACACAGTGGCGGGAAACGAACTCGAGACGGACGCAGAGGGCTTTTTGCTGGAGCCGGACTACAGCGAAGAAGTGGTGGGTGTGATCGCCGCTGCGGAAGCCATAGAACTGACCCCAAAACATTGGGAGGTCATCAACTACATGCGCGAAGAATACAAAGAGAACGGCCACACGCCCAACTTCCGCAACATGTTGAAAGGTGTCAACGAATTCTGGCCGGAAGCTGACAGCAAAGCGCTGTACGACCTGTTCCCGCTCGGCCCGGCCAAACAAGCGGCCAAGATCGGCGGGTTGCCTCAGCCTTACGGTAAGGGCGGATATTAAGCGATGCGCATCAAGAGCAACTGGTTCAAGCCTGGCCGTGAACACACCCCGGAGGAACTCGCCGGCGCGGTGTCGTTCGTCGCCTATAAGATCGGCGACAACGCCTTGAAAAACACGCGCAAAGCCAAGTTCGAGGTCGCTGTCGGCGCGCAATATTTCGCCTTTTTGAGCGAGTTCCTGTTGTTCCTGATCCTGGTCTCCGACCGCATCGCTTATCGCCGCCTGTCGGGCGAGGCGCGGGTCGCATTCACCTCCACACTGGCACAGCGCATCGCGGAGACCCATGCCGAAAACGAGAGCCGCCTGCTGGGAGGCGAACTGGCGGACTGCAAACGCCGCTTCATCGACCGGCTCAACCAGCGCGCGGGGGAATATGCGGAATTCGGCTATGACGAGAACGGCCCCGATTTCTCCTTCACCCGTTACCTCGCCTATTGCATGGACGAAGTCATGGACGAAAAAGACAGCGGCTGGATCATCGACCATCTGATGAGTATAGAAGCGCCGGAAGCGGTCGATATGCTGGAAAAGACTTTCCGCGGCCTGCTGGAAAGCGAGCCGCGAGCACCGCGCCGCCGCACCTCTGCCACTGGCGACTGATCCATGTCCAATCCCTTCGATCTTGCCGACACCGAGGCCTATCAGCGCTGGCGCGAACATAAATTGGCGCATGCCATCACCCGTACCGCTGATCTGATCGTCGAGATCAAAGACCCGCTGGCGTTCACGCCTGCCGAACGGGCCGAATTGTTATCCTGCTGCCGACGCAGCAACATGGTCATCTACGCCACACGCGGCGCAATGAATGAGGCGATGCTGCAACAGTTTGCCGCTCGCTGCGGTCTGGAGAAATTGGATGCCAACTGGCTGGCGGGCGAACAGGGTATCTCGCGCATCACCGTGTGCAACGACGACGGCAAACGGCAGAGCTACATCCCCTATACCGACCGCGCCATCAAATGGCATACCGACGGTTATTACAACCCGCCCGAACGCCAGATACGCGGCATGGTGCTGCATTGCGCACAACGTGCCGGAAGCGGCGGTGAGAATCGCGTACTGGATCACGAGATCGCCTACCTCATGTTGCGCGATGCCGATGCCAACTTCATCCGCGCTTTGTCCGCCCCCGATGCGATGACCATCCCCGAGCGGGTGGACGAAACCGACGGTGTGCGTCCCGCGCAGAGCGGCCCGGTCTTTTCGGTGGACGCGGGAGGCAACCTGCACATGCGTTACACCGCACGCACCCGCAGTATCGAGTGGAAACAGGATGCCGAGACGTTGGCAGCTGTTGCCATGCTGGAACAAATACTTGCCGCCGACTCGCCGCACATCCACAGTCTGCACATGGAGAACGGCATGGGCTTGTTGTGCAACAACGTATTACATGACCGCAGCGCCTTCACCGATGATCCGTCGCTACCGCGCCTGCTTTATCGCGCGCGTTATCTGGATCGGCTGGCGAACATTTGAAATCCGGCCCAATTCCGGCCGTGTGAAACCGATGATCGTACTTGCATCCACGATTGCTTAGACAGATAGAAAAACGCCGTACTAAAAAAGGATGGCCATGAACAAATCCGCACCTTCGATACTCAAACAACTCCAGCTCTCTTTCCTAGGCTTCGGTTTGCTCATGGGGCTGGTCTTCCCGTTCTATGCGAACTTCTTCGTCAACTGGAAAGAAGGGATGTTGTTGTGGTTCTGCCTGGGCTGCATCGTTGCCGGCATCACCATCGGCGTCGCCAACCACAAGCTGCTTGAGTGGCTGCTGATACGCAAGCTGCGCAAAGTCGCCGTGGCCGCCGAGCGTATCCGCAAGGGCGACCTGCGCGAAGGGTGCGGAATACGCAGTGCCGACACCATAGGCGAGATCACCGAGGGCTTTGACAGCATGGCCGGGGGGTTGCGCGAGACTTTACGCGAGATGACCCTGTCCGCCGATGCGGTGGACGGGACCGCTCGCGAGATCGGGGCCTCCATGCAGGCTCTCGGCAGCAACATGGATGAATACCGCCAGAACGCGCACGAAGTCATCCAGGTCATCAACGGCATGGCCGATGCCGCGAATTCCATCCTAGAGCTTTCCGACGCGGCACGCGACAGCGCTTCTTCCGCAGATGAACTGGTGCGCAACGGCGTCACACAAGTGAACGCGACCGAAAAAGCCATCTCGGTACTGGACGAAGCCAGTCGCCGGATCTCGGCCAACGCGAACAGTCTGGAAATCAGCGCCAAGGAAGTGGAGACCGCCGTATCCGCGATACGCGCCATCGCCGAACAGACCAACCTGCTGGCGCTGAATGCCGCCATCGAAGCCGCACGGGCGGGCGAACAGGGGCGCGGCTTTGCGGTCGTTGCCGACGAAGTGAGAAAGCTGTCCGAACAGGCTGCGCAGGCGACCATGCGTATCGATGCCGTATTACAACGCGTCAGCGTTGATGTCGCATCGACGGTCGCCATCTCGCAGGAGAATGCCAGCGCCGTGCGCGACGGATTACACGCCTCCAAAGCCTCCTCCGACATCTTCGTGCAGATCGAACAGGCCACCGCCGGTATGAAGACCTCGGTCGATGCGGTACGCGAAGCCGCCGACGACCAGCAGATGCTGGTGGGCATCGTTCTCGCGCGTATCGCGGAAAACCAAACCCGCACCGACACGGCCGCCGATCTCACCGCGACCTGTGGCAAAGAGGCCGTGCGTATGGTCCAAGCTGCACTAGGCCTCAATGAAGTAACCCGTAAATTCGTGGTATGAAGCTCCGCTCCCCCACCCTGAAAACCGGCATGCCCGGACTGCTTATCCTGCTGTCCCTGCTCTACCCCATCCTGGCCGAGGCAGCCCCCCTGTCCGTCAAACAGATCACTCCGGGGATCTATGTACATCATGGCGAGCACAAGGACCTCAATGAGGGCTACGGCGGCGACATCTGCAATGTAGGCTTCATCATCGGCAGCAAAGGCGTGGCGGTGATCGACACCGGCGGTTCGAACAAGATCGGCACCCGTTTGCGTGAAGCGATCCGCAAAGTCACCCGACTCCCCATCCTCTACGTGATCAACACCCACGTTCATCCCGACCACATACTGGGTAACGCCGCCTTCAAACAGGATCATCCCGTCTTTGTCGGACACGACAACCTCGCCAACGTGATGGCGCAACGCAAAGAAGTCTATCTGCGCAATCTGCCGCAATGGGTCGGAAAAGATGCAGCTGGTAGTGAAGTGATCCCCCCTACCCTGCTCGTCACGACCACACGCGAGATCGACCTGGGCGGACGCATTCTTAAATTGACGGCATATCCACTGGCACACAGTCCCACCGACATCTCTGTATTCGATAGCGCGAGCAAAACATTGTGGACAGGAGATCTGTTATTCGTGGAACGCGCACCGTCCCTCGATGGCGACATACCCGGCTGGCTACTGGCCATCGAACAATTGGGCGCGATCCAAGCCGCACGCACCGTTCCCGGCCACGGTTCAGTCACCGTAAACCTGCGTTCCGCACTGGACGATGAAAAACGTTATCTATCCATCCTGCTGGCCGATGTGCGCGCCGCCATCAAACAAGGCCTGAGCATGGAAGAGGCCATCGAAACTGCAGCCAGATCAGAACAGGGGAAATGGGTATTGTTCGATGTCGTCAACCGGCGCAACATCGCCAACCTTTATCCGAAATTGGAATGGGAATAGCCTGCGGACCGGGGTGCGAATATCCGCCTTAGAGACCGTTTCGTCTAATAGACTCTTGGTCTGTTGCAATCACTACGCCCTTAAAACACGCCTCAAAGATCGCCCCGGCTTGCCGCCACCATCATGTCTTTCATCGCAGCCATCACGCGCTCGGCGCTGCTGCGCGCATCGGCGGGCAGGGCCTTGATCAGCTTCATGTCCATCATCATCGAGACGACCCAGCGTTTATTCTGTGCGTCCTCCACCAGCGCGATGCGGCACGGCATGAAGGCGATCATCATCGGGTCGGCGGTGAGCATCTTATTGGCGGTCAGGCCGTCGCAGAAGTTGAATATCTCCATACGTTTTGCCGGTTTTCCGGTGAGTGCTTCGATCTCTTTGTACAGCGGATTTGCACCGACGAACTTGAGGTTGTGCTGGTTGGCGCGCAGCTTGAGTGATTCCACCGCATCGTCGAAACTGACGCCGCCCTGCACCTGGATGCGTGCGATCTGGAGCTTGACGTTGGTGTAGCTGATTCCCGATTTGGGGTCGGCAGCGACGGACGGTTGCATGAGGGATGCCAGTAGTAGCGTGAAAATGATTTGGATTGTTTTCATGTTTGCTCCTTGCTCTATTAATTAAACTGATTCACTTCAAGGCAAGCTAACGCCCCTCACCCCCTCCCGCCTGCGGGAGAGGGGGCTTAAACCATGCCCGGATTACCCGCCACACCTTTGAGCTTGGGCACATTCGGAGCAGAAACTTTGACGATCTTTTCGTTGCGCAGATGCCTAGCGACTAGGTCCCAGATCGGCTCTCCGCCTTTGTCCCGCGCGGCTTCCGAAACCGGAGCCCAGCCCGCCACTTTGTATGTTTTGCTCGCCTCCAGCGGCTTGCCGTGCAAACGCATATCCTGAATACGCTTACCCATCACGGCCCCCGGTTCGCAGGTGTACTCCAGCCCGCCCACACGCACCATGTCGCCGCCCTGCTGGTAATAGGGGTCGGGATTGAACAGGTTGTCGCCGACATCTTCGAGCACCGTTTTGATCTGCGCGCCGGTCATCTCGGTGAGTGTGGTGTAAGGATAGGTGATGGCAGTCTGGTTGAGCACATCTTCCATGGTGATGGCGGAGCCAGGCAACAGCGAAGTCCCCCAGCGAAAACCGGGCGAAAATGCTATCGGCGCGTCTTTCTCTTTCATCAATGCGTCCAGAATGAGCTGGTCGAAACTGCCATTGAAGTTGCCGCGACGATAAAGCAAGCCGTCAGTGCTAGCCAACTTCTCGGTGAGTTTACCTTCATGCGGCGCGCGTAACCGCTGGATCAATGCCGTCATGCTGGCATCCGCCTGCAGCAGATTGGCGAACACCGGCAGCAGCTTGTAGCGGAATCCGGCTACCTTGCCCGCCTTCACGTCGAAATCCAGCACACCGAGGAACTTGCCGTTGGAACCGGCGTTGGTCACCAGCGTGATGCCGCCGCGATTCTTCACTGGGACAGGTGTGGGGATGCCGTCGTGGGTATGTCCGCCGAGGATGGCATCAAGACCGCTCACGCGCGAGGCCAGTTTGAGATCGACATCCATACCGTTATGCGACAGCAACACGACGACCTGCGCACCTTTTTTGCGCGCCTCGTCGATGGTGAGCTGTAGATTCTCTTCCTGAATGCCGTACGACCAATCGGGTACGAAATAGCGCGGATTGGCGATGGTGCTGTAGGGGAAAGCCTGGCCGATGATCGCCACCGGAACGGTGTTGATCTCTCTGATAACATAGGGCTTGAACACCGGGTCGCCAAAATCGGTGGTCTTTACGTTCTGGGCGACGATTTCCAGCTTGCCGCGCAACACCCCTTCTTCGGCTTCCTTGATGCGTTGCGCACCGTACATACATTCAAAGTGCGTGGTCATGATGTCCACCCCCAGCTCCAGGCAGGCTTCGATCATGTCCTGCCCCTTGCTCCACAGCGCCAGCCCACTACCCTGCCATGTGTCGCCGCCGTCCAGCAGTAACGCGCCGGGACGCGCGGCACGTATCTGTTTTACCAGCGTGGCAAGATGCGCAAAACCGCCGACCTTGCCGTAGTTGCGTGCCGCTTCGGTAAAGTTGAGACAGGTGAAGGCATGTGCTTCGGGCGTGCCCGGCCTGATGCCGAAACGTTTCAGCAGTGCAGCGCCGACCAGATGCGGAGGCTGTCCGTTCGTCGTACCCACACCCAGATTGATCTCCGGCTCGCGGAAATACATCGGGTTCAGTTGTGCGTGACTGTCGGTGATATGCAGCAGACTGACATTGCCGTATCCGGGCAACTGGTACATACGCGCCGCATCAGTTGCCGCGTAACTCTCGCTGTTTTTCAGCAGAAAGCCACCTGCCGATGCAATGGCCAGCAATTGCAGAAATTCGCGACGATTCATGTCCATGATGGTTCCTTTGCCCGAAGCGGGATACATCAATTCAAAAACACTTATCCGCAGATTTCACAGATTACGCAAGATTAGAATCCTGTTGCCAGCGGTGTTCATCTGGTTGGAACATATAATTCAATCTGCGTGAATCTGCGAAATCTGCGGACAAAACCGCCTTTGCTTTATTTATTGACGGGCGATTCCGGATCAAGCAACAGAGCGACCAGATCCTTGATCTGCGCTTCCGACAAAATGCCCATGTGACCGAAGCGGGGCATGTTGGCGCAAGCGTTGTAGGCTTTTGCATTGTAGATGCGGCCATAGGCATAACGCTGGATGTCTTCGCCGCTACCGCGGATCTTGCCAAAATTCAGCAAGCTCGGGCCTATCGTGCCGTAGGCGATCTCTTTGGCCGACAGGCGATGGCAGTTATAACAATTACCGCCTGCTGGTTCATCAGCCTTGTCGCTCCAAGTCATCCCCTTGCCGCTTTGGGCCAACTTCTCCCCCGCTTTCCAGTCCCCCATGAACTTGCCATCCGCAGGCCACTTGATCTGTTTCTCCTGCGCGGCCTCCAGCTTGGCCTTCATCTTGGCGGGCACCTTGTCGACATACTTGCTGCACATCGCCTGTAGTTCGTCCTGATTAACACGATCCGCCTTGGCGATACCTTTGTCGCGAAAATCACGTTTGATGATCTCGGTCGTTTTGGCATCCAATCCCGCGTCCGCTTTGCCCGCCTGGGCGGGCATGGCAATAACGGCCAGAGATGCGATCACTGCTGCTTCGATAATCCACTTTGCATTCATGTTGGTCATCTCCTAACGTTTTAAACCCGGACCGGCATATTCGGCCCCGTTTGCACTGACCGCGAGATACATCGTCAGCGCCACGGTCACTTCCGATACGAACTTGGGTTCAGGGAAGCGTTGCTGACGGAAACAGTCGTTCAGGCGCCATTGGAAAGAACGTGTCAGCCCCTGCGAGACCCGGTAAGCAGGCCAGCTCGAATAAGCATCCTGTGCATCTTTCTTGACATGGAAGTTGGGCAGGTCCTGCATACGGATACGCACATTGCTGGTTGCATGACAGGTCGAACAGGCGAAGTCGTAAGGACCGGCGCGATAGTTAAAGACGCGTTTGCCGATCTCGTAAGCTTCTTTTTCCTTGGGATGTTTGAGTGAAACTGCCATCTTGATTCCCTTGGACTGCCCCACCACATAAGTCGCCAGCGCGGAGATATCCGATTTCCGCTTGTCCGAACTGAAAGGCTTGGCGGTGATCTCTTCTTCAGGGATACCCTGCAATGTCGTCATGCAGGTCAGCAGACGCGACTCCAGATCCTGCACTTTTTGGGTGTCCTTGAAATAACGCGGCAGTTCGGCATAAGCCCCTTTCACCACTCCCGCACCTTTACCCAGATCACATTTTTCCAGCGTCGCCTGCTTGGGACCGGCCACCTTTTTCCACAATTCGGCACCATTCATCTCGTCGAAATCCGCCGGATTACCATCACTGATCATTTCGCGGTATTGCGCGATCCGATCAGAGTCGGAAACATCGCCTTCGACTGCCAGTACCGCGCTGCTCGCCGCCAGTGCACACAACAGAAATATCTTTTTTACATTACTGGTATTCATCTATACCCCCAGAAAAAAGCCGTGAATTGCACAGCCTGTTTAGATCGTTCCGCCCTTATGCTCCGATCACTGCTTCGTCTTCGCGTTTATCACCCTTGTTGTCCACCCAGCTGACGGTGATCTTTTCACCTACAGCACCACCTTTGAAACGGAACAACAGATACGGGTTCTTGGAAATAGATTGCCCGAACTGCGCTTCCAGCACGGTGCGGCCCAAGTGCTGCGCCTTTACTTCGGTGATGAACCATGCCGGCACCAGTGTCCCGTCCGCCTCTTTGCGCAGCCCGGTTTCCATCTCGTGTTGCATGAGTATCTTGACTTCGGTTACGCCGTCTTTGGCAGCGGCGCGAATCTTCATTGGATTACCCATTTTTCTTCATCCTTAAATGTTGGGGGATATCTGGAAACGATCAGCCGCCGCAGCCGCCCGCCGTCACTTTGACTTCTTTGGAAGTGCGATAGAACTTGCCGTCCGCCTTCACCAGAGCAACGACGTTGCAGGTCTGTCCCATCTTGACGCGCGTTGTCACCATGCTTTCCGTTCCCGCAGGAAAGATGAAGTTGGCTGCCAACACATTGGGGTTTTTGTCGACCAGTATGGATATCTGCTCAACATTGAGCAGGGTACTGGCCACCTTGACCGGCACGATGGCTCCGTTCTCGGCGATCTCGGGCACGGTCAACTGAATGAAGACTGCATTGTTTTCCGGTGTCGCCACACCCATTGCAGTCAATGCTTCGTCCATGGTTTTTGCCGAGAACGCTGTCTTGTTCCAGTCGGCGAACGCCATGCCCGGGCGCAATAAGCCGAGCGCACCGAACAACGCGAACAGCCCGATACCGCCGCCCGCCTTAAGCGCCTTGCGGCGCGCCAGATCTATTTCCGTATTCATCAAGTCTCTCCTTATTCGGGTTGCGTGATCTCATACACCTACAAAAAAGCCCGCAAAACTCGCGGGCTTTTTTTACTGCTTGCCAGCAAGTCATATCCTGCTCTGCCGCGCAAGAGATGAACGGCAGAACAGGAAGGAATCAGAACTTGTAACGCAGCGATGCCGAGTAAGACTGCTGCGAGTGCTTGGTGGTGTTGTTTCCAGCGAAGAAGCTCGTCACCGGAGTGACCTTGGTCACTTCCGGCGTGATCACTGCAGAAGCCTCAAGCGCCAGGGATTTCGACAGCTCAAAACCGCCACCGAAGGTGTAGGAGTTCGTCACGACTGCCGGGAAGAACATGTTGTTGAAGAAGTTGATACACTCCTGACGGTACACACCGGCTGCGAGATTCTCGATCGGGTCATTACCGCTGTTGTAACCCAAGCCCAACCAGTAGCCGTTGGCCGCATACTTTCCGCCGACAGCAACGATAGTCTGATCCTTCCAGTTGAAGTCTTTATAGCCTTTTGCGCTGCCCCACTGGATCTGCTTGTAATCCACAGTCAGCGTGACGCTGTCGGACATGGCATAAGCGATGCCGGCCTTCATCTCGGCAGGTTGATTCAAGTCATCCCCGAATGCGGAAGCACCGGTCAAACCGAAACCCACTCCTGCGTTGGATATCTGGGTGCCATATTTAGCCGCGATCTCGGACTGATAAGAAGCTGCCAATGTCAGCGCCGATGAAGCGTTGAAATAACCGCCCAAGGAATAGCCGAATCCGCTGCTGGAATCACTGGTTCCGGTAGGATTGATGTTTCCCATACCCAGGCCGGAAGCGTTATAGGAAAGACGCAAGGAACCCGACTGGAACACCGGCGAGAATCCCACTGCGTAATCTTTCGTGTTGTAGGTGATGGTCGGCAACACACGCAAGATGCTCAGCGCCGACTTGGCGTAGATATGTGTAGCCGGGGAGGTCTGATAGTCAACGCCCATACCGGCGATACCGGCCACGGCGATACCGTAGGTCAGGCTGTCGCTGATCCGGCTGGAATAAGAAACATCCGGGATATAGCTGGTGGCTGCCTTGCTTTCTGACGTGACACCACTAAGCGCAGGTACCCCGGTATTCGAGACTTTAGGAGTGAAGATCACTACCCCGCCTGTAACTTCGGCACCCTTGGACTTGCCCAGCATCGCCGGGTTCGCCCATACGCTTTCGGCACCCATGAAGTGCGCTACCCCAGTGCCTCCCAATGCGGTGCTTTGCGAACCGACAGCCATCATCTCGTCACCGTTGGTGGCATGCACCAATGGTGAAGCCACCATACCGGCGGCGAACATCGCTACGACAAGTTTCTTTACCTTCATGCGTTTCTCCCTGAATAATTGTTTTGGTGCAACGGTTAAATGAACTACTACGTCGTCAAATCCACCCGGCCTTTAAACGAACAGGCAGATGTCGGTCTCTCCGGCAAAACCGAAGAACATCGAGGCTCCGCCGTATTCGACGTTGTCGATGAATTCGCTCTTGTCGAATTCGAACAAATCGACCGTCATCTGGCAGGCGATGAATTTCACATCGGCTTCCAGACAAAGGTCGCGCAACTCTTCCAGTGAAGCCACGCCGTGTTTGGCCAGCTTCTGTTTCATCATCATGGTCGCCATGCTTTCCATACCCGGCAGCATCTGCACCATCACCGGCATCGGCACCGGCATCGGCATCGCCGGGTTCGCCAGCGGGCTGATCTTCACATCGGAAAGATCCTTGCGCAGCAGTTGCAGGCCGTAAAAAGTGAAGAATATCTGCACGTCATAACCCAGTGCCGCAGCGGTAGAGGCCAGGATGAACGGCGGGTAAGCCATATCCAGCGTGCCTTTGGTGGCGATGATCGCCATTTTTTTGGTAGTCATGCTGTTCCCTTCGGAGTGATTGCTGGAAAGATTATTTCTTCTTCATGAAGAAGATGTATTTGCCGCCGGCCTCTTCCGAAGCCATCAGCGTATTGCCGGTTTGGTCGGCAAACGCCTGCATGTCTTTCACTGCGCCGCAGTCGGTAGCGATCACTCTGAGCACTTGGCCGCTGGCCATATCGGCCAGTGCTTTTTTGGTCTTTACGATAGGCAGAGGGCAGGACATTCCGCTGGCATCAAACTCTTTATCAAAATTCATTCTTCATCTCCTACGGGTTAATAAATTGCGTTTAGAAATTGGGGCTGGCCACTAACATATCCAGACGCGTCATTAAGAACGCGCAGGCAGATTGCGTCCATACCCTTGACGGGTATCGCGCGTAGCCCATTGGGGTTATCTTTAAGCGCTTGCTTATAAAGGCCTGTAGGCCCGGAAATGAAAACGAGCGTGGCGGCGAATACTCTTCGCAGACACGCTCGCTTCGGTACCGCTATCAGTGCAGCGCGGGGGCTGCCACGATCAACCCAATACGTCGTCCAGGATATTCTCCAGCCAGTAATTGGCCAGCGCGCCCTCCTGCTCGGAACGTTTGGCGGAAACACCGCCGCCCTCCGCCGAGATCATCGCCTGCTTCTCCGCATTGAAGCGGAACACATTGGCCACGTGCATGGCCTCGCTATCACTCACCATGCTGTAACAGGTGTTCACGATGCTTGGATTCTGGTCGGGTTGTTTACCTTGCATCAGCTCGATGATCGCGGCTGCGCACACTTTGGCTTGAGAGGTCGCCATGTGTCCGGATTTTGGCAGCGCGGCAGAAACCGCATCACCGATGACGTGGATGTTCTTGTGCACCTTGGATTCGTAAGTCAGGAAATCCACCGCACACCAGCGGCCATCCACACTGGCCACGCCCGCCATCGCGGCTACTGCGCCCGCTTTCATCGGCGGGATGACATTCAGTACATCCGCTTTGACATCCTCGAACTCAGTCTTGACGGTCTTGCTGGCCGCATCGACTTTCAGCACAGCCGCATTGGGACGGTATTCGATCATGTTCGGATACAGCTCGTTCCAGGCTGCGGTGAACAATCCCTTCTTCGAAGTGATGTCCGGATTGGCATCAAGGATTAGCACTTTGGACTTGGGCTTGCTCTTTTTCAGATAACTCGCCACCTGACAGGCACGCTCATACGGGCCGGGGGGGCAGCGGTAAGGCGCTTTGGGGATACTCATGGCAAACACGCCGCCATCCGGCATAGACTCCAGTTGTTTGCGCAACAACACCGTCTGTGCCCCCGCCTTCCAGGCATGCGGGATACTTGCATCGGCCACATTGGCATCCAAGCCCTCGATCTGGTCGAACATAAAATCGACTCCGGGCGCAACGATCAGACGGTCATAACTCAGATGTCCATTGGCCAGCAGCACCTTCTGCTTCTCCGAGTCGATGGCTGTCACTTCGCCGTGCACCAGCTTGATGCCGTGCTTCTTCAGGCCACCATAGTCGCGTGTCAGATCCTTGATGGTGCGTTTGCCGCCCAGCACGGTATTGCTCATCGGACAGGAAACGAACTGTTGGTTGCGTTCGACCAGTACCACCTCGATCTTGTTGTTGCTCCACATGCGGATGTATTTTGCCGCGGTGGCACCGCCGAAGCCGCCACCCACGATGACGACACGCTGCCCTTTCTTTTTCAACAACTCGCTTCCGGCGAAGGCGATGCTTGGAAATGCGCCGATTGCGATACCGGCGGCAGTCAACTTTAAGAAATCACGACGATTGATAGACATGTTCACTCCCTGATGAATGGATAGGCGGATGCTTAACGCTTTTGCGCCGCAAAGAACTCGGCCAGCAGGTCGAACTCTTCGTCGGTATAACCCTTGGCATGCTGATGCATGACCGTGGCCGGGCGTGCTCCGGACTTGAAGTCTTTCATCGATCCCACGAACAGTGCCTTGTCCATCCCCGCCAGAACCGGCGTTCCTCCGGCACTGTGGCCGTTGGTGCCGTGGCAGGCGGCACAGGATGCCGCCAGATTGCGCGCATGACTATCAACTGCGGCTTGTGCTGTATATGCCGGTAATACGAGACCGACCGCACAAGTGATGACGAATAAATATTGTTTGATCATTTTGCCCCCCTTTGAAAGAAAATCACTATCGAAAAATCGCCCATTACACACACCGCGCGATCAGATGATGCTCACCTCATCGCTACGTGTCTCGCCTTTGTTGTCCTGCCAAGAGATGGACACTTTGTCGCCGACTGCCCCCCCCCTGAAGCGGAAGACCAGATAAGGATTCTTGGATACGGAAGTGCCGAATTCGCCTTCCAGCACGACCCTGCCGTTATGTCTCGCGGTGACGTCGGTGATATACCAGGCCGGAATGAGATTACCCGCCTCATCCTTGCGGCGTCCGTTATCCATTTCGTGCTGCATCAACACCCGCACCTCGGTGAGACCGTCCTTGGTCGTGGCACGTATCTTGGTCGGAGCACTCATCAGCACCCTCCTGCCGTGACTTTGACTTCTCTGGAGGCACGGTAATATTTGCCGTCCGCCTTGACCAGCACGATGACGGAAGAGGTCTGCGCCATCTTGACACGCGTGGTGAGGAAACCTTCCGTCCCTTCCGGGAAGCGTAGATTGGCGATTAGCGTGGTGGGATTCTTGTCGGCTAGAACGCATATCTGTTCCGTGCGGAACAGCATACTCTCCACAGTGACCGGAACAACGGCTCCGTTCTCGGCGACTTCCGGAGCGGTAAGCTGGATGGAAGGAGAGTTTGCGGGAGAAAACACACCCAGTGCGTTCAGTGCCTCATCCAGAGTCTTTGCTTCGAATGCGGCTCTTGCCGTGGCGGCATTCACCATTCCCGGCTGGATCAGCCCGGCCGCGAGCAACACGCCGAACAGCCCCAAACCAGCTCCGGCCTTAAGTGCCCTGCGTCGCTCAAAATCGATTGCCGTTTCCCGCACAGACACTCCCATCTGGATAATGGATATGACACGGCATCGTCTGCTACCGGGGTATCCGCGTCTATCCCCACAAAGGGTGGGGATTTATAACCCCATCGGGTTACAGGCTATGCGGGAACTACCAGCGTGGGCACATCCATGTTACCGGCGATGTTTTGCATGATGCCTTGTGTGCCGAACGGCATGACGTGATAACGCTGACGCCCGATCACCACCAGGTCTGCCCCGCTTTCTTTTGCTGCCGCGATAGTCTGTTCGACGGGCTTGCCCACTCGCACCTCGCCGTGCACCCGGTTCGATGCGCCGGAAGCGAGTGCCACGTTCAGCGTATTGAGACTCTGCGTCTTAGATAACGACTCCGCGCCGGATTCCATCGCCACACTGAGGATGGTCAAAGGCAGTTCGCATATGGCGGCGATGGTCCCGGCGATCTTGGCGATACTGGGTGCCGCAGGGGTGTCCCCCACGGCGGCAAGGATATGCCGGTGCCAGAATTCTGCCGCACGCGGCACCAGCAAGACACTGCACGAGGTATCGCGAATCACCTTGCTGACCATCTCACCCACCAGCAGCCGCGCCAGAAAACTGGGTTTGCCACGGCGGCGGATGACGATCAGATCCGCATTGGATTCGGTGGCTTCGGCCACGATCTCGCTGTGTATCTCGGTACCGCGCCGCACATGCACATCGAGCTGGATACCCAGGGCGGCAGCCTGTTGATGCAGGGCGGCGATCTTCTTGCCCGCCTCCTGATCTGCACGCAAGGCCAGCTCCGGCATCTCAGCTTCGTATTCTGGATTGCTGAGCAAAGGAACAACCACCCGCAAAGGCACGCCGCACCGCTTCGCCATGGCGAAAGCAAGACGCTCAGCCCCGGCATCGAATTCGGTGTGCTCGGTAGCAAGCAGGATACGGTTGAAGGGATAATCCATGTTGCGCTCCTTAATGTCCGACGGTCAGCATACCGGAGGCTGCCAGCAGTTGCACCAGTAACGCGATGACACAGATGACCACGAACACCCAATCCTTGCGTCGTGCGTAGATCGGCATCACCACCAGCAGACACAGTACCGAACATCCCGACAGCCATGCGATACCGAGCAGTCCGGCAAAATCACCCTGTCCGACCAGATTCAGCCATTGCCACCCGGTAGGCGCGCCGGTCTGTAGCAGATAGTCATGCGCGGACAGATTCCACACATTGGGCATCTGGTCCAACGGAATACGCGCGGGCAACCAGCCCAGCACATAGGCCAAAAAAGTCACCACCAGTATAGCCAGCCCCGAACGGGCACCCCAGCTCAGCCAAGTGGCATAACGCCGCTGCTCGTCTGAAATAAAATCATCGCCGCTCATAGCCATATCCCCAATCCTTTCAGCAATGCGCGCAAACCGGCGAACAGCAGCAACGTGATCACCATCTTGCGCACCACCGAAGCCTTGAGCACATGCAACAGCCTAGCGCCAATGAAGGCACCCAGCATCATGCCGATCACCGACGGCACGGCGATGATCGCCAGCACTGCGCCTTTATTGATATAGATCCATGCTGCGGAAGAATCGACCAGTGTCAGAATGAAACTCGAAGTCCCGGCGGAAACCTTGAGCGGAGCCCCCATCAGCAGATTGAGTACCGGCACGTTCGCCCAGCCCGCCCCCATGCCGAACAGTCCGGCGAGGAAACCGATGCCGACAAACAGCGTCAGCCCCAGCGGAGTGCGATGCACCTGCCAGTTGATCTTCTGGTTGCGCGCCGCATCGTGGAAGATGCCGTTCATGGACAAGGCACTAGAAAGTTTATCGGCGGTAGCGACTTCCGGGAACTCAGATTTTTTCGCCAAGGCCATCAGAATAACGATACCGAGGATGGTGATGCCCAATGCGATCTGCACGATATGTGCGGGGATAGCGAGTCCTATCATCGCACCGGCGATGGCACTGGCCGAGGCTAGCACCGCCAGAGGCAATGCCAGACGCAGATTGGCAAGGCCGCCGCGCAACAACGAAGGGCCTGCCGCCAAGGCGCTAGCCAGCGCCACCAACAAACCCGCACCGCGCACAAAATCAAGATGGAACGGAAAGAATCCCCCGACGATGGGCACGAACAACACGCCACCGCCCACACCGGAAGGCACCGCAACAATGCCCAGAAAAAAACAGGTGATGAACAATGCCAATGCCCAGCCCCACCACGGCATGGTGCTGGCTGCTGGCATGCTCTCCGCCGCGTAGGCTCCGGCAGTAAACAGCGACAGCGAGAGCAGCAGCAACAATGCGTTGGCTTTGAGCAAGCTGCCCACGTCGGTAAAGCGAGAGGCAAGGTTGTTCAACATCAGGACTTGCCTTGATAATAAAGATTCTGTGGATGCTGCGCCTCGGCGAAGAAGTACCAGCGTTCTGCCAACAGGCCGAGATATTGCACAATAAACGCCAACAATGGCAACACCATTACCAGCGCCAACGGCAAGACGAAAACGCCCAATACCAGCATCACCAATATGCCGCGCACAAAGGAGGCACTTTTACCGTGGAAGAATTCCCGCGTGTTGTACGAGCCGCCCATGGAGCCTTGCGACTTTTGCACGATGCGCGGATGGCGTATACCGATAGCGGTTTGTAATGTGCTGGTCGGACGCAGTGTCGCGTTGCGCCACAACGAGGACACCCGCGTCACCACGCCCAGCACGGTGAGTGCAAAAGCGGCTTGCGCCAATGTGATAGTCAGTTCCGGTGCGGCGAAACTGGCATAGGCGGCAGCCAGTGTCGTCCCCGATGCGCAGCCCAGCACGATGAAATTCACGATGGTCAGCGGATGCGCCCATTCCTTCAGCACTTTGATCGCGCCGTAAATCATGCCGGTGCACACGAACAACACGATGGCGAGCACGACGCCGACGACACCGATAACCAGCGTGTAGCCAAGGTTCAGCCAGTGTGCCACACCATAAGCAAATACTGCCGCGATGAAAGCAGGCAAGGCGATGCCTTCCCGTGCCAACCAGGATGTGCGCCACATGGTCATGGCACGCCAGGCACGTTCGGGATGTCCCAAGTGAAACACCGAGGAGATACCGCCCAGCCCCAGCAACACCAGCGCCAAGAAACTACCGCCGACGAAAAAACCGGCACTCAGACTGGAGCCTGCCAGTAGCTCGACAAAGAACAGGGTGATGAACAACCCTTGCCCGGCACCGATCAGCGTAGTCAAAAATAATACGGAAAAAGCGGGACGCATCAGTTCAACTCCTCGGTAGTCGGCGGCAGATTCTTGTCGAACGGTGCACCGTCGATCTTGTGCGGATTGTCGGAGCGATAGAGTTCATCGCTGCGCACTGTCACAGTGGTCTTGCGGCGCGGCAGATAATGATTGGCCGGTTTGGTGTTGGCTTCCGGCATCAGCGTGTAACCGCCGCGCTCGCGAATGGCGACCGAGACTTCCGAATCCGGGTCGTGTACATCGCCGAACAAACGCGCACCCGGCGGGCAGGCCAGCACACAGGACGGTTTGCGCCGCTCTTCAGGCAGACTTTCGTCATAGATACGATCCACGCACAAAGTGCATTTGGTCATCACCTTGCGTTGTTCGTCGAATTCGCGCACGCCGTACGGACAGGCCCAGGAGCAATATTTGCAGCCGATACATTTGTCGTAATCGACCAGCACGATGCCGTCTTCCTTGCGCTTATAGGAAGCGCCGGTCGGGCATACCGGCACACAGGCCGGGTCTTCGCAATGCAGGCAGGACTTGGGGAAATGCACCGTCTCCGTTTGCGGGAACTCACCCACTTCGAAGGTCTGCACCCGGTTGAAGAAGGTTCCGTTCGGGTCTTGCTCATAGGGATTGCAATCCACCAGCGCACCGGCCGCACCCGAGGTGTTCCACTGTTTGCAGTTGGTCACACAAGCGTGGCAACCCACACATACATTCAAATCGATTACCAGCGCGAGTTGCGTCACAGCGCACCGCCTTTCTTGTTCTTACCGGCGAACCATGCCTGCCAGCCCATCTTTCTTTCTGTCATACCCGCCACCGGCTGCATCGTCTCGAACTGCGGGAAGCTTTCCTCCGCCTCGCCCGCCTCTGCCGGATAGATGCGTACACGCACGTCGTACCATGCGGCTTGTCCGGTGATCGGATCGGAATTGGAGAAACGCTTGCCGTTGGCATTGGCACGCAACTCTTCCGAGATCAGATGATTGAGCAGGAAGCCCTGCTTCGCTTCATTCGCGTCGCCTGTGAGATTCCATGCGCCGGATGCCTTGCCGATGGCATTCCAGGTCCACACCGTGCCCGGCTCCACCGCCTCGGAGTAACGGCACAGGCAACGCACTTTGCCCCATTGCGACTCCACCCACATCCAGCCACCGTCAGTGATGCCGGCAGCAGCGGCAGTGCGCGAATTCACATGCAGATAGTTGTAGGTGTGTATCTGGCGCAACCACGCGTTCTGCGAATCCCACGAGTGGTACATCGCCATCGGGCGTTGCGTCAGCGCGTTGAGCGGATATTTCTTCAAGTCGCTCTGCTCGTCTTCCAGCGGCGCATACCAGAACGGCAACGGGTCGAAATACGTGGCGACACGTTGACGCAATTCATCCGGCGGCTGTTTGCCGGGGCGCTTGCCTTCGGCGGCGAGGCGGAAGCCTTGCAGCAACTCGGAATAGATGTGAATGATGATGGGATCGTTGTCGCGGCGCATACCGGACTGTTGCGCCCACTCCATGTAGCCCTTGTTCCAGTTGCGCATGTACTGGCTCGACGGCGGCAGGTGATACTGGAAGAAACAACCGTTCTTCTCGTACATCTCCCACTGCTTCGGATTGGGTTCGCCGCGCATGGCTTTGTCCCCATCCTTGCCGCGCCAGCCGGAGAGGAAACCGATGCCGGAACCCGGCGCGGTCTCGTAGTTCACTACAAAGTCAGGATAACTCTTGAACTTGCGCGTGCCCTCTGCCGTCGTGAACGCGGGGAACTTGAGACGGCTCGCCAGCTCGATCAACACCTCCTGGAACGGCTTGCATTCACCGGTCGGCGGCAACACGGGGATACGCACCGAATCCACCGGGCCATCGTATTCCGAAATGGGGCGATCGAGCATGGACATACAGTCGTGGCGTTCGAGATAAGTTGTGTCCGGCAGGATCAGATCGGCGAACGCGGTGGTCTCGGACTGGAACGCATCACACACCACGATGAACGGGATCTTGTAGCCGCCGTCCGCGTTTTTGTCAGTGAGCATCTTGCGCACTTCCGAGGTGTTCATGCTGGAGTTCCACGCCATGTTGGCCATGAACAGCAGCAGCGTGTCGATGGGGTACGGGTCGCCGCGCCATGCGTTGGTGATGGCGTTGTGCATCAGGCCGTGCGCCGACAACGGATGCTCCCACGAGAAGCCTTTGTCGAGACGCACCGGCTGGCCGTTGCCATCCACGAACAAATCGTCCGGCGTCTCCGGCCAGCCCAGCGGCGCGCCACCCAAGGGCGTATTGGGTTGCACGGCCTCGGGGCCTTTGGATGGACGCGCATTAGGCGGAATCGCGCGCGGGTACGGCGCTTTGTGGCGGAAGCCGCCGGGACGGTCGATGGTGCCCAGCAGCGACATCAGTATCGCCAGCGAACGGATAGTCTGGAAACCGTTGGAGTGTGCCGCCAGACCACGCATGGCATGGAACGCCACCGGATTGCCGGTGACGGTCTCGTGTTCTTCACCCCACCAGTCCGTCCACGGGATCGGCAGTTCGATCTTCTGGTCGCGCGCGGTAACACCCATCTCGTGCGCGATGCGCTTGATGGTGTCGGCGGAAATCCCCGTAATACCTTCGGCCCATTCCGGCGTGCAGTCGGCCACGCGTTCTTTCAGCAACTGAAAAGCTGGCTTGGCAGTGGTGCCGTCCGGCATTTCAAAAGTGCCGTACAGGCAGGGATCGGCACCCTTGGTGTGATCGTCCACCGGCTTGTTGCTCAGGCGATCCCACCAGTAAAAATTGTGCGGACGCAGCGGATTGATCTTGTCACCTTCGGGGTTGCGTACGAACATGCCGAAGTCTTTGCTAGCCTCGTCCTGATTCACCAGTTGGCCTGAGTTGGTGTAGCGTGCCAAAAAGTCGCGGTCATACAGACCGAGCGCGATAATCTCGCGGATGATGGCGAGGATCAGCGCCCCGTCGGTGCCGGGCTTGATCGGGATCCACTCGTCGGCGATGGCGGCATAACCGCTGCGCACCGGGTTGATGGCGACGAAACGTCCGCCGTTGCGCTTGAAATCACCGATCTGGCTCTTTAGCGGATTGGAGTGATGGTCTTCTGCCGTACCGATCATGTAGAACACCTTGGCGCGTTCCAGATCGGGGCCGCCGAACTCCCAGAACGAACCGCCGATGGTGTAGATCATGCCCGCGGCCATGTTGACTGAGCAGAAACCGCCGTGTGCCGCATAGTTGGGGGTACCGAACTGGCGCGCGAACAAGCCGGTCAGCGCCTGCATCTGGTCGCGCCCGGTGAACAGCGCGAACTTCTTCGGATCGGTGGCGCGCAGGTGCGACAGGCGTTTTTCCAAAATGGCGAAGGTCTCGTCCCAACTGATCTCTTCGAATTCGTTCGCGCCGCGCTCGCTACCGGGCTTGCGGCGCAAAGGCTTGGTCAGCCGCGCCGGAGAATATTGCTTCATGATGCCGGAGCCACCCTTGGCACAGATCACACCTTTGTTCAGCGGATGGTCTGGATTACCCTCGATGTAACGCACCTCGCCGTCGCGCAGATGCACCTTGATGCCGCAACGGCAGGCGCACATGTAACAGGTGGTGGTTTTGGTTTCAGTCTTCGCATCGGGCGACGGAGAAGAGATCGGATCGTGTATGGGTGCGGACATATCTATCTGTTTATGTGGGTTCATGTCGCATCGACCAGCCACGAAAAACCGTGCCCCCGAACGAACTTCTGCGACTACCGCTATTAGGCGCAATCGCTCCGACCAGTGTCTATACCCACATCGGGCGGGGACGGACATAACCCTAATGGGGGGAGTGAGTCGTTTTATCCTCCTGGGTTATTGATATTTTGGAGAATTCACCTTAGTCTGCGTGACGTTTTCGGACAGCCCAGCCAAGTTGATGCAGAAAAAAACGATCCCTATCGCCGACTCCACCGACAGCAGCTTCTTGTGGGTCGGCGAACCCGACTTCACCCCGCCCGGCACAGATGGCGGTGTGGGTGCATGTCTGTCATATGAATTCTCCGCACCGCGTATCGGCGAACTCCGCACGCTGCTGGAAAGTTTCATGGAGAACATCGTCGATGCGGTCGGTGCCACGGCGGGTGTGGTGCGTTTGATCACACCAGACGGGTGTACGCTGGAGACCATCAGCTCGGCCGGACTTTCCGCCGACCTTCAGGAGGAAGCCGAAAGCTTCGTGGAACTGGACTGTGAAGTCAGCAACATCGCCACCCTGGGTTACATCATCCGCTCGGCCGACATCAGCACCTGCGATGCGCGCCAGAACTGCTGTTATACCACCTGCCGCTTCCAGTCGCTGATCGCGGCACCGCTTTCCTCCAGCGCGTCCGAGGCCCCGCTCGGCGTGTTGACCCTGTTCTTCGATATCCCCTGTGAGGCGGCGAACAGCTCCATCGACACCATCACCACCTTCGCCCAGATGATCAGTGCGGCCATCGAACATACCCGCGTCAATCGCGAGATACGCCGCCGCGAGCGCATCGCCGCGCGCCAGGTCATCGCCAACGACATCCACGATTCGCTGGCACAGACACTGACCTATGCCCGTATGCGCGTCAGCCTGCTGCTGGAAGCGGTGCGCAGCGGCAATACCGACTTGGCGACCGGTTATTCACGCGATGTGGATGAGGCGCTGGAGATCGGGCAGAAAAGCGCGCGCGATCTGATCGCCGACTTCCGTTGCGAGATGAATAACGGCGGCCTGTCCGCCGCACTGAACGATCTGGCTACCGAGTTCAGCAAGCGCAACGATATCGTGCTCGAATACCACAACCGTCTGGTCGATCTGGAGCTGCCGCTGGAACACGAGATCCAGACCTACCATATCGTGCGCGAGGCATTGACCAATATCGCCCGCCATTCCGGCGCGACACATGCCCGTCTGTTCGTCGATGCCAGTTGCGGTTATTACGTGTTCACTATCGAAGACAACGGCAGCGGCGCTTGTACCTTCACTCCCGTGGAAGGACACTACGGCGTCATGATCATGCGCGAGCGGGCACACCGGATAGGGGGTAAGATCAAAGTCGAGAGTGCCGCCGGACTGGGTACGCAGGTGCAACTGTTTTTCCCCGAACCATCGTTGGACTGGAGAGCGGCACATGAGTGAAAAATTAAAAGTGGTACTGGTAGACGACCAGGGATTGTGTCGGCGCGGACTCGGTGAATTGCTGGCCAATTGCTACGATTTCACCGTGCTGGGAGCAGTCGGCAGCATCGAAGAGTTGCGCCCCTTGCTGGCCAAAAAACCAGACCTGCTCATCGTCGATCTGCGCATGAAGCCGCTGGACGGCATCTCGCTGTTACAACTGTTGCGCAGTGAAGGTGTGCTCACACCGGCGGTGATGCTTACCATGAGTGACTCCGAAACCGATCTGACCAATGCCATCCGTGCCGGGGTGCGCGGCTACCTGCTCAAGGACATGGCACCGGACGACGTGGTCGATGCCATCCGCCGCGTGGCTGCGGGCGAACTGGTGGTGGCTCCCACCATGACCATGAAGATGATCGACATGCTGCGCGGCGAACAGCCCGAGGAACCGAAGAACTCACTCAAGCTGCTTACCGAACGCGAACGTGAGATCCTGCAACTGTTGTCGCGCGGCGAAAGCAACAAAGCCATCGCGCAGACGCTGAAGATCAGCTACGACACGGTCAAGCAGCATGTGCGCCATATCCTGAACAAACTCAATCTGTCTTCGCGTGTCAAAGCTGCGGTTCTGTTCACCACGGAACAGAACGCCCTGAACAAGGACGATCCGCCGAGCTGTTGATCCGCCCCCGCCCGATTCCGTGGCCGACCTTGCCGACCGCCCCATAAATGATAGACCCCGCTACCCAAATTGAACTGCTGCGACACTACCCGATGTTCGCCGCACTGCCGCAAACGGAACTCGACGTGTTGCTGTCCAACGCGACCGTGATGCGGCTCCCCGTCGGCACAGTGGTGTTCGACGAGAATCAGCCCTGCCAGGGCTTTCCCCTGCTGCTCTCCGGCAACATCCGCGTGATCAAAGCCGCCGCCAATGGCCGCGAACTACAGCTCTACCGGGTCTGCCCCGGCGAGAGCTGTATCCTGACCAGCAGTTGCCTGCTCGGGCACGCCGCCTATTCCGCACGCGGCATCGTGGATCAGGACGTGCAAATGGTGACCCTGCCGGTGCCGCTGTTCAGGACCCTGCTGTCATCAAGCGACGCTTTCCGCGATTACATCTTCAGCCTGTTCTCCGAACGCCTCACCGACCTGATGCAACTGGTCTCCGCTGTAGCCTTCCAAAAACTGGATCAGCGTCTTGCCGCCTTGCTCGCCGCCAAGACCAGCCCGCTACAGACCACCCATCAGGCATTGGCCGACGAACTCGGCAGCGTGCGCGAGATCGTGAGCCGTTTACTGAAGAACTTCGCCGAACAAGGCTGGGTCAGACTCGGGCGGGAACAGATCGATATCGTTGATGCCGCCGCATTGAAGAGATTCTCGACACTCTGATGCGATCACGCGATAACGCATCCCCATCTTCGCTTTTGTAACATTCCTCACAGACCGCTTCCCGCGTTTTACCTATAGTGCGCCCGCTCGTGCCGTCGTCGGCGGCATGATCCTCTTCCATCACTCACGGGAATATCATGAAATCGAACAAGCTCGCACTACTCGCTCTCCTGCTCTGGGTCGCCACCATCGTCACCATCACCTGGTTCGTTGTTCGCGGCAACACTACCGCCGGAACAGATGGCAGAACCGCCGTCGTAATGACCGACAGCGAACGCAATCTGGTTCTTGCCGAGATGCGCGGCCTGTTGTCGGCGGTACACGGCATCCTGGACGGCATCAATCACAACGACATGAAACAAGTCGCCACTGCCGCCCGCCTCGCCGGTATGGGCTCCGCTGCCGATGTCAATCCGGCACTGATGGCCAAACTCCCGCTGCCTTTCAAACAACTGGGCATGAGCGTACACCACGACATGGACGATCTGGCTCAGGCTGCCGAAAGCGGCAAACCGGCCGCCCAGTTACAAGTCATGCTGACCACCTCGGTCGCGAAATGCGTCTCCTGTCATTCCGCCTGGCAGCTCAAAGCTGAAAAATAACATCCCCCTGCCGGTACAAGCACCCGAGTGCTCGCTCGGGTCTGTGTGACTTAACTCACAGACACGCTGTGCCGGTTTTTTTATCCTGCACCGTCCCGTAAGGCAAGGGGCGGTGCTTCTGCGCGCTTCGAGGATAGAAACCATCACTTCGTATATATAGAGGAAACCCCATGTACAGATCATTACCCTTCATATTCGCCCTGTTCACATTGCCCGCATGGGCCGACGACATCACCAAACTTCAGGAAGAGAGCCGTGCCGTGGCGCTCCCGTTCATGAAACAACTCATGGGCGAGAATCAGAAAGCCGTGAGTGAAGGCGGCCCGGCATCAGCGGTCGGCGTGTGCAAGACGATCGCCCCCAAAGCCGCTGCCGACATCTCGCGCAAACAAGGCTGGAAACTGACCCGCGTTTCACTGAAAGTCCGCAATCCCCTGCTCGGCACAGCCGACGCATGGGAACAAAAAGTATTGCAGGGTTTTGAAGCCCGTCTGGCCAAAGGCGAGAAAGCGGACGCGATGGAATTCGCCGAGATCGTCAAAGAACCCGCCGGTAACAGCTTCCGTTATATGAAAGCGATCGCGTTGCAACCCGGCTGCGTCAGCTGCCACGGCAACGCGGAACAGATCCCTGCCGATGTCAAAGCGCGCCTGGCGGAAGAATATCCCCACGACCAAGCGACAGGTTATGCCCCCGGACAGATCCGCGGCGGCCTGAGTATCAAACGCGCACTGTAACCATCCGCCGTCCGGTATCGCATTGCCCCGGCTGTGCGATACCGCGCACCGGCCTGTATCCACAGGCCTCCGCAGCAACTATCCTGCCCCAAAAATAATCCCCCTCCCCATCGGGGTTATATCCCTACCCACCCGATGTGGCTATAGACACCCCAAGGTGTGATTGCGCCTAATAGCGCCACTCGCAAAAGCTCGCGCGGCACCCCGTTTTGCATGATGCGCCGGGGTAATGTTATCAACCAAAATTCTAAGAAGGGATGGACATGGCACACATCGTAATCATGGGAGCGGGGATAGGCGGCATGCCGGCGGCCTACGAAATGCGCGACAAGCTGGACAAGCAACACCGCGTGACGGTGGTCTCGAACAGCGAGAACTTCCACTTCGTCCCGTCCAACCCCTGGGTCGGCGTCAAATGGCGCGAGCGCAAACAGATCGAATTCCCGGTGCGCACCTATCTGGAGCGCAAAGGCATCGACTTCATCTCCACCGGCGTGAAACGTGTCCACCCCGAGCAGAACCAGCTTGAACTCAACGACGGCAAGATGCTCGCTTACGACTATCTGGTGATCGCCACCGGCCCCAAGCTGGCTTTCGAAGAGATCGAAGGCCTGGGGCCACACGGCGGCCACACCTATTCCGTGTGCCATGTCGACCACGCCATGAAGTCACACGACGAGTGGGACCATTTCTGCAAACATCCCGGCCCCATCGTGGTCGGTGCCGTACAGGGTGCCTCCTGCTTCGGCCCCGCATATGAATACGCCTTCATCATGGAGACCGACCTGCGCAAGCGCAAGATCCGCGACAAGGTACCGATGACCTTCGTCACCTCCGAGCCGTATATCGGCCACCTCGGTCTGGGCGGCGTGGGAGACTCCAAAGGCATCCTCGAATCCGGCATGCGCGACAAACACATCAAGTGGATCTGCAACGCCAAAGTCACCAAAGTCGAAGCAGGCAAGATGTATGTCACCGAGCACGACGAGATGGGCGTGGAGAAGAAGAAACACGAACTGCCATTCAACTACAGCATGATGCTGCCCGCATTCAAAGGTGTGGATGCCGTGTTCGGCATCGAAGGCCTGACCAATCCGCGCGGCTTCATCACCGTGGACAAACACCAGCGCAACGCGAAGTACAAGAACATCTTCGCGGTCGGCGTGTGTGTCGCCATCCCGCCGGTCGAGCCAACTCCCATCCCATGCGGAACACCCAAGACCGGCTACATGATCGAATCCATGGTGACCGCCACCGTGCACAACATCCATGCCGACCTAAGCGGACAGCCTGCCGATCAGGAAGCCACCTGGAACGCCGTCTGCCTGGCCGACTTCGGCGAAAGCGGCGTGGCCTTCGTGGCCATCCCGCAGATCCCGCCGCGCAACGTGAACTGGTTCTCCGAAGGCAAATGGGTGCATCTGGCCAAGGTCGCGTTCGAGAAATACTTCATCCGCAAGATGAAGAAAGGTACTTCCGAACCGTTCTACGAAGGCAGCATCCTCAAGATGATGGGTATCGAAAAACTGAAATAAGCCGTGCCAGCAACACCTG
>JAVBYO010000025.1 GCA_030823955.1 Gallionellaceae bacterium
AGATGGACGAGGTCACCCAGCAGAACGCCGCTTTGGTGGAAGAAGCTGCTGCCGCTGCCGAGTCGCTGGAAGAAGAAGCTCAGAGCCTCACCCGTTCTGTCAGTGTGTTCAAGATGGATAACAGCAGCGCCGCTCAACAGGCCCGCCTCGCTGCGCCTGCCGCGTCTCATGCCGTTGCCAGACCTGCTGCCAAACATCCTGCTCCGAGCAGAAAAGCCGCAGCTCCGACTGGTGCAGCCAAGCCCAAAGCCCTGCCAGCCAAATCGGCTAAAGAAGGCAAAGACGGCGAGGAATGGGAAGAGTTCTAAGAAGCAGGAACCAGGATATGGGATTCAGGATTTAGCGGAGCTGAGGTTGTTCACCACACGCTGACCCTGATCCCTCAATCCAAAATCCTCAATCCTGATTCCAGAATCCTAAAAGGAGACCAACATGGCAACTGAATCCAATACAGTGAATACCAGCGGTTCGGCGGGGGGGGAGTTCCTCACCTTTACGCTCGGTGCTGAAGAATACGGCATGGACATCCTCAAGGTGCAGGAGATCCGCGGTTACGATGCGGTCACCGCCATCGCCAATACCCCTGCCTTTATCAAAGGTGTCATCAATCTGCGCGGCATCATCGTGCCTATCGTGGATTTGCGTATCAAGTTCAATCTGGGCAATGTGACCTATAACGAGTTGACCGTGGTCATCATCCTGAATCTGGGAACCCGTGTCGTCGGGGTGGTGGTGGACAGTGTGTCCGATGTGCTGACCCTCACTCCCGACCAGATCAAGGCCGCACCTTCGCTTTCGACCACGCTCGATACCCGTTACATCATGGGACTCGGCACCATCGATCAGCGCATGCTCATCCTCGTCGATATCGAAAAACTCATGTCCTCCAAAGATATGGAACTCGTCGATCAGGCCGCCGCTTAATGAAAACGATTCTACCTGTTCAAAATAGGGATTATCGGGTGGCCTTAACTACATAGATTGCCCCTACTCTGATTCTGACAGACCGCAGAGCCGGTAAACAAAAAAGATACGCACACAGTGCGAATGTTTGATCAGGAGAGTTTCGTATGCGCAATAATCTACCCGTCACCGACCAGGAATATGTCATGCCCGATGACGTGTTGCTGGCATCCAAGACTGATCTCAAAGGCCTTATCACCTACTGCAATGATGACTTCATTGAGGCAAGCGGCTTCACTGAGAAAGAGCTGATCGGCGCCCCGCACAATCTGGTACGCCACCCTGATATGCCGGCAGAAGCATTTGCTGATCTGTGGCAGACCCTGAAAGCCGGTAAGCCCTGGGCCGGACTGGTAAAGAACCGTCGCAAGGACGGCGGCTTCTACTGGGTGGAAGCAAACGTAACTCCGATCTATGAAGATAACCAATTGATTGGCTACATGTCGGTACGCTACAAACCCAGTGCCGAACAGATCGCAGCGGCGAGTACACTTTATGCCGCAATGCGCGCAGGGCGCAGCAAACTAAAGATCGAGGAAGGCAATCTGGTCAATGCCGGCTTGTTCCATACTCTGGCACACCTGTTCCAGAACAGCAGCGTCAAACTGCGTCTGGGCTGGCTGGTCGGCATGATGATGTTATTGATGCTGGCATTGGGTACATACAACCTGCTCGGCATGAAAAGCAGCCAGCAGTTGTCTGTCGCCAGCCTGGAGCGTGTCGCGACACAGGCGTTTGCAGTCGATACCGCACGACAGGCCCAGGTTCACTTCAAGGAACAGATGCAGGAATGGATGAACATCCTGCTGCGCGGCAATGATCCGGCACAGTTTGAAAAGTATCTGAAAGCCTTCGACGAAAAAGGTGAACAAGTTCAGGCTGAGCTGCATCTGGTGAAAGCAACAATTGAGCTGACCGGCGCAAAGATCGATACGCTGGATGAGCTGTTGCAATCACACGCCCAACTCATGGCGCAATACCACCAAGTGTTGAAATCGTTCGACGCCAAGCGCAAAGACAATGTCCATCTGATAGATGCACAATTGAAAGGTATGGAGCGCAAGCCCACCGAACTGATGGAAGGGATCATCCACGGCGTGCAAGAGCAGACACAGGGATTGATGGCCGATACTTTCGAGCATCTGGATCAAGACACCCGGAACCATGAAGAAGTATCCATCGCGGTAATCATTTTCTCCGTATTGTTCGGCTTGGTCTTTTCCTATCTGATCCTGCGCAGTATCTTGCGCCCCCTCCATGTCGCAACCAACGGCCTCGATCAGATCGCGCAGGGTAATTACCACGTACCCATCCCGACTCAAGGAAACAGCGAGATCGGTCGTATGCTGAATGCCATGAAATCGATGGAAACCAAACTCGGCTTCGATGTGGTCGAATCCCGCAAAGCAGCCGATGCCAATCTGCGCATCAAGATCGGCCTGGATAACGTCTCCACCAGCGTGATGATCTCCGACAACGACCGCGAAATCATCTACATGAATCAGGCCGTGCATGAATTGATGCGCGTCGCCGAACAGGATATCCGCAAAGATCTGCCTAACTTCAGTGCGGCTAATCTATTGGGTAGCAGCATCGATCTGTTCCACAAACGTCCCGAACACCAGAAAGCCATGCTGGAACAATTGTCGGGCACACACCGCACCCAGATCGTGATCGGTGGGCGCACCTTTGCTCTAGCGGCCAGCCCGGTAGTCAACAATAAAGGGCACCGTTTGGGTGTGGTATTGGAATGGCAAGATCGCACAGCCGAAGTAGCCGTCGAAAAAGAAGTCGCCGACATCGTCGAAGGTGCGGTGCAAGGGGACTTCAGTAAACGTCTGGCGATGGACGGCAAGGATGGCTTCTTCAAGAATCTGAGTGCGGACATTAACCATTTGATGGAAACATCCGACCGAGGCTTGCGGGAGGTAGTGCGCATGCTCGAAGCCATGGCGCGGGGAGACCTGACGGACCGCATCACCAACGAGTATCAGGGCACGTTCGGGCAGTTGAAGAACGATTCCAATGCCACCGCAGAAAAGCTGAGTGCCATCATCAGCGAGATCAAGGTCGCCACCGACACCATCAATACTGCCGCCAAGGAGATCGCTTCCGGCAATACCGACCTGTCGCAGCGTACCGAAGAACAAGCCTCCAGTCTGGAAGAGACCGCCGCCAGCATGGAGGAGCTCACCGCCACCGTGAAACAGAATGCGGCAAATGCCCATCAGGCCAATCAGCTCGCGCTCGGCGCTTCCGCAGTCGCCTCCAAAGGCGGGGCGGTGGTGAAAGACGTGGTCAACACCATGGATGCCATCAACGGCTCTTCGCGCAAGATCGTGGACATCATCTCGGTGATCGATGGCATCGCCTTCCAGACCAACATCCTGGCTTTGAATGCCGCCGTTGAGGCAGCCCGTGCCGGAGAGCAGGGTCGCGGCTTCGCCGTGGTCGCCGCCGAAGTGCGCAATCTGGCGCAGCGTTCCGCTGCCGCTGCGAAGGAGATCAAGACACTCATCGGCGATTCGGTGGAGAAAGTCGAGGGCGGCAGCAAACTGGTCGCCCAAGCCGGGCAGACCATGGAGGAGATCGTTTCGAGCATCAAACATGTCACCGATATCATGTCCGAGATCACCGCCGCGTCGGCGGAACAGAGTCAGGGTATCGAGCAGGTGAACCAGGCCATCACCCAGATGGACGAGGTCACCCAGCAAAATGCCGCGCTAGTCGAAGAGGCCGCCGCCGCCGCCGAGTCCATGGAAGAACAGGCGCAGAACCTCAGCCGCTCGGTCAGCATATTTAAAGTGGGATGAGTGTAGGTTATAGTGCCGGAGCGGAGCGAATCATCCCAAGTTATCACGCCGCCGATACGGGAAATATGCTGCGCCACGGATGTCCGATTAACGCGATAATGTCCGCCAGCACATCTTGAAGAATCTCATGGAGAATATCATGTCGTTGCACAAAACCTTTTTTTACAGGCCGCTCCTCTGCTGCTTGAGTGTCTTTTCAATCCTAGCTCCGGCAACTGCCGCAGCAGAGATGCCATCCTGGCAAGAAGAAACCCTGAGCGGAGATTGGGGGGGCGCGCGCGCCAAGTTGTTCGAAAAAGGCATCACCCTTGATTCCACCCACCGCAGTGACGTGATGGGCAATCTGGACGGGGGAACACAACGCGGCAGCAGTTGGCTCGGTTATACCGACATCCGGGGCGGATTCGATCTGGAGAAACTGTACGGCTGGTCCGGCACGGAGGCCTACATACAGTTCCACAGCACGCTGGGCGGCAAGCCCAACGAACAGTATGTCGGCAGCTCAATGGGCGTGGACAATATCGAGGTGGGAGCCAACACCGCACAGTTCTACCACGCTTGGGTGCAGAAGACGCTACTGGATGAACGCCTATCGGTGTTGCTCGGCCTGTATCCGGTCGATTCTGAATTCTATGTGACGGATACTTCCGGACTGTTCCTGCATCCGTCGTTGGGCATGGCTGCCGAGGTGGCCCAGTCCGGCAGCAACGGCCCGCCGGTATACCCGCTGGGAGCGCTGGGGATGCGCGTGAAATACACCTCGCCAGACCACACCACCTATTTGCAGGCGGCCCTGCTGGACGGTGTGCCCGGCGATCCGGCGGACCCGTACGGGACCCAGATCAAACTCAATCGCGAGGACGGCACCTTCGCCATCATGGAGCTTGGCTACACACCGCTGGAGGCTAAAGGCGAGCCAGCCGCAGCCGGAGACACCGCGCAACCCGAGGTCGAGGCCTTCAACAAAACGGCCTTCGGATTGTGGCGTTACAGCAATCGTTTCGATGACCTCTCCGAGGTCGATGCTGCGGGGACTGCGCTGCAACAAGCCAGTTTCGGATGGTATATGCTGGCCGAACGCACCCTGTTTACGGAAGCGGCCAATGCCAATAACGGCTTGGCGGGATTCCTGCGTTTCGGCAGCGCCAGTGCGGATGTCCATCAGTCTGACTGGTCGGCCAGTGCCGGATTGCGTTATCGCGGACTCTGCGCCGGACGCGATGATGACATCGCCGGAATCGTGGTCACCGTCAGTCATGCCAGCACAAAATATCGTGACGTGAACCTGTCTACCGAGCGGGAGACCGCCATCGAAGCGACCTACCGTATCCAAGTGAAGCCGTGGCTGGGCGTGCAGCCCCTGGTACAACGGATCATTGCTCCCAATATGGATCCGGCGCTAAGTGATTCGACGTTGCTTGGCGCGCGCTTGGAGTTATTCCTCTAGCCCGTACCGGAACGGATAACGCAGCTTGTTGGTGACCGTAAAATGACGGATGAAAAAGTATTAAAAGACGGGCGCGAGTTCCACTTCACCGCGAAGGATTTCGACCGCGTACGCAAACTGATCTACGCCCATGCCGGCATCTCGCTGAGCGACTCCAAGCAGGAACTGGTGTACAGCCGTTTGTCGCGGCGCTTGCGCGCCACCGGGATACGCACGTTCGCGCAATATCTGGCGCTGCTGGAAAGCAACGATACCGCCGAATGGGAAGCGTTCACCAATTCGCTGACCACCAATCTGACTTCCTTCTTCCGCGAACCGCATCACTTCCCCCTGCTGGCGGAGCATCTGCGTTCGGTACGCGGCAAACATCCGATCTCGATCTGGTGCTCGGCGGCCTCCACCGGCGAGGAGCCCTATTCCATCGCCATGACCGTGGCGGACACGCTCGGACGCGAGGCCTCCCAAGTCAGCATCATCGCCACCGATGTGGACACCGGTGTACTGGAAACTGCCAAGGCGGGCGTTTATCCGGACGAGCGCGTGAGCAAACTCGACCCGGAGCTGGTCAAACAGCACTTCCTGCGCGGCACCGGCAGCCAGGCCGGGCACGTGCGCGTACGTCCGGAGCTGCGCGACATGATCACCTTCCGCCAGGTCAACCTGCTGCACAACAATTGGCCTATCCGCCCGCCGCTGGATGCGATCTTCTGCCGCAATGTGATGATCTACTTCGACAAGCAGACACAGCTCGACATCCTGAAAAAATTCGTGCCGCTGTTGCGCAGTGACGGACTGCTGTTCGCCGGGCACTCGGAAAGTTTCCACAATGCCGATGAATATTTCCGCTTGCGCGGTAAGACGGTGTATGAATTGACCGCGAAACAAAAAACCAACCGCAAGACCGAGGAAAATCGCTAAGGCCCGACGCCGATGACGGATCACTCAGACTATCAGGAGGTCCTTTCCCCCAACCGGTATTACGACAATACCTTTGACATGGAGGCGATCAAACTGTTGCCCGGTGAATACTATGTCACCAAGCGGGAGATGGTGCTGGTGACGGTATTGGGTTCGTGTGTGGCCGCCTGCATCCGCGACCGCGTCACCGGCATCGGCGGGATGAATCACTTCATGCTACCGGATGACAAAAACGGAACCAGTAATCCGGTGGGGGCCGCCGCCCGTTACGGGGCCTACGCGATGGAGATGATGATCAATCAGCTGTTGAAAGCGGGCGCCAAGCGCTCCAATCTGGAAGCCAAACTGTTCGGCGGCGGCAATGTGTTGCGCGGCTTCACCGTCACCAATGTGGGGGCGCGCAACGTCGATTTCGCCTTGAAATATCTGAAGAACGAACAGATCAAAGTGGTCGCCAAGTCGTTATTGGACATCTACCCGCGCAAGATCTATTTTTTCCCTACCACAGGCAGGGTCATGTTGAAGAAGTTACGGCAGGCAAATAACGATACAATCATCGAACGCGAGTCGGAGTACGGCTCCAGGCTCAAACATGCCGATATCCAGGGAGATATCGAGTTGTTCTGACGGGCCGCACGACGCGATTGAATGTATACACAGAATCGAGACACACAATGATCAACGGAACTATCCCTCCAAAAAAAATCAATGTCCTCATCATTGATGACTCGGCGCTGATACGCGCCATTCTGACCGAGGTCATCAACTCTTATCCCGATCTCTATGTGGCGGGAGCAGCCTCCAATCCGCTACAGGCCCGGGAGATGATCAAGACATTGAATCCGGACGTGCTGACGCTGGATGTCGAGATGCCGCAGATGGACGGCCTCACCTTTCTCGACAAGTTGATGCGCCTGCGCCCGATGCCGGTGCTGATGATCTCCAGTCTGACCGAACGCGGCTCCGAAGCGGCTCTGCGCGCATTGGAGCTGGGCGCGGTGGATTTCCTGCCCAAGCCAAAAATGGGTATCGCCGACGGCCTGCGCGAATATGCCGACACCATCGCGGAAAAGATCCGCGTGGCCTATCAGGCGCGCGGCAAGTTCCGCATCCCCACCCACCCGGTCACGCGCGAAACCCTGCCATCTCTGGGTACACGTATCGGCACCACTGAAAAGATCATCGCCGTGGGCGCCTCGACCGGAGGAACCGAAGCGATCAAGGAATTTCTCATCCGTTTGCCGGCCGATTCGCCCGGTATCGTGATCGCGCAACATATGCCCGAGGCCTTCACCAAGTCGTTCGCCGCGCGGCTGGACAGTCTGTGCAAGATCACTGTCAAAGAGGCGGAAGGCAACGAGCGTATCCTGCCCGGCCACGCCTATATCGCACCGGGACACTCGCACCTGCTGCTGAAGCGCAGCGGGGCGAACTATATGACCGAGCTGAGCCAGTCCCCTCCGGTGAACCACCATCGCCCGTCGGTGGAGGTGCTGTTCCGCTCGGTGGCGCAGAATGCGGGCAAGAACGTCATCGGCGTCATGCTGACCGGCATGGGCAAGGATGGTGCGATCGGCATGCTGGAGATGCGCCAGGCGGGCGCATACAACTTCGCCCAGGACGAAGCCACCTGCGTGGTGTACGGCATGCCGCGCGAGGCAGTGGCAGTGGGTGCGGTGGACGATATCGTACCGATCCAGGATATGGCACAAAGGGTGCTGAATCGTTTGATCAGCAGTGGCGGCATAGGCAGCAATCGGGTGTGACCGGGAGAGAAGAATGGATATCAGACAAACAAAGAGCGGCAACGACGGCACATTGTTATTGGTCGGACGTTTCGACTTCAATGTGCATCGCGAATTCAAAGAGGCGTATATGGCCATGATCAACGATGCGGCCATCCAGACGATCTGGGTAGATCTGGCCGGGGTGGATTATCTGGACAGCTCGGCGTTGGGAATGTTGCTGATGCTGCGCGAACGCGTTCATACCGCAAACAAGCAGGTCGGTCTGCGCAATCCCAACCATACCGTGACACAGATCCTCGATATCGCGAATTTCGATAAACTATTCACGATTTCCTGACGCCCTCTTCCCGCACGGGGGAAAGTGTCGCTTAACGCACGACGAGATAGACCATGGACACAAAAATCACGGAACTGGTAAAAGGGGTCGGTAATCTGGTCACCCTGCCCGATGTGTTTGTGCGCATCAATCAGCTGGTGAACGACCCCAATAGCAATATCTCCGATATCGCCAAAACGGCCAGCCAGGACCCGTCTTTCACCGTGCGCCTGTTGCGTGTCGCCAACAGTTCCTTTTACGGTTTTTCCTCCACCATCGACACCGTGCCCAAGGCGGTCTCCATCATCGGTACCAGCCAGATCCGCAGTCTGGCGCTGGCGACCTCGGTAGCCAGTTCGTTCGACGGCCTGCCCAATACTCTGGTATCGATGGAGGATTTCTGGCGGCACAGCCTGTATTGCGCCCTGATCGCCCGGATACTGGCGAAACAGGCGCGCAAATGTGATCCCGATGCCCTGTTCACCGCCGCGCTGTTGCACGACATCGGCGAACTGGTGATCTTCAACCGCCTGCCGGAACAGGCCAAAGCCGCCTTGTTGCTGGTGCTGGACAGTGCCGACGAGATGCCGGTCTATCAGGCCGAGCAGCAGACTATCGGCTTCGATCACGCACAGGTGGGGGGGGAGCTAGCGCGCCAGTGGAAACTGCCGCCCATGCTGGAAGAGTGTATCGAATTCCATCACGATGTGAATCCAGCCTTGCGCTTTCCGCGCGAAGTGGCATTGGTGCATATCGCCAATGTGCTGGCCCTGATGGCGGAGATCAACACGCTCGACGCCGACGATGTCTCACCGATCGATCCCCGCGCCTGGGAGTTGGTCGGCCTGTCTCCCGATGAAGTCATGGAAAGCGCCGTCCTCGAAGCACAGAGCGAGGTTGTCGAAGCCGAAAAACTGTTTTTCGGTAAATAACGCAATGGCTATTCCCACCCGCTTACCTTTGGCTTTGCCCGGTTTCGAGCACATCAAACGCGGCTGGAACGATGCCTATGAGGCGAACGCTGCCCGGCTCAATCCGGGCGAATATTACGTCACCAAGAATGACGAATGTATCTACACCACCCTAGGTTCCTGCATCTCGGCCTGTATCCGTGACCGTGTCACCGGCGTGGGCGGCATGAACCATTTCATGCTGCCCGCCTCGGTCGGCGAGAGCGGCTGGAAAGCGGCCGGACTCAGCTCGTCGACCCGCTACGGCAACTTCGCCATGGAACACCTGATCAACGAGATCATGAAGAACGGCGGCAGCCGCCAGAATCTGGAAGTGAAGATATTCGGCGGCGGGCGCATCATCGCCAACATGACCGATGTCGGCATGCGCAACATCGATTTCGCCCGCGACTATATCGCCACCGAAGGGTTGCGCGTCACCTCGGAGGACGTCGGCGATGTCTTCCCGCGCATGGTGGTGTACTTCCCCGTGTCGGGCAGAGTGCGGGTCAAACGCCTGCGTTCCCTGCACACCAACACCATCGTCGAACAAGAAACACGTTATCTCCACACGATCGAAGAAAAACCGGTCAGCGGCGATATCGAGCTGTTCTGAATCGATAACCCGTGAATCGGCATGAGGCGAAACCGGAAGGAAGCCCGATGATGGCCTGGTGGAACAGACTGTCGCTGCAAAACAAGTTGCAGATCCCCATCCAGCTGGTATTACTACTGGTGTTGATGCTCGCACAAGTATGGGTGGCAGGAGAGTTCAAGCAGAAACTGCTGGAAGATGCCGAGCAAAGCGCGATCAACAGCGCCACCCAATCGTTCCTCGCCCTCAATGCGATGATGCTGAACGGCAACATCAGCCAGCCGGAAGCGCGCCGTATCTATCTCAGAAAAATGGCCGGGCAAAGCGATGTGATCGATTTCCATCTGGCCCGCAGCCGCTCGCTACAGGAGCAATACGGTGTCGGTCTGCCGGAAGAGCAGGCGCGCGACAAGATGGATCACCAGGCGCTTGCCTCCAATCAGATCCAGATCGAGCACATTCCCCGCACCGCAGCCAGCGCGCCTATGCTGCGCGTCGTGGTACCGTTCCCGGCACAGCGCGATTTTCACGGCACCAACTGTCTACAATGCCATCAGGTGCGGGAAGGCGAGGTCAACGGCGCGATCAGTCTGACGGTGAGTCTGGGCCGGGGATATGCCGAACTCGCCAACATCCATACCTTGCTCAGCTTCGGCCAGGCATTGCTGCAGGTGACACTTTTCTTCCTGATCCGCTTCTTCATCCGCAAAACGATCCGGACCGTGGTCAGGCTGGAGAAGACTATGTTGACCATCGAGTCCGACGGCGATCTCAGTCAGCGCGCGATGATCGAGGGCAACGACGAGGTCGGCCACATCGCCAAGGTGTTCAACGGCTTCCTGCAATATATCGAAGAGCTGAAGCGGCAGTTGGCGGACAAGGTCGCCGTACTTGAGCAATACCATGACCGCAACGAACAGGAACAGAAGATCGCGGCAGGCTACATGAACAAGCTGATCGCGGCAGACAAACTGCGCGATCCCGCCGTGCGCTTCCATCTGAAGCCCGCCGCCAACTTCAGCGGCGACCTGATCGCGATCTCGCGCACGCCGGATGAACGGCTGCATCTGCTGCTGGCCGACAGCACCGGGCACGGGCTGTCGGCGGCACTGGCCGCGATGCCGATCATCCATCCGTTTTATTCGATGACCTCCAAAGGTTTCAGCATCGCGGCCATCGCCAGAGAGATCAACAGCAAGATCTGCCGGTCGCTGCCGGTCAGTCACTTCGTGGCGGCCATCCTGGTCTCGGTGGACAGCAAAGGCCAGACCATCGAGGTCTGGAGCGGCGGCTGCCCGCCTCCGCTTTTGCTGAACGATGCCGGCGCATGCGTCCATCAGTTCAAGCCGCGCCATCTGGCCATGGGTATCTTGCCGCCGGAAGACTTCGATGCTGCGGTCGAGTTCTTTTCCTATGAAGAAGCCTGCAGCCTGGTGATGTTCTCCGACGGCGTGATCGAATTGAATGACCGGAACGGCCAGGCATTCGGCCTGCAACGCCTGCTGGCGGCAGCGAATATCGCGGCACCGCTGCGCTGGCAGAACATCGTCGATGCCATTCAGGCTTATTGCGACGGTCCACCCGCCGAGCGGGATGACATCGCGCTGCTGATGGCGGAATGCAAACTGCGCGGCTCCGCACATGCGAACCAGATCACCTCCAGAACCGCTCACTCCCATCAAGGCAGCGGCATGGTGATCTGGCAACTCGCTCTGTCGCTGTCCATGCCCCAGATCAAGAAGATGGATGTCGTTCCCTTCCTGCTCGATGTCGTGCAACAGATCGAACGCGACGAGCAGCGTGGCGGCGAGATCTTCATGATACTGTCCGAGCTGTTCAATAACGCGCTGGATCACGGCTTGTTAAAACTGGATTCGACGCTAAAACATCACGAAGAAGGCATGGAAAGATATTACGAGGAGCGCGCAGACCGACTGGCCAAGACCGAGACGGGGCTGATCCAGCTCAGATTGGAAAAGGTGCTGAACGAGGATGCCAGCGCCACCCTGCGCGTACACGTGAACGACAGCGGCGACGGGTTCGACCACCATCACGTCATCACACACATGGCGACCGGTGAGCAGCGCCACGGACGCGGCATCCCGCTCCTGTACCGGCTATGCAGCTCGGTGACTTTCCTGAACAACGGCGCCGAAGCCGTGGTCGAATTCGAGCTCTGACTAGGATGCGCAGCAATCTACCCGTCTCCATCATCGAACGTCACGTGCCGGACGATGCCGTTCTGGTCTCCAAGACCGATCTACGCGGCATCATCACCTATTGCAACCGCGCATTCATCGAAGTTTCCGGCTACACAAAGACGGAACTGCTGGGACAGCCGCATAATCTGGTGCGTCACCCTGATGTCCCGCAACGGATATTTGCCCAAGTCTGGGAGGCCCTTGAGGCGGGCAAAACCTGGCACGGGGTACTCAAGAACCGGTGCAAGAACGGCGATTTTTATTGGGTCGATGCCAACATCACCCCCCTGCGCGAACAGGACAAGATCATCGGTTATGTCTCGTTGCGCTACAAACCCACCCCGGAACAGATCGCCAAAGCGGGGCGGCGCTTCCGCAAGGTGCGCGATGGCGGGCTGCTATCCGTGTTCCCGCGCCCGCACAATCGCCGTTATATCGCCGACCTGCAACAACGTCTCGCCGAAAAGATCGTGGCACAGGAAGATTATCTCGAACGCAAAGAGGAACAACAGCGCGTCGCTTCCGGCTACATGAACAGACTGATCGCGCTCGATAAACTGCATGATGCGGCGGCACAGTTCCATCTGCGCCCCGCCGACAATTTCAGCGGCGACCTGATCGCCATGGCACGAACGCCCGATGGCCGCTTGCATCTGTTGCTGGCGGACAGCACCGGACACGGCCTTTCCGCCGCTTTGGCCGCGATGCCCATCATCCATCCCTTTTATTCGATGACGGCCAAAGGTTTCAATGTCCCGGCTATCGCCAAAGAGATCAACAACAAGGTTAAAGAATCTCTTCCCGTCAGCCATTTCGTGGCTGCCACCATCGTGTCCATAGACGCGAATTTCGGCGCGATCGAAGTCTGGTGCGGCGGCTGCCCGCCCCCGCTTTTGCTCGACAGCAGCGGCACATGCGTCCACCGTTTCAAATCGCGCCACCTGGCGATGGGCATTCTGGCAGCACACGAATTCGATGCCTCGGTGGAATACTTCTCCTATAACGACCCCGGTTACAGCATATTGATGTTCTCGGATGGGGTGATCGAACTGGAAGATGAACGCGGTGAACATTTCGGCATCTCCCGCCTGACCGGGGCAGCACGCAATGGAGATGCGGCGGTACGCTTCCAGACCCTGATCCAGACACTCAAGGATTATTGCGGGAACCGCCCCCCCAACGACGACCTCGCATTGATCTTGGCCGACTGCGAAGTCGCGCGCGAGGTACCGGCGCAGGAAAACAGCGGACAACCGGCCACGACCGGGCCGGAACAGGTGGTCTGGCAGTTCGCGCTGACACTGGATATCCTGCAGATCAAAAAGCTCGATGTAGTGCCGTTACTGCTGGATATCGTGCAACAGATCGAAAAAGAACAGGAGAGCAGCGGCAAGATATTCATGATCTTGTCCGAACTGTTCAACAACGCGCTGGATCACGGACTCCTGAAGCTGGATTCCAGCCTGAAGCACCATGAAGACGGAATGGAGCGTTATTTCGAAGAGCGCACCCTGCGCCTCGCCGAAGCCGGCAAGGGCATGATCCAGATGCACCTGAAGAAGATCCTCAATGCAGACGGCGGCAGCTTCTTGCGTATTCGCGTGAAAGACAGCGGTGAGGGGTTCGAGCATCACCAACAGAACGGCGATGCCCCCGTGGACGTGCAACGCCATGGTCGCGGCATCGCGCTATTACACGGCATCTGCCGCAGCGTAGTATTCCTCGGCAACGGCTCCGAAGTGGTGGTGCATTTCGACCTGAAATAACGCTCTTGCCGACGGCTACCGCACACGATCTCAGTCGAAGGCCACGTCCCCCTCTTCCACCGACGCCCCCAATTGCATCTGTTTAAAATCGAACAGTGCGCCATCCATCAGATGTGACAGCTTGATGTTCTGCATGGCGGTGAAGATGGTTTGTGAGCGGCCCGGATATTGCCGCTCCCATTGTGTCAGCATCTCCTTGATATTCTGGCGTTGCAGATTCTCCTGCGAGCCGCACAGATTGCACGGGATGATGGGGAACTCCATGCCGCGCGCGTAGCGGGCGATGTCCTTCTCGGCGCAATACGCCAGCGGGCGGATAACGATATGGTCGCCTTTATCGGTGACCAGTTTGGGCGGCATCGCCTTGAGTTTGCCGCCGAAGAACATATTCAGGAACAAGGTCTCGATCATGTCGTCGCGGTGGTGTCCCAGCGCGATCTTGTTCGCGCCCAGCTCGCCCGCCACTTTGTAGATGATGCCGCGGCGCAGGCGCGAACATAACGAGCAGGTGGTTTTGCCCTCGGGGATCTTCTCCTTGACGATGGAGTAGGTGTCCTGCGTCTCGATATGAAAATCCACACCGAGGTTCTTCAGATAGTTCGGCAACACATCGGCGGGAAAGCCGGGTTGCTTCTGATCCAGATTCATCGCCACAATCTTGAAATCTATGGGTGCGCGCTTGCGCAGCGTGAGCAGGATATCCAGCAGGGTATAAGAATCCTTGCCGCCGGAAAGGCACACCATCACAGTGTCGCCGTCTTCGATCATGTTGAAATCGCCGATGGCCTTGCCCACCGAACTTTCCAGCCGCCCCTTGAGGCGATTGAAATTGGTGGAATGATGCTCAAAATGGATGGGCTGGATGTTGTCGTTCATAGTGGATAAAAATCAAAATCCACCACAGAGGCTCTGTGGTGAGGGGTTTAAAGGTTGATGCTTCTTCCGCCGTCCACGGAAATAATCTGTCCGGTGATGTAAGGTGCATCGGCGATCAGGAACTGCACCGTGCGTGCGATGTCTTCCGGCTCGCCTTCGCGCTTGAGCAAGGTGTGCGCCACAATCTTGCGGCGGCGCTCCTCGCTCTGCCATTCTTCGCCCTCCGGCCAACTGATCACTCCCGGTGCAACTCCGTTCACCCGCACCTGCGGCGCCATCTCCTGTGCCAGCCCTTTGGTCAGGGCCACCAGCCCGGCTTTCGCCGCGCTGTACAACAGATGCCCCTGCATGGGACGTTCGGCGTGGATATCGGCGATGTTCACAATGGCGCCATGAGAGCGACGCAACTCAGCGGCGGCGGCCTGGGCGAGGAACAGCGGTGCTTTCAAATTCGTCCCCACCAGATCATGCCACTGCGTCTCGTCCAATTGGGCAAGTGGGGTAGCATAGAAACTGGACGCATTGTTCACCAGCGCATCCAGCTTCCCAAAATGGGCGACCGCTTCGGCGACCATCGTCTGCAAAGCCGCGATATCGAGCAGATCGGCCTGGACACATTGCGCCGAATCGGGGCGCAGCTCGTTCAATTCGGCGCGCAACGCGAGCGCCTCGTACAAAGAACTGCGATAGTGTATGACGATGTTCGCTCCGGCCGCGTGTAAGCGGCGGCAGATCGCCGCACCCACACGTTTCGCCCCTCCGGTCACCAGCACCACTTTGCCTTGCATCGTTCTCTCCACTACACTTCCGCACCGCGCCGATTATACCCGACCATGACCACATCCTTGCCCTCCCCGTCTGCCGCAGCGCTCGCCCACAGCGAACAATTGAGCGTCCTGATCCGTCAGGACATCGCTCGCCAAGGCGGCTGGATACCATTCGCCCGCTTCATGGAACTGGCACTGTATGCGCCGGGGTTAGGCTATTACACGGCAGGGGCACACAAACTCGGCGCGGCCGGCGACTTCACCACCGCACCGGAACTCTCCACCCTGTTCGGGCGCACCTTGGCCGGACAATTGATCGAAGTGATGCAAGCCAGCACACCACACATCCTCGAACTCGGCGCAGGCAGCGGCAAACTGGCACTGGACATCCTCGGCGAGCTGGAGCGGCGCAATGCGTTGCCGGAGAGTTATTCCATCCTCGAAGTCAGCGCCGACCTGCGCGAACGCCAGCAGGCATTACTCAACGAGAAACTGCCGCATCTCGCCGCCCGCGTATTCTGGTTGGATGCGCTACCCGAGCGCATCTCCGGCGCAGTCATCGGCAACGAGGTGCTGGACGCGTTGCCGGTACATCTGCTGCACTGGACTAACGGCCGCATCCTCGAACGCGGCGTGATGAATACTGGAAACGGCTTTACATGGCAAGACCGTGAACCGGAAGACGCCGTATTGCTAGCCTTCGCCCAAACCATCGATGCCACGGACGATTACCTGAGCGAAGTCTCGCTCGCCGCGTGCGGCCTCGTGGCCAGCCTGTGCGAACGCATGGACAAAGGTGCATTGCTGTTCATCGACTACGGCTTCGGCGCACGCGAGTATTACCATGCGCAACGTGATCGCGGCACATTGATGTGTCACTACCGCCACCACGCGCACGATGATCCGTTCTATCTGCCCGGCTTGCAGGATATCACCGCCCACGTCGATTTCACCGCCATCGCCGAGGCCGCCATCGACCACGGCGCACATTTCCTCGGCTACACCTCGCAAGCCCATTTCCTGTTCAACAACGGCGTGATGGATTTCCTCAAAGAAGTGTCGCCAGACGATCTGAAAACCTACCTGCCACTTTCCGCACAACTGCAAAAACTCACCAGCCCGGCCGAGATGGGCGAGTTATTCAAAGTCATCGCGCTGGGCAAAGGCATGGAGCAACCGCTGACGGGATTTTTGCGTGGGGATCTGTCGCGCTTGCTTTAGTCTGTAGGAGCGGGCCCTGCCCGCGACAGAAAGTTGCATCGCTGGCAGGCGTTATGAAGAAGAATTAAAGTTATGGAAACAAGCGATTCATTTCGGCAATTAATTCGCGCAAGAACAATAACGATGCTGCCTTCTTGAATTTGTCACTTCGAATACGAACCTGTCAGATTATGCTGAGCCTGATACCGCCACTGCCAAGGCGGGATCGGCGTCGAGTCAGCCCATAACCCCAACTTGGCACGACGCGCTTTGTCTTGCAGCGTGTATAACGTCCCATCTTTGGCCTTTGACTCATAGACCCACGCCATACCACGCCTCAGTTGCTCGGCATTCACATTGATGCCATTGCAGGTCACGCGCGACACCGAACGCCGCCGCTGATCGACGGATTGAATCGCTATCTCGGCTCTGGTCTTGAGACAGAGTGCCGACAGCGATTGTTTCGAATCCTCCCAATACGCCTGGGATTTTTCGGGAGCATAGATATCCGCCAGACGTATTTTCATCTGTATTTTTTGCTTACACACCGCCGTAAATGTATCCCCGCTGGAGATTCCGATAACGAGACAAGTAGCTAATAGAGTCGCGCTCATAACGATTTTCTGAAGATGAAAAGATACGATGCTCAGGTGCGGGAACGAGCCTCTATCTTACCGTCATCGGATCAAAAATCACACCGCTAATATGGCCTATGCATTTTGGATGCAATCACAAAAAACCCCTTCAAAGAAAGGGTAAAGAGGTCTTCATCCGAGATGAAAAATGATAAGCACGACCACCCCGCAATGCGGCTGAGATTATTATTTTCTGATGAGTGCCTCCACCGCCAAGATGCGTGCTTCGCGCACCCTGTCAGCGATGAGGTTCTTGTCGGCGCAGGCGCGCGCGATGTCGCCTGCGTTCACGGCTTGCGCCGCACGGGCGCAGCGCAGCATGTATTCCGATTGCGGGTAGGCATCGTGCTCGTGGCCGGTGCGGCCGTGCGCGTCGGATTCGCAGGCCAGTAATATCTGGGCGAAACGTTCCGGCTTGCGCCACAAGTCGCAGGCATCGAACATCTTGACGATGGTGTCGGCGCGCAGTTCACAGGCCTTGTGTACATGGCTGTGATATTGCGCCACCAGCAGTGCGAGATCGCGACAGTCGCTGGGCACTCGCAGGCGTTCGCACAGCTTCTTGAGCAGGCCTACGCTTCGTTGTTCGTGGCCGATATGGCGCGGCAGAGTGTCTTCCGGTGTGGTGGCTTTGCCGAGGTCGTGACCGAGTGCGGCGAAACGCACTTCGAGTGGGCGGCCATATTTGGCGGTGTCATCCAGCACCAGCATGACGTGGATGCCGCAGTCGATCTCGGGATGGTAATGCGCGGGTTGCGGCACACCGAACAAGGCATCCACTTCCGGCAGTATCTTTTTCAGCGCGCCGCATTCACGCAGCGTGGTAAAGAAACGCGAGGGCTGTTGTTCCATCAGGCCGCGCGCAAGCTCCTGCCATACCCGTTCCGCCACCAGCGCATCCACTTCGCCGTTGTCCACCATCGCGCGCATGAGCGCCAGTGTCTCCGGCGCGAAACTGAAACCGAAGCGCGCGGCGAAACGGGCTCCACGCAGGATGCGCACCGGGTCTTCGGCGAACGCATCACTCACATGGCGCAACACGCCTGCTTTCAGATCGGTTTGTCCGCCGTAGGGATCGATGAGCTTGCCGTCGGCATCTTGCGCGATGGCGTTGATAGTGAAGTCGCGGCGCAGCAGATCCTGCTCCAGCGTGACATCCGGCGTGGCATACACGGTGAAACCTTTGTAGCCTTGCGCCACTTTGCGTTCGGTGCGCGCCAGTGCGTATTCTTCGTGCGTCTTGGGATGTAAAAACACTGGGAAGTCGCTACCCACAGGTTTGAAGCCTTGCGCCTCCATCTGCTCCGGTGTGCTGCCGACCACGACCCAGTCGCGATCCTGTACGGGCAGGTTGAGCAGCTTGTCACGTACGGCGCCGCCGACGCAGTAGGTTTTGGGAGAGATGGCACTCATCGGAGGCCCTCTCCCCACCCCTCTCCCAAAGGGCGAGGGAGCAAACGCGAAGAGCCATTTTTAACTCTAGCGCTCATCGGGAATCGGTTTCTGGTTGTCGGCGTTCTTGGCATCGATCACGCCCAGCCGTTGTTTGAGCGGGATCGCCGGTTGCCCGAACAGCTTGGCGTAATACACCGTATTGCTCATGACCTTCTTGACGTAATCGCGCGTCTCGTCGAACGGGATGGTCTCGGCGTAGATCGCGCCTTCCAGCGGCTTGTCACCGCGCCATTGCCGCGCACGGCGCGGCCCCGCGTTGTAGGCAGCCGAGGCCATCACCGCATTGTTATCCAATGAAGAAAGCACGTTCTTCATGTAGTAGGTGCCCAGCTTCAGATTCACTTCGGTTTCGTGGATGAGTGCGTTACGGTAGTCGCGCATCCCCATCTTGCGGGCCACCCATTTTGCCGTGGCAGGCATGATCTGCATCAGCCCGGCCGCCCCGACGCTGGATTTTGCATGGGTGGCGAAGCGGCTCTCCTGGCGCATCAGACCATACACCCACGCCTCTTCCAGACCGTGTTCGCGCAAACGCCCCTGCAAGTCCTCGCGATAAGGGGCCGGATAACGCAGGTTGAAGTCATGCACCGCCACAGTGCGGTCTGCGGCGTTGATGGAACGGTCATACATCGCGTTGCGACCTGCCAGCTCGGCAGCCATCAATAGGCGCTTGTCGTCGAATTTACGTGTCGCCCAAGCCCACTCGCGCGACGCCTCGGTGCGCAGTTCCATACGATACAAGGCGAAGGTACGCTGTATGCCCGGCAGGGTCTGCAACGCGGCGAACTCCTCTTTCCCCGCTTGCTGGGTCGCAGTCAGAATGCCGGATGCCGGTGCCGCCCCCAACTCTTCCGCAGCCAGCTGCCCGTAAAAGTTGTATTCCCGGCTCAGTGCCGTAAATAACATCTCCGCACCCACTTCTTGCCCGAGTGCCTTCAGCGCGCGCGCCTTCCAGTAGCGCCAGACACCTTCCTGTTGTTGCGCCGGAGGCATGGCACTGATCGCCTGCCACACCTCGTGCCAGTTCTGTGCACGCAAGGCGGCGCGCGCGCGCCAGGCCGACTGTGCCTCGTTCAACGGGGTCTCTTCGGCGGCCTTGTACCATTCCAATGCCCGGGGGTCCAATGCCCGCGCGGCCTGATAGGCCAGCCAGCCGTACAGATAACGCTGCTCCGCTTCGGGGAAGTCCTTTGCAATTTTTTGCCATTGCACATGGGCCAATTGAGGCGACTGTTTGGCCAATCTGTGTACCGCGAACAACGCGATCAGGCGTTGGGCTTCACTGTCTTTGTCCAGTTTTACTTTGCCGAGATAACGTTCCGGATCGGCAGCGGCCTTGTCCAACGCCGCCACGGGAAACGGGTATTGTTTGGGCAACTTACCGGCCAGTTGTTTAGCCAGAGAGACATTGCCAGCCTCCAAGGCCAGACGGATACGCGTCCAGATGTCCTGCTCGTTGATGATGCCTTTGGCAATGGCGGCGTCGAACAGCGTCGCACAACTCTCCGACTGACCGACGCTGCTGAACCATCTGCCACGCACTTCGCGCAACGCCCCTTCCTCATCCGATAACTGGCGCAACTGCAAGGCATAACAACCCAGTTCGGCATCCACATTGACCACGCGCCGGTACTCGGTGGCGAACTCTTCCCAGCGCTGGCGCTTGGCCAGATACTTCAACCATTCACCACGGAACTGGTCGATGATGGGGGTATCTTCCGTACGCGACAGGAAGCGCCGTATCGCACCCGTATCCTGCTCGTCCCAATGCATACGCAACTGGTAGTAGGTGAGATAAGGTTCCAGCGGGGAATCTTTCAGACGCACTGCGATCCGCTCCAGCGTTGCGGCATCTCCTTTGCGGAATGCCTCGCGCGCGGCCAGGAAATCCTCCTCCTGTCCGGCCATGGCGACCACGGGAATCAACAGCGCTAACAACAATACGAACTTCATGGGGAACACATCCAGATCGAACCGGGGAAGGATAACACAGGCCATCACCAACGTTCCGGCCCGCAAAACAGCCCCGACAAGCGGCGCTCTCCCCCCGCTTATTTCTTGTTATATCGCTCGATGGCCTCTTTCATGGCGCGCACCTGCGGACTCAATTCCTTGTCGCCATCCGGCTTGGCCGTTTTCGCGACAGGTGTTTTGGCCGGTGTATGTTCAACATGTGGCGCGGATGAAGGCGACGTTGTTTTGGCCGGAGTCTTTTTGGTGATAGCCGGAGCAGGCGGGACATGCGCGACCGGAGTGTGGGCTGCCGGGGATGGCGGCAGGTGTGCGACCGGCGCTACAACTGCCGCAGCTGGCAACGATAATTGCTGATCGAGCGTTGGCGACATCTTCAACTTCACCTGCAATGGAATGACGTTCTGAATGACGAGATTCACGCGCTCATCCATCTTTTTGAGACGCTCATTCTGCGCGGACGTCTCTTTCAGTGCGTTCAGCTTCAACTTGTCCACTTCCGCCTTGGATGCGTTGAGACTCGCTGTCAGGTTGGCGATGGCGGTGGCATTCTGTTCGAGCTGTTCATGCCCCGAGCGGTTGCCCATCAGCGCCATCACCGCGACCACCAAGGCGGCTATCGCCAATAGCGGTGTCAGCCCCATCAGTGCGTAGTGGGCGACGACCTTCATCTGCAAGCGGATCTTGTCTGCTTTTGAAGGCGTTCCTTTTGCTTCATCTTCCTGTTGACTCGCCATGATGTCCCCTTCCAATATAAGGTTAAGCTGGTATAGGCAGCACTGTTGTCACTATAATACAACGCTTCGGATCGCGATTTCAGCGTGTGAACACAGATTTCCGCACACACTGCCCCGCGTCCCGCGCATCACCCTGTTCAAGCAAGCGCAGACTTGCACACATGAACACACTGGAGCGATTGTTAATATGAGCCTGATCTTAGTCAATAGCCACGAACTCGTCGTTGGCAAGCCGTTGCCGTGGGCCCTCTACGATTCCATGCACAATCTGCTGCTGGCGCAGGGAGACATGGTGCGCGATGAGGACCACCGCAAGAGCCTGCTGGCCGGCGGCGCCTGTCACGAATTGTCATGGGAGGGCAGTGGCGACAAGAATAAAGGCGATGGGCCTGCCGGTGAAAACACCCCCGCACCCGAACCGGCTGAGGCAAACAAAGATGACGCGGGCTTTACCTTCGACGACATGAAACTGCGCGTGGAAGACCGGCTGCAACTGGAGCCGCCGCCCCAACTGAGCAAGGAACGTCTGGTCGTCAAAGTGATCGGCTTCATGCGCGGCCTCAGCCTGTTGGTCACCACGCCGCTGATGGCGAACGGCCAACGCTTGCAACTGCTGGAGAACGAGCAGGTCATCATGCGCTCCTTCTCTGGAAAGAACGCCTTCGCGTTCGCCTGCAATATCGTCAAGGTGAACAAGATCCCGTTTGACTACCTGCATCTGTCTTTTCCGGACAACATACAGGGCCTGGCGATCCGCAAGACCGCGCGGGTCAAGACCCGCATCATCGCGGCAGTGCAAAACAACGAATCAGATGCAACGGAACAAATGTCCGCCATCATCTCGGACATCAGCGCCACCGGGCTTTCTCTGGATGCCAAAAAACCGCTGGGTAAAAAGGGGGATGCGCTGAATCTGGCATTCCGCGTCCAACTGCACAACATCGAGGCGTTCCTGTCGCTGAAAGGCGTGATTCGCGCGGTGATCAACGATGAACCCTCACCCGGACATGTCCGTTACGGCATCGAACTGCAGAGCCTGCAACCGAACGACAGCGTCATCCTGCAAAGTATGATCTACCAGCAGATGATCGAGAATCCGCAAAAACTGGTCTAGTGGAATGAGGGGTTGCGACCGCCATGCGACCGCAACCGGACGGGATCAGCAGCGGTAGGCGTACATCTTTTGCAGGAACATCTCGGCATCGGCTGTCGCCAGACTTGCCGGCAGAGTCGGATATCTTTCCATCAGCGAGGTCAGATGTTGCTGGGTCGCCAGTTCCAGCGGCGGATTCCAGCCCGCATGCACCAGTCTGTCATCACGATCTTTTTCTGCCGCAGACACTTCTTCGATCGCATAGCTGCTCATATTCATCACGATTGCCATGGCACACCTCCTTGTTTCAACTGTTCACCCTTGTGTCTAGAGTATCGGCTGAAATCACGGAAAGTTTAGGGTAGCGGTGCGCCCGCCGGGAGGCGGATGGTGAAATCCAATCCCCGCCCCGGAACAGAAGCGACATCCAGTCGTCCGCCCAAAGCGACGACTTCGCTCCTGACCACATCCAGACCGATACCCCGCCCGCATATCTCGGTGATTTCCTGTGCAGTGGATAGACCCGGCGTAAAGATCATCTGGATCGCCTGCACCTCGCTGATCTCCTGCCCCGGCGGTATCAGTCCGTTTTCCAGCGCCCGCTGTTTCAAACGCGCCATATTCAGGCCGGCACCGTCATCCCCTAGGGTGAACTGGAATTCGCCACCCTCCCGACGCAACACCAAAGATACTTCGCCTATGATGCTCTTGCCTGAACGCTCGCGCTGTGCGGGCGTTTCGATACCGTGGGCGATGGCATTGCGCAGCAGATGTTCGATCGGCGCGGTCATTCTTTCCAGCACGCCGCTTTCCAGCCGGATCTCCGTCCCGGACAGCTCCAAATTGACTCTTTTACCCAGCTCTTTCGCCGTCTGCCGAACCACACGATAGAGGCGTTCGCTGATGCTGCCGAAGCGCACACCCTGGCCTTGTTGTGCATCGCGCGGAGATCTTGCCGCCGATGAAGTGACTTCGTCCATCAAGCCCTCGGCGACCTCGCCACCGGATAACTCTTCTATCGCAGCCGCGATACGCTGCAGATACTGGTCGAGTTCCCCCCACAGCACGGTATCGAAACGGTTCTGTACGACCGCATGTGCGATACAGCCTTCGATCCGGTGCGCCAATTCCCCCAAGCGCATCGCCCCGGCCATACGCGCACTGCCTTTGAAGGTGTGCAGACTGCGCTGTAGCTTGTTCCTCTGCGCCGCATCACTGCCCGCCTGTTCGCGCCAGACTGCCAATGTCTGGCAGATTTTGGGGTAAAGCTCGTTCGCCTCTTCCAGAAACAGCGGCAACAATTGCTCATCCACCTCGTCGCGCACGACACCCCGATCTTCGGTGCGGGCATGCGTCGCGGGAGGCTTCATCGATGAAGCCTCCCCGTCGTTGTCTACACTCATGTGCCCGTCATCGTTCAATGCCATTCTCGTTTCCAAACAGGGAGCCCCTCACTCAGTCACACCCTTTCGGGGCGACGGCGCAAAGGGCGATGCTAACCCATTCCACCCTCCCTAGCCACCGCAGAACCGCCAACGGCAACAACTCAGCGCCGCCAGAAATGCGGCGTGAACAGGATCAATACGGTAAATATTTCCAGACGTCCGATCAACATGGCACTGGTACACACCCAAGTCTGGAAGTCATTCAGCCCCTGGTAATTACTGGCCGGCCCCACCGTCCCCAAACCGGGGCCGCAATTGTTCACCGAGGCCAACACCGCCGTAAAGGCCGAGATGAAATCCATGCCGCTGATCAGCAACACAAAGGTGAATGTGGCGATGGTCATGAAGTACAGGAAAATGAATCCCAACACCGAGAACACGATATTGTTAGCCACCGCATGTCCACCGATTTTCAGCGGGTTGACCACTGCCGGATGTAACAACTTCAGAAACTCCCGCCCCGCCTGCTTGAATAGCACCAGCGTGCGGATCATCTTGATGCCGCCCCCGGTCGAACCTGCGCTGGCGACAGTGGCGGTCAGCAACATCATCCACAACGGCGCAAAGATCGGCCATTGCGCGTAATCCACGCTGGCATATCCCGAACTGGTGGCAATGGACACCAGATTAAAACTGGCGTGGCGCAATGCGGTCCAGAAACTTGGATAGACTCCCTGCCACCACAAGAAGAATGCGATACCCACACAACTTACCAAAATGATACGCAACGAGGAGAACGCCTCCGGGTCATCCCGGTAAGCCGAAGCACTTCGCGCACGTATCGCCAGAAAATGGGTGGCGAAGTTGATCACCGCGATGAGCATAAAAACGATCAGGATGAATTCGATCAACGGGGAATCAAAATAACCGATACTGGCATCGTGGGTAGAGAAACCGCCCAGCCCCATCGCTGAAAAAGAATGGCATACCGCATCCAGCCAACTCATGCCGGCCAGCTTCAACGCGGTGATACATAACAGGGTGATGCCTACGTACACGATCCACAGATTGCGCGCGGTCTCGGCGATACGCGGCGTCAGAGCGGAGTCTTTCATCGGGCCGGGCGTCTCTGCCTTGAACAACTGGCGGCCGCCGATACCCAGCAGCGGCAATATCGCCACCGCTAACACGATGATACCCAACCCGCCCAACCAGTTCAGTTCATGCCGCCAGATGTTGAGCGCAGGGTGCAAGTCATCAAGCCCCACCAGCACCGTCGCCCCCGTGGTTGTCAGCCCGGACATCGTCTCAAAATAGGCATCGGTGAACGACAGTCCGGGCAGCGCCAACAGTAGCGGAATCGTGGCGAAGGCCGGCATCGCCGTCCACATGCCCACCACCAGCAGATAACCGTGACGAATCGATAACTCGCCTTTATAACGACGTGTCAGTAACCACATTAGAAAACCCAAAGCCGCCGTCCACGCCATTGCCAGCAGAAAGTCCAGCAAGATGGACCGATCTCCCTCTATCACTGCCGCAATGACGGGCATGACATAAGCGATACTGAACACCACCAACATCAAACCGAGTGCATGAACAACGGTGAGCGCGCGCTTCATCAGAAGAACCCGAGGCTAACCTGGAACAGCTTCTCGACCTTCTTCACCATCTTCTTGTCGATCACAAAAACGATGACATGGTCTTCGGCCTCGATCAGAGAATCGTGATGGGCGATCAGCACCTCCTGGTCGCGCACGATCGCACCGATAGTGGCACCGAGCGGCAGATCGATCTCGTTGATGCGCCGCCCGACCACACGCGAAGAGTGCGCGTCGCCGTGTACCACCAGCTCCAGCGCCTCCGCCGCTCCGCGCCGCAGGGAGTGCACCACCGCCACATCGCCCTGACGCACATAGGCCAACAGCGAGCCGATAGTCACATGCGCGGGAGACAATGCGATGTCGATCTTGCCGCCCTGCAACAGATCGACATAGGCGCTGCGATTGATCAGCGCAACCACTTTGCGCGCCCCCGCCTGTTTGGCAAGCAGGGAGGACATGATGTTGTTTTCGTCATCGTTGGTGAGCGCACAGAACACATCGACCTCATGCACATGTTCCTGCTGCATTAGTTTCTCGTCCGTGCCGTCTCCGTTCAGCACCAGTGTATCGGTGAGCTCTCCCGCCAGACGTTCGCAGGCCTTCTTGTTGAACTCGATGAGCTTCACCTGATAGTCATGCTCCAGTGCCTGTGCCAGACGGCGTCCGATGTTGCCGCCGCCGACGATCATCACGCGCTTGCTCGGCTTGTCCATGCGGCGCATCTCTTTCAACACATGGCGGATATTTTTCGTCGCGGCAATGAAGAATATCTCGTCACCGGCCTGCACCACGGTCGTACCCTCGGGAATGATGGCGCGATCCTGGCGGAAGATCGCCGCGACCCGCGTATCCACCTGCGGCATGTGGGTGCGCAGAAAACTGATCGGCTTGCCCACCAGCGGGCCGCCCTCGAAGGCGCGCACCGCAACCAGCGACACCTTGCCGTCGGCGAACTCCAGCACCTGCAACGCCTCGGGGAACTCGATGAGTTTGGTGATGTAATCCGTCAGGATCTGCTCCGGACAGATGGAGAAATCCACGCAGAAATTATCCGCGCTGAACACCGCCTCGCGGTTGAGATAGTCGGTCGCGCGGATACGCGCGATACGTGTCGGGGTGTTGTACAAGCTGGCGGCCAGCTTACACGCCACCAGATTGACCTCGTCGCTCTGCGTCACCGCCAGCAGCATATCGGCATCGGCGATACCGCCCTGCTCCAGTATCGAGGGATGAGCGGCATTGCCGGTGAGCGTGCGCAGATCCAGGCGGTCCTGCAACTGACGCAACTTCTCCCCGTCGGAGTCGATCACGGTGATGTCGTTCGCCTCGCCGACCAGATTCTCCGCCACCGTCGAACCGACCTGCCCTGCCCCCAAGATCAGAATCTTCACATCGCCCCCTTGTTATCGGCCTAGCGGTTGGCTCCAAGCCAAGCTTTCCATTGTTGAAACAGTACAGGATCTAGCGAAGCGATGACCGAACGATTCCAGATGTCCCCCTGCGCGAAATCGTCCTGCTCCAACGTACACGCGCTGCCGCCCGCCTCCTGCAACACCAGCGAACCGGCGGCGTAATCCCACATCTTCTGGCCGCCGTGCAGATATAGATCGTAGCGTCCGGCGGCGGTATAACACCAATCCAGCGTACTGGCGCCGAAATTGCGTTGTGAGCAATACGGCGGCTTGAGCGCCAATTGTGTGGCCAGCTTGGGCCCCAGGCGTTTCATATCCACATTGGCCAATGCATCGGCCATATCTTTAGCCGTGTTGCGCCCCGCCAATTTTGTACCGTTCAGGAACGCGCCACGCCCCAGTTCCGCCGCAAAGGTCTCCTTCGCTACCGGATCGTGCACCACCCCCAGAGTACTGCACCCTTCGCGGATCAATGCCACGGATACCGCAAAATAGGGTAAGCCGCGCACGAAATTGGTGGTGCCGTCGATCGGATCGATACACCACACGCCATTGGCACCCGCCGCCCACTGCGCGACCTGTTCTTTCTCGCTCATCTCCTCGCCGATCACCGGCACGTTGAGGATGGCTTGCAACTTGCGCGTCAACGCTTCCTGCGCGGCGAGATCGGCATCGGTACACAAGGTTCCGTCGTCTTTGTGATGCAGCGCCACTTTCATGTAGCGCGGCATGATCTCTTCCGCGGCGACCAGCTTCACCGCCGCGATCACCGCCTTCAACATCGCGCTTTGTCCCGTGACACGCTTCATGCTTCTTCTTTCCACTTGATGGAGCAACCCATGCTGGCCAGCTGCTCGCGCGGCCCCTGCCCGGTGCGCGCCACTTGCAGCATGGCGTCAAACAGGTCGCGCGACGCATCCGCCACGGCTTCCTTGCGCGAGGAATCCAGACGGCCGCGATACTGCAATTCCAGATTTGCATTGAAACCGAAGAAATCCGGCGTACACACCGCGCCGTAGTCCTTGGCTACCTGTTGCGTCTCGTCCCACACATAGGGGAAGGGATAGTCATATTGCTGTGCGACGAGTTTCATGTTGTCGAACGAGTCCTCGGCATAGTCGGCGGGATCGTTGGACATGATGGCGATGCTATTGATGCCGTGCTGTTGCAGTTCGCGCACATCGCGGATGATGCGGTCGCGGATGGATTTCACATAAGGACAATGGTTGCAGATGAACATCACCAGCAGGCCGTTCTTGCCGCGCGCATTCTCCAGCGAATAACGCCTGCCGTCCACGCCCCACAGGTCGAACGGGCGGGCCTTCCAGCCAAAATCACACAGCGGCGGTTGCAAACTGACCATCGAAACACTCCTAAAACCACAAATATCTTTTGTGCCGTTATATTATCACGCCCACGCATCCACCCCGAACCCTGCCATGTCCGCACCACGCTTCTACTGCCCGCCGCCGCTGCCGCTAAGCACCAACTTCGAACTGCCGCCCGCTGCCGCCCACCATGCCAGCCGCGTATTGCGCCTGCGCATCGGCGATGCGGTGCAGATATTCGACGGCATCGGCAATGCACTGGATGCCACCATCAACGAGATCAGCGGCAAACACGTCCTGCTCGGCAATCTGCAGACCTGCATGACCCAGCAGGACAGCGGCCTGCGTATCATCCTAGCCCAGGCCATGTGCAACAGCGACAAGATGGACTGGATCGTACAAAAAGCCACCGAACTCGGCGTCAGCGAGATCCTGCCGGTACAGACCCAGCGCAGCGTGGCCAAACTCACCGGCTCCCGCGCCGAAAAACGTACCGAACACTGGCGCAGTGTCGCCATCTCGGCCTGTGAACAATGCGGGCGCAACGACCTGCCGCAGATCCATGCACCACAGGAGCTCAGCGCCTGGTTGATAGGTATGCGCGCCGCACCTGGCAGTAAGCTCATCCTGCTACCGGGCGGAGCGACCCAACTGCAAGCCCAGCCCAAGCCTCGCGACGGCGTCACCCTCGTCATCGGCCCCGAAGGCGGCTTCACCGCAGACGAGGCCAATGTCGCCCAACAGATGGGCTTTGCACCCGTCCTGCTCGGCCCGCGCGTGCTGCGCACCGAGACCGCAGCCATCGCCGGCATCAGCGCCCTGCAGACATTGTGGGGAGATTTCAATTGACCCCGAAAAGGAGACCGCCATGCCCTACGTGAACATCCGTATCGCCGGAACACTGAGCCGCGAACAGAAAGCCAAGATCGCCGCAGAGATCACCGATACGCTGGAACGCATCGCGCATAAACCCGCTTCCTACACATATATCGCTTTCGACGAACTGCCGGATGAGAACTGGGCGATTGCAGGCAAACTACTGGACGAAGCGTAAGGTATTGGCGGCTATTCCCGCGCCAACAACACGACTCCCCCGCTGCGTACTGCCTCCCCACTCAAGAATGCTCCAAACAGGCCGATAACCATTCTGTACGGACTTATTCCACAGACAGGGTGGTGTGATGAAGAGAACCATTGTGATAACGATCATCTATCTGCTGCTTGGCGGCTGTGCCAATCTCGATACGCAGCGAACAGATTCGCGTGTCTACGTCGTCCCGCTTTACCACCAGAACTTCTGAGCGCGGCACGAAATCGGGCTTGGCATCAGCGCTTGGGGCAGACACGCCGCCACGTGTCGGCATGCTCGCCTTCCAGCCTCACCGCCTCCCATGCATCTGTTTGAGTGTTGGCATACAACAGATCTCCCGCTCCCATGTTGCCGTCGTGCAATGAGACGTAACGCAGCCGGAGCAGACCTTCGCGGCAATCGTATTCTTCTTGCACGCGCTTCGAACGATAGACGAGGTCGCCCTCGATCTGGGGTTTGGCATAATCCGTCAGCCGCCATACTCTGACCGCCCCCCGGTATCGCAGCATGTTGCCGCTGCTGACGTAGGAAACAAACTGGGCCGATCTTGCCACTTCGACCCAGTCATCGATCTCGACGACCTTGGCCGGCGCGGCTTGGTCTTTCTCCAGTTCCTTGTTCTCCCTGCTCACCGGGTTCACGCTGAACATGGAGAACACGACGAATATCCCGATTACGATGGCCTCAAGCATTTCTATCCATTCTCTCTTCTGCGGGAGCGGCCCGCGCTGCGCATCCTTCCCGGACAGTTATATCATCGATCAGTATCGTGTGCCCATCCGGCCACGACTTCGTGCATGGCTTGTCTTACCACGCAAAATGCGGTGAAATGCCGGAATGGAAAATCTGACGCACTATCGCATCCAAGTCACCGTACGAGTCAAATACGTGCCGGAACAGTCCGCGGAGTCGGAGCAGCGTTTCGTCTTTGCCTACACCATCACGCTCAGCAACGAAGGCGGGCAGGCGGTAAAACTCCTTAGCCGCCACTGGATCATCACCGACGCGAACCATCACGTGCAAGAGGTCAACGGCAAAGGCGTGGTCGGCGAGCAACCGACCATCAATCCCGGCCAGAGTTTCGAATATACCAGCGGTACCGTACTCGCCACGCAGGTCGGCACCATGTCGGGAAGTTACAAGATGGCCCTGCTGGAAGACGGCTCCGAGTTCAGTGTCGACATTCCGCAATTCGTATTGAGCATACCGCGCATCCTGCATTGAACGGGGCACACCCTCCCGCCCCGACACAGACCATCCGCTCACCAGAAAGACCTCCCATGAAGTTGAACAAGAACCATTGCCTGTTGTTCGTTGCCACTCTCCTGCTGGCGGCCTGTCAGGCGACGCAACGGGGCACGCCGTCTGCGGCGGAAAAAGCGCCGCGTACCACACCGATCTTTATCCCCGGTCAGTGGGCGATGTTGCCGGACTGGGAGACACAGGATCTCAGCCTGTCCTGGCCGGCATTGCAACAAAGCTGCCGCGCGCTCAAAGCCAGAGTCCAATGGCAACCGGTCTGTGTTGCAGCGGAACAGATCGCCCCCGGCGATATCGACGCGCAGCGTGCCTTCTATGAACGCTGGTTCACCCCCTACCAGGTGCTTAACCCCGACGGCAGCGAGCAGGGGCTGATCACCGGTTATTACGAGCCGCTGCTGCTCGGTAGCCGGCGCATGAGCGAACGCTTCCGCTATCCCGTCTATGCCGCACCGGACGACCTGCTCGAGATCGACCTCGGCGATGTCTACCCCCAATTCAAGGGTATGCGTCTGCGCGGACGCTTGCAGGGCAAGAAGGTCGTCGCTTATCACAACCGGGCGGAGATCGACGCGGGCCTGCCGAAGTTGAAAGGCCGCGAACTGTTCTGGGTAGAGAATGCGGTGGAACTGTTCTTCCTGCAGATACAGGGCTCCGGCCGTATCGAGCTGGAAGACGGTCGACGCGTAAAGATCGGTTACGCCGAACAGAACGGACACCCCTACATCTCCATCGGCAAGAAGCTGATCGAGATGGGCGAACTCAAGCCGGAAGAGGCCTCCATGCAGGGCATCAAACGCTGGGCGGAGCAGAACCCGGAGCGATTGCCCATGCTGCTGGGACAGAACCCCAGCTATGTGTTCTTCCGCGAATTGCCCGAGACACTCTCCGCACCGCTGGGAGCCCTGGGCGTCCCCCTCACCAATGAATACAGTATCGCGGTCGACCCGCGCACCGTACCACTAGGTTCGCCGGTGTTTCTGTCCACCACACGGCCCGACAATGGCGCACCGCTCAACCGCCTGATGTATGCCCAGGATACCGGCGGAGCCATCAAAGGCGCGGTGCGCGCGGACTTCTTCTGGGGCTTCGGCGAGTACGCCGCACAACAGGCGGGACGCATGAAACAGGCGGGACGCATGTGGGTGTTGTTCCCCAGCGGTAGCGCTCCCGCCTTGAACTGAACGGCCACGAGGAGAGCGCATGTCCAAAGATCCGTCTGCCGCAGCCGACAACACCAAGCTCCGCGTCGACAAATGGCTATGGGCTGCGCGTTTCTTCAAGACCCGCTCGCTGGCCGCCGATGCGGTCGAGTGCGGCAAAGTACTGCTGCATGACACGCGCATCAAACCGGCCAAGACGCTCTCCGCCGGAGATCTGCTGTCCATCCGTCTCGGGCCTTATACCTTCGAAGTGGAGGTGATCGCTTTGTCTGACAAACGCGGCCCCGCACCGCAGGCACAGAAGCTCTATCGCGAGACCGAGGCGGGGAAATCGAAACGCGAGGCACTGGCTGCTGAACTCAAAGCTCAGCCCAAAATATCGGAGCTGAAAGGCCGCCCCACCAAACGTGACCGGCGCGAGATCGAACGCTTCAAAGTCGGAGCCTGGTAACGCCCCTGTTTCGACAGTCTCCCATCAAGCGCCTCCCGGCATTATAATGGGTGTCCGGCACACACGACCTCCGCCCCAGACCAGACTCATGACATCGTCCCCCATCAAATCGGTACTCGTAGTCGATGACAGTCGCCTTGCGCGCATGCTGATCAGCAAATATATCCTGAGCAAACATCCGCACTGGCTGATCCTTGAAGCGAGCAGCGGGCAAGAGGCCGTGGAAAAAGCCCGCGTGGAGAGTCCCAACTACGTCACCATGGACTACAACATGGAAGGGATGACCGGCGCAGAAGCCGCCCGGCAGATCCTGCGTGACGCTCCGCAGACACATATTGTCCTGTTCACCGCCAACATCCAGACCAGCACCCGGACACAAGCCGCCGACCTCGGCATCCATTTCGTCGGCAAACCTGTGACGGAGCAAACGGTCCAACAGGCACTCGATTATTTTTCCAGCCGCCCATGACCGACCTGACCGACCTGCAACGCGACGCCCTGCTCGAGATATTCAACATCGGGGTCGGCAACGCCGCCAACAGCATGAGCCAACTGATCAACGAGGAGATCAGACTCTCGGTGCCCAAGCTGCAGATCGTGTTGAGCGACCATGCCGAAGTGATCGGCGCATTCATCCAGAGTCAGCGTATCTGCGCGGTCTCGCAGAATTTCAGCGGCCCGCTCAATGCCCGCGCCTTCCTGGTGTTCCCCGAGGGCAAGACACATGAGATCGTTCGGCGCATGCTGGGAGAGATGGTCAGCGCGGACGAACTCAACACCATGGAGGAGGAAGCGCTTAGCGAGATCGGCAACATCGTCCTGAATGCCTGTATCAGCTCGATGTCCGATCTGCTGCAATCCGACTTCAAAAGCTCCCAGCCCTTTTACCACCTGGGTACGACGCATAGCGTCCTGGCGCCGGACAACGTGGCCGACGACCAGTTCATGCTGCTTCTGCATATCGACTTCTCCATGCCGAAAGAGAAGATCGACGGCTATCTGATCTTCCTGCTGAACGTACAATCGTTCAACGAACTTGTCCGCAAAGTCGACCGCCTCCTGTCAGAAAGTGTGGGCAGGCCATGAATATCTGCCGCCCGTTCAAGCCCAGCGAGCAGCAATTGAAAGTCTGCACCGCGGCAGCCGACAAGCTCAATGTCGGCATCGCCATCATCGACAGCCTCGGCTCCGTCGTGTTCTGGAACCAGTGGCTCAAAGCCAAATCGGGATTATGTTGCGATGAGTCAACGGGACTGGATTTCCTGACGATCTTTCCCGAATTGAAAGGCAGCCGCCTTGCCCAAGCCATCGATGATGCCATCAAACACGGCCTGCCTTCGATCCTGTCGCAATCCCTGAACAAGGCACCGCTGCCGTTGTTCGAGGATGCGGCCGACCATAGTCTGCGCATACAACAAGCCATCAACGTCACCCCGCTGGAGTTCGGCGACCGGGAACGCTTCTGCCTGATCCAAATCAACGATGTCAGCATCGCGGTGAAAAAAGAACGCCTGTTGCGCGAACAGGCGGAGATCCTGCGCAGCTTCGCCTTCATCGACAGCCTCACCGGGATCGCCAATCGCAGAAGACTGGACGAGTATCTGGCGGACGAATTCAAACGGGCAGCCAGAAGCAATTCCCCGCTGTCTGTCATCATGCTGGATATCGACTATTTCAAGCAATTCAATGACACCTACGGTCATCAGAACGGCGATTTTTGCCTGAAGCGGGTCGCCAACGCGATCAAAGCAACCCTGAACAGACCGGCTGATCTGGTTGGAAGATACGGGGGGGAGGAATTCGCCATCATCCTGCCGGACACCTCTTTCGGCGGGGCTGGCACGCTTGCGGAAGAGATTCGCAAACACATTGAAAGTCTGTCCATCCCGCACGAGAAATCCAAGGTAGCTCCATATGTCACGCTGAGTCTCGGCATCAGCAACGTGCAGTCCTACGCGGACACCTCCGACACGACTCTGCTAACGCAGGCGGACCATGCGCTCTATCAGGCCAAGACGAACGGACGGAACCGGGTGGAGATTTTCCGGCAGGACTGAGCGCCCGCCGACAGGGACATCAGCTGTATCGCTTGGGGAAAGAAACGACCAGCAGCGCGATACCCAACAGGCTCTGCAACAGGTACAGGATGCTCGCCGCTCCGTGCAGCATCTTGAACTGCCCGGCGAACGGACTTTGCATCACCTCGGCGGGCAAAGCCTGGAATTTAAGATCCGCCATGACAGGCTGAATGAGGAACTGCCCAACCCCCAGCAGGATCAGCATCAACGTCACGATCACCGTCTTGTGCTTGGCAACCGCTCGCCGCACCGGATGCGCCTGATACATCAACAGGTACGCCCCGCAGGCCATACCGAGAAACGCCATCCAGGTGAACATCTGGCCGGCCAGCATCCCCGCCAACTGCCGGTCTGCCAATGATTGGAACAGCGCCGGAACGGCCAGATACCCCACCGCCCACATGCCGCCCACCCATGCCACGGTGGCGATCACCGCAAGCCAATGTGATAACTCGCGCAAGCTCACCGGTTGCTCTCCAGCGCCTTCTCCAATTCCGCCGCCGGCATATAACCGGGGACGATCACGCCGTTGGCAAACACCAGTGCCGGGGTACCGTTCACGTTATGTTTCGCCGCCAGTGCGATCACCTTGTCGGTGGGGGCATCACACTTCCCCGGCACGGGCAACACACCTTCCGACATCAGCTTGTCCCAGGCATCGGCCCGGTCCTTGCTGCACCAGACGGCGCGCACCTTTTCTGCCGACCCCTCCAGTACCGGATACAGGAACAGATAGACAGTAAGGTTATCCACTTTGCGCAATTCGCGTTCCAGAGCTTTGCAGTACCGGCAGTTGGGATCGGTGAAATAGGCCAGCTTGCGGTTCCCTTTGCCTTTCACCTTCTTGATGGCCAGCTCGAATGGCAGCTTGTCGAATTGGATCGCAAACAGCTGCTGCGTGCGCGCCTTGGTGATGTTGTGCCGCGTCTTGAGATCGAACAGCTCACCATCGAGCAGATATTGGCCGCTCTCGTCGACATAAAAGAGACGGCCCGGCGTCACTACCTCGTACAGACCTGCAATGGGAGAAGTATTGACCTGCGTGACCTCGCCCAAGCGGCTCGCGAGAACCTCTTTGAGGCGCAACTTGGGATCGATTTCGGCGGCATGGGCGCAAGGAAGGCACAACAGGAACAGCAATAATGTTCTGTACATCAGGACCTCGGTATCAATTGAGTGCGTGGCGCACCAGCATCTTCTTCAGCGGCACCAGCTTGTCGGTCATAGCCAGACCAAAGTTGCGCAGGGTGCGCAACACCGGGTTGGCGTTGACGAACAGGTGCTTCAACGCATCGGTGGTGAGTTGCATGGAAAGGATGTCTTCGCGGCGGGCGCGCTCGTAACGGCGCAGCAGCGCAAGATCGCCGCAATCCCGCGTGCCGCGTTGCAGCAACACCTCCGCCAGTTGCCGCGCGTCGCGGAAGCCGAGATTGACGCCCTGTCCGGCGAGCGGATGCACGTTATGTGCGGCATCACCCACCAGCGCCAGACGCGACTTGGTGAGATGCGCCAGATTCAGCACCCGCAGGGCGAACGCATTGGGCGGCGTGATCACACTCAATTCGCCCAGCATATGCTGCGAAGCGGCGGCGACCTCCGCGCAGAGCGCTTCGTGCGACAAAGCCAACAATGCCGCAGACCGCTCCGGACTGACCGACCACACGATAGAGACTCGTTTGCCCGGCAAAGGCAGCAGCGCAAGGATGCCGTCCGGCTGGAACCATTGGTAAGCCACACCATGATGCGGTTTGGCGGTAGTGAAGTTGGCGACCACTCCATGCTGATGGTAGGGCGTGGGTGTCTCCGCCATCCCGGCTTGGTGCCGTACCCAGGAATCACGCCCATCCGCACCGACGATCAGTTTCGCTTTGATCTCGCGCCCATCCGCCAGTTTGAGATGGGCGGCATCCGGATGCCAACTCAGCTCGGCGCAACGTGCCGGGTTGAGCAGAGTCAGATTTTCCTGCTGTTGCAGACCGGCCCACAGCGCGGCCTGCATCAGACGGCTCTCCAAAATGAAGGTCAGCTCAGCCGCCCCGATCTGGTAGGCACTGAAATCCAACTCCGCCCCGCTGTCGCCGAATACACGCATCTCTTCGACCTGCTGTACGCGGCTCATTTCCATGCGCTGCCATGCGCCGCACTCCTCCAGGAAACGTGCGTTACCGGGGGTGACCGCATAGATGCGCGCATCCCAATCCCGCGCGTCCGGAACGACTGTTGGTGAGGACTGACCCTCCACCAGCGCCAGACTCAGCCCGCTAGACTTGAGCGCGGCGGCCAAACTTGCCCCGACCAACCCGCCTCCTATGATGACCACGTCGAATTCCATCGCGCCCCCGACCGATAAAAATTTGACGGCATCATAGCATGGGCGGGTTGATTAATTTATAATCGCCGCCCCCTTCGGAAATGGCCATGCAAATCGGACGCTACACACTCAAGAACAACCTTATCGTCGCCCCCATGGCGGGTGTGACGGACAGGCCGTTCCGCATGTTATGCAAGCGCATGGGCGCGGGCATGGCGGTATCCGAGATGGTCGCTTCCAACTCCCTGCTCTACGGCTCCGAAAAGACCAAACGCCGCGCCAACCATGCGGGTGAAGTCGATCCCATCTCGGTGCAGATCGTCGGCGCCGATCCCAAGATGCTGGCGCAGGCCGCACGCTACAACGTGGACAACGGCGCACAGATCATCGACATCAACATGGGCTGTCCGGCCAAGAAGATCTGCAATGTCATGGCCGGCTCCGCGTTGATGCAGAACGAAAAGCTGGTGGCCGATATCCTCGAAGCAGTGGTCAACGCGGTCGATGTGCCGGTCACGCTGAAGACACGCACCGGCTGGGACAAGACCAACCGCAACGCGATCAACATCGCGCGTATCGCCGAAAGCAGCGGCATCCAGGCGCTGGCCATCCACGGTCGCACCCGCGCCTGTGCTTACACCGGCGATGCCGAATACGACACCATCCGCGCCGTCAAAGCGGAAGTGCGCATCCCCATCATCGCCAACGGCGACATCACCTCGCCGGAAAAAGCCAAATATGTTCTCGACCATACCGGCGCGGATGCGGTGATGATAGGCCGCGCCGCACAGGGCCGCCCCTGGCTATTCCGCGAGATCGAACACTATCTGACTACCGGCACCCATTTGCTTGCGCCACAGGTGGACGAGATACAGAACGTACTCGTTGCACATCTGGCCGATCTCTACGACTTCTACGGTGAACACACCGGACTGCGCGTCGCGCGCAAACACATCTCCTGGTACACCAAAGGACTGTCCGGCTCTGCGGTGTTCCGCCATCGCATGAACCAGCTGGACAGTCTGGACGAGCAGATGCAGGCAGTGACGGATTTTTTTGCAGAACAAAAAGCAAGCAGCGCAAGACTGCTTTATGAAGGGGAGTTGGCAGCATGAGTGAGAATTGCGGCATCAACGAGAACGACATCGCCAAACATGTACGCAAGGCGGTGAGCGACTATTTCAAAGACCTGGCCGGTGAAGAACCGTCAGTCGCCATCTACGACATGGTGCTGTGTTGCGTGGAAAAACCGCTGATCGAAACCGTGCTGCACCATGCGGGCGGCAACCAGACGCGCACCGCCGAATTACTCGGTATCAACCGCAATACCCTGCGTAAAAAGATGCAGGATCACCGCATTAAATAAGGATGCCCCTTCCCGCGCCCGCTCGCGAGTGAAGGGGATAAGCAAAGAAATTTTCGCAGCCAACCATTTTTGAATATTCACGAAAGAAAGCAAATGTCCATCACTCAAGCACTCATCAGCGTATCGGATAAATCCGGCGTCCTCGAATTCGCACAAGGTCTGCACACCCTCGGCGTGAAGATCCTGTCCACCGGCGGCACTGCAAAATTGCTGGCCGACAACGGCGTGCCGTGCACCGAGGTGGCCGATTACACCGGCTTCCCCGAGATGCTGGACGGGCGCGTGAAGACGCTGCAACCCAAAGTGCATGCCGGTATTCTGGCGCGCCGCGATCTGCCCGAACATGTGGCCACTCTGAAGAAACACGCCATTCCGACAATTGATCTGGTGGTGGTCAACCTGTATCCGTTCGCAGCCACTATCGCCAAACCCGGCTGCACGCTGGAAGACGCGATTGAGAACATCGACATCGGCGGGCCCACCATGGTGCGCTCTGCTGCCAAGAACCATGCGCATGTCGCCATCGTCACCGACCCGACCGACTACGCCGACATCCTGGCCGAGATGCAGACCAACAAAGGCGTTGTGAGTGATGCCACCCGTTTCGATCTGGCCAAAAAAGCCTTCTCGCACACCGCCGCCTACGACAGCATGATCAGCAACTACCTCACCGCGATCAACAGCGACGGCACAAAGAGCGAGTTTCCCGCGCAGATCAATTTCAACTTTGCCAAAGTGCAGGACATGCGCTACGGCGAGAATCCGCACCAGAATGCCGCGTTCTACCGCGACCTGAATCCGGTCAAAGGCGGCATCTCCGACTACACCCAGCTGCAAGGCAAAGAACTCAGCTACAACAACATCGGCGACGCCGATGCGGCCTGGGAACTGGTCAAGACTTTCGACCAACCCGCCTGCGTCATCGTCAAACATGCCAACCCCTGCGGCGTGGCGATCGCCGATAGCGCATTGAGTGCCTATAAACTGGCCTACGCCACCGACACCACTTCCGCGTTCGGCGGCATCATCGCCTTCAACCGCGAACTGGACGAAGCCTCCGCCGCACAGATCACGACCAACCAATTCGTCGAACTCATCATCGCGCCTTCCGCTTCCGAAGCCGCATTGAAAGTGACCGCCGCCAAACAAAACGTGCGCGTACTCACCGTGCCGCTGTCCAACGCACACAACCAATACGACGTGAAACGTGTCAGCGGCGGTCTGCTGGTACAGACACCGGACGCACTCAACGTGCAACTCGCACAACTCAAAGTCGTGAGCAAAGCGCAGCCCAGCAAAGAACAACTGACCGACCTGTTATTTGCATGGCGCGTGGCAAAATACGTGAAGTCCAACGCCATCGTGTTCTGCAAAAACGGCCAGACTTTGGGCGTGGGCGCAGGCCAGATGAGCCGCGTGGATTCGACCCGCATCGCCAGCATCAAGGCGCAGAATGCCGGGCTGAGCTTGGTCGATTCCGTCGTGTCTTCGGATGCCTTCTTCCCGTTCCGCGACGGTATCGACGTGCTGGCACAAGCGGGTGCAAAAGCCGTGATCCAGCCGGGTGGCTCGATGCGTGATGAAGAAGTCATCGCGGCAGCGGACGAGCATGGGCTGGCGATGGTGTTTACCGGCTTCCGTCATTTCAGACATTAAAACTGGGGGAGGGATAAGGGAGAAGGGGAAAGGGTAACGGCACGTTCCGGTTTTATCCTTCTCCCTTCCCTCTTCCCCCTTCTCTATACTTCAAGGAAGTATAAGCATGAAAATTCTAGTCATCGGTAACGGCGGACGTGAACACGCATTGGCATGGCGTCTGGCGCAGGGTGCGAAAGTGCAGAAGGTGTACGTCGCCCCCGGCAATGCTGGCACGGTACTGGAAGAAGGCGTGGAGAACGTCGCCATCACGGCCATCCCCGACCTCATCGCATTCGTGAAGAAGGAACACATCGAACTCACCGTAGTCGGCCCGGAAGCACCGCTGGCGGCGGGTGTAGTGGATGCCTTCCGCGCGGAAGGATTGAAGATATTCGGCCCCACCAAAGCGGCGGCACAACTGGAATCTTCCAAAGATTTCGCCAAACGTTTCATGACGCGCCACAACATCCCCACCGCATTCTTCGAGACCTTCAGCGACATCGCTGCGGCCAAAGCCTATGTAGAGAAGCTCGGCGCACCCATTGTTGTAAAAGCCGACGGCCTCGCCGCGGGTAAAGGCGTGGTCGTTGCGATGTCCAAGCAGGAAGCGTTCGACGCCATCGATATGATGCTGTCCGACAACAAACTCGGTGATGCCGGTGCGCGCGTGGTGGTGGAGGAGTTCCTCGCGGGCGAAGAAGCCAGCTTCATCGTCATGGTGGACGGCAAACACGTGCTCGCCATGGCGACCAGCCAGGACCACAAACGCCTCAAGGATGGCGACCAAGGCCCCAACACCGGCGGCATGGGCGCGTACTCGCCCGCTCCTGTGGTCACGCCGACCATCCACGCCAAGGTGCTGCGCGAAGTGATCCAGCCCGTAGTGCGCGGCATGGAGAGCGAAGGCATCACCTACACCGGGTTTCTTTATGCGGGCCTGATGATCTCGCCGGACGGCGGCATCAAGGTGCTCGAATTCAACTGCCGCATGGGTGACCCCGAGACACAACCCATCATGCTGCGCCTGAAGAGCGACTTCGCCGCCATCGTCGAACACGCCGTCAACGGCACCTTGGACAAAGTGGAAGCCGAGTGGGATCGCCGCACCGCCTTGGGCGTGGTGATGGCCGCAGCCAACTATCCGGATACGCCGCGCAAAGGTGATGTCATCACCGGCTTGCCCAAGAAATTAGAAGACGCACATGTATTCCATGCAGGTACCACCATGCAGGACGGCAAAGTGCTCACCAGCGGCGGACGCGTACTCTGTGTCGTGGCTCTGGGCGACATGGTGAAACATGCGCAAAAACGGGCCTACGAGATCGCCGACACTATTCATTTCGATGGTCAGCAGATGCGCCGCGACATCGGTTATCGCGCCATCGCCCGAAAGTAGCAATAAAAACCTCATGGCGCTCCAAAGTTTAGGAGATAGGGAATACCTTCCCCATTCGTTTGAAGTCTCCTAGCTACTTCAGCTTAACTTGCATCAACTTAATACATTGAAATGATGTAGATATTCAAAAATCCAGTCCTCGATGGTTTTTTGACAGCCCAATATTCCCACTACATTTTCTAAATTAACGCATTGCACTGTTTTAGATTTTGCGTAAAATCTAAAACAACCTTAGGCGCTATTTTAACTTTCGGGAGGCGCAAATGAAAAATTTCCAAGCCGGGTTGTACATTCAGCAAACGCGATATAAGAGTTTCCAGCCGAACCCCATCAATCACGCTTGGGTCGTGGACGATATGGAGCTGCTACAGCTACTTGGCCAAGCTGATCGGGAATTGGGAAGGTTGGACATGTACTCCGAATATATCCCCAACATTGACCTGTTTATCCGCATGCATGTGCTAAAGGAGGCAACCCAGTCGAGCAAGATCGAAGGCACACAGACCAACATTGAAGAAGCGCTTCTGGAAAAAGAAGATGTCGCAGTAGAGCGGCGAGACGATTGGGATGAGGTGCACAACTATGTCGCCGCGATGAATCAGGCTGTCGATAGATTGCAAACGCTCCCCTTCTCGGCGCGACTGATACGCGAAACTCATAAGACGCTGATGCAAGGTGTACGCGGCAAACAAAAAGAACCGGGCGAATTTCGGCACAGCCAGAACTGGATCGGGGGCGCAAGCATCAACGATGCCGTATTCGTGCCGCCGATACATGAAACGGTAGGGGAATTGATCGCCGACATCGAGAAATTCGTGCACAACGAACAAGCCTACTTCCCTGAGTTACTGAAAGCAGCGTTAGTGCATTACCAGTTCGAGACCATCCACCCTTTCCTAGACGGCAATGGCCGTGTGGGACGCCTGCTGATCACATTATACCTAGTCAGCCGAGGGATATTGAAACAGCCCGTGTTGTATCTATCCGACTTCTTCGAGCGTAATCGCCAGCTTTATTACGACAACCTTATGCGTGTGCGGGAGAAAAATGACCTGAAACAATGGTTCAAATTTTTTCTGGTCGGCGTGATAGAAACGGCAAAAAGCAGCACAACCACATTCGACAACATTCTCAAACTACAGAAGCAGGTAGAAGTGCAACTGCAAACCTTGGGTAGCCGCACGGCCAATGCTCAGAAGGTAATGTATTTCCTGTATCAGCACCCGATGGTTGATGCAGCAAAGGTGGCGGAAGTGGCAGAAGTTTCTCCCGCCTCGGCTTACAAGCTGATTGCAGACCTCGAGCGCTTCGATATTTTGGTGGAAATCACCGGAGCGAAGCGCGGCAAAATGTATGCATTTGATGCATATCTGAAATTGTTTAAATAAAAGCGGATAAATCACCCCTCGATTGCGACAACCAAGTGGATTGAACTAATGAGCCTCTATACCCAACTCCAACAAGTTCGAAGCGAAGAAGACGTTAAGGATGCCTACATCAAAGCCCTCGGACTAAAGGGCTACACGAAAGGTCTAATTGACATTCAAACCAACGAGATTTGGTTTGAGGCCAAAGACACAAGCAAGCATTCCAGCTACGCCATGTTCACCCAGTTGCTGCACTACGTTCAAGTCGCGCTGAACAAAGGCGAAAAAGTGCCGCCGCTCCTTGCTGTCATCGACACTGAAAAAGCAGCGCTGATGAAAAGCTCAGATGTATTGCCTTTTCTCACCAAAAAGACAGTGAAATGGGGCAAGTCCGCCAGCCAATACACCCAAGAAGCGCTGGACGAAATCTCCGCCCACATCGGCACACACTTCGTCTCATTCAAGATCGCCACACACGAAGACGAATTCATCAGCACCGTAAAGGTCGCCATCAAATCCGGCGAGATCATCCGCACCCAGATCACCCCAGACAACCTGAAACAGGTCTTCGATAAATGGGTGACGATGATCGGGCGTGAAATAGGCGGTGTACCCGAAGAAAAGTATGAGTTACTTTTCTTCGCCGACATCATGCACGATGGCACAGTCTCCACTCACGCCAATCTACCCGCCGAGCTGATGCACAAGAACGGCGCACCTGTATTCAGCCTAGATGGCAAGATATACGAACTGGGCAACAAAGAAGGCTACCGCCAATTCTGGGCCATCTACCACAAGCCGCCCAAAGCCGAATACCGCGACTATCTGCTGGAACGCCGTGACAGCTTGATTCCCCTGGATGAGCGCAGTTTCAAGGGCGCGTTCTACACCCCGCTACCTGTAGTGGATAAAGCCTACGACAAACTCACCGAAACCTTGGGCAAGAACTGGCAGAAGGACTATATCGTGTGGGACATGTGCTGCGGCGTGGGTAATCTCGAAGTCAAACACAGCAACCCGCGCAACATCTACATGAGCACGCTGGACGAGGCCGATGTGGACGTGATGAAAGCCACTAAGACTTGCGTTGCCGCACAGCGTTTTCAATACGACTATTTGAACGACGACATCACCGATGATGGAAAGATCGACTACAGTCTCACCAATAAAGTGCCCACGGGATTGCGTAATGCGATAGCCGCGGGGAAGAAGATATTGGTGTTGATTAACCCGCCGTATGCGGAGGCAGGAACAGGGCTGGATAGTGGCAATAAAGAAGGTGTTGCAACGACAAAAATGTCTCGTGTGATGCCGGACTACGGTTATGCCACCCGTGAATTATTTACGCAATTTATGGCTCGAATTTCACTGGAAATGCCAACCGCCACTTTAGCCATGTTCGGTACTCTCAAGTATATAAATGCCCCAAATTTTGAAAAGTTTCGCGAGGTATGGAACGCAAAATATATGGGCGGCTTTGTGGTTCATAGCAAAGCATTTGATGGATTGAATGGGAATTTTCCAATAGGTTTCTTGGTGTGGGCAACGAATCAAAATGCCGCGAAAAAAACACCCATCACTGAAATTGCCGTTGATGTGCTGGATAAGACGGCGAAGGCGATTGGTGAAAAGTTATTTTACAACGTACCGAACGAGGCTTTTTTGAGTGCTTGGTTCAAGCGTCCTCGATCCAACAATGTAGACGCTCTGCCGTTAAAAAATGCCATTTCACCAACAACCAGCACTAAAGATGTTCGAGGAACAAAATGGGCTGATGGTGCAATAGGTGGAATGATTTGCGGAAAAAATGATATGCAGCACGCATCACAACAAACGGCTTTGATGTCTTCTGGTTATTGCAGCGCAGGAGGTTATTTTGTAACTGAAGAAAATCTCCAACAATCTGCTGTGTTATTTGCCGTCCGCCATTTAGTGAAACATACATGGATTAATCATAACGATCAATTTTTACAGCCCTCAAAATTATTGTCAGATGAGTTCAAAAGAGACTGTTTAATATTTATGCTGTTCCACGGAAAAAATCTTACTGCTAGCGCAAACGACCTCGAATGGAATGATAAGAAATGGTCGCTGGTGAATCACTTCATCCCGTTCACCGAGGCAGAGGTGGATGCTCCCGGTCGTTTCGAGTCCGACTTCATGGTGCAGTATCTGTCCGACAAGCCACTATCCGCGGAAGCACACGCGGTGTTGGATGCGGGGCGTGTGTTATGGAAAGCCTTCTTCGCTCATACCGATGTGCGTAGTGTGCGCGACGAGTTGAAATTGAATCGTCCCGATGTGGGCTGGTATCAGATACGCAATGCACTCAAAACCCGCAACGAGAGCGGTGATTGCCCTCCGGTTGATTTCACCCCGTTCGAGAATGCCTACAAGGTGTTGGGCGACAAACTTCGCCCGCTGGTGTTTGAGCTGGGTTTCTTGCGATAGCTGCTATGCAAAGAGTAGGGACTTTCATCCGTTCGGTCGCCGCCCACCTCAGACGCGGCGGCCTCATCGCCTACCCCACCGAGTCCTGCTACGGCATAGGCTGCGACCCGACCAACCGTCAGGCAGTACAACGTATCCTCAAACTGAAGCGCAGGCCGCAACGCAAAGGACTCATCCTCATCGCAGCGGACTACCGGCAAGTCGCCCGTTATCTGCAACCGCTCACCCCCGCAGAACAGGTGCGACTGCAACACGATGGCGCCCAGGCGATCACCTGCCTGATGCCGGTCAAACCCTCCTGCCCGCGCTGGCTGCGCGGCATACACGACACGCTGGCCGTGCGCCTCACCACCCACCCGTTCGCCCGCAACCTGTGCCGCCGTGCCGGTAGCGCACTGGTCTCCACCAGTGCCAATCGCAGCGGCCAGCACCCCGCCAAGACCTTTGCCGCATGTCGGCGACTTTTCGGAAAAAAAATGTGGGTATTGCGCGGTCGCGTGGGCAAACGCAAGCAACCTTCGACGATACGCGCATGGGCGGATGGTAGAATCGTGCGCAATTAACCAATCCACCACAGAGACACAGAGACACAGAGAAAAGCACATCAATTCGGATTTCATTAATTATCGCGGCCTTCGTGCTCGTGTTTCGAGAAACTCAACACGAACAGCCCGATACAAATCTGGAATATCAGCCACGGATGTAGCTTCATCTTGGCTTTTGCATTTCTCTGTGTCTCTGTGTCTCCGTGGTGAAAAACTGTGGAGAGAACATGGATAGCACCGCCGTCAAAAAATATCTGCTCGAACTGCAAGAGCTCATCGTCGAACGTCTGGAGCAAGTAGACGGCAAGAAGTTCATCCGCGACAGATGGACACGCGAGGCGAGCAACAACACCGATGCGAATTCGCTCAAGACCAGTATCGGCAAAGGCGAAGGTATCAGTTGCATCATCGAGGAAGGCAATGTGCTGGAGCGCGGCGGGGTAGCGTTCTCGCATGTGCAGGGCGACAAGATGCCGGCCTCCGCCACGGCACACCGTCCCGAACTGGCCGGATGCAGCTGGGAGGCGATGGGAGTATCGCTGGTGATGCACCCGCGCAATCCTTATGCACCGACCTCACACGCCAACGTGCGTATGTTCATGGCGCACAAACCCGACGGCAGCAAAGTATTCTGGTTCGGCGGCGGCATGGATCTCACGCCGTATTACGGCTTCGAGGAAGACGCGCAACATTTCCACCAGATCTGCAAGAACTCGCTCGCGCCGTTCGATCCGTCTTTGCATGCCAAATACAAGAAGTGGTGCGACGAATATTTCTTCCTCAAACACCGCAACGAACCGCGCGGCGTGGGCGGCATCTTCTTCGACGACCTCAGCGAACCGGATTTCGATACCTGCTTCGCCATCCAGCAAAGTGTCGGCGACCACTACCTGTCGGCCTATGTGCCGCTACTGGAGAAACGCAAAGACACGCCCTACGGCGAGCGCGAGCGCGATTTCCAACTGTACCGGCGCGGGCGTTATGTCGAGTTCAACCTGGTCATCGACCGTGGCACCATCTTTGGCCTGCAATCCAATGGCCGTACCGAATCCATCCTGCTATCCATGCCGCCGCTGGTGAAATGGCGCTACGACTGGCACCCCGAAGCAGGCACACCGGAAGCGGAGTTGTACGACAAATATCTGATACCCAAGGACTGGGTGTAAGAAAAGCAAAGACCCGCCACTGGCGGGTCTTTCAAATTGGCACCCGGTAGCAACGGGCTACTGTCCCGCTTGCACCAGCGGCGTCACCAGCCAGATATACAAGGTTCCCGTCTGCGGATCGCTCCATTCCTCGATGACCCGTGCCGCATCAAGTTGCAACTCCACGCTGCTGCTCAAGCGGAGTTCCGCATCGACTTCGCGGGTGACTCGCCCACCGCCCTGCTCCGTACTCATCTGCAAAGAGGACGTGACCCGAGTCTGAACGATCTGTGCCAATGCCTGCCGCGCCTTCATCTGTGCAACGCGATACTGTGCGTCGCGCCCGCCCCACTCCTGTCTCTTCGCCGCCCCGACCACACTCAGATAACCGGGCTTGTCGGGATTCTGAATCCAAGCGGGGGGGGACGACGTTGCCGCAACAACCTTTGGACTGTCCGTCGCATGCGTGCAGGACACAGTCGCAAGCAACGCACAGAAGAACACCAAACGCACCACGGCGCCCCCGATATTAGAAGGTGAAATAGAGCGATCCACTTGCGGTATTGAATGTCTCGTTCAGATCCCACTGCGTGGTCAACCCGCTATCGAAGATATATTTGTACGCGTTCCCTTTATAGTCGATAGCCATACCGAGGTTCTTGGTGAACGGGTAGGAATAACCTATGCCGTAACTGAAACCGAGCGCCATATCCGCCTTATAGGTGGTCGTCACACCACTGGCTGTCGAATCATACGAACCGCTCATCACCCCCATACCCAGACTCAGGCCAAGCGAGCCAGCCCCCCCGACAGGGAATCCCAGCCCGCCTCCGAAGATCAGGCCGTTGGTTTTGAAATTGAGCGCGGGATTGCTCGCCGCTCCGGGCGCACGCTCCAGCTTGGTCTCCCCGTTCTTCCATCCTGCATACAGATTGACCACATTTCCGCCGGCTCCACCAAGGTTGGTACCCAATATGAAGGCGCTGTCCGCGCGGGTCATGTTGGAGGTGAACGCCGTCCCGTTGGTATATGTCCCATCCCAAGTACCGCTACCGTTGGCGAGCGCCGCATCCAGATACGTGGATTCGCCCATCAGCCAAGTTAAGCCCAGATTGGTTCCGCTGTAATTGGATTTGGCATAGTTATATGAGCTGCCTGTCGATGGCGTGATATCCAGACTATAGGTGTTGCTTGTCACCCCGCCGCGAACCTTGAGTCCCGCAGCCATCGCGCTTTGCGAAGCCAGTGCGACGATACCGAACAGACAGATCAACTTAATGTTCTTGTTCATTTCTTTCTCCTTCAACGTAGAAAAAACAAAGATGGCGAAAAATCAAACCGCCATCACCTGCGAATCAAAAACTGAATGTCGGGATACCCGAACGACGCCGCTCCTCCTCATTGCGCAGCGCCTTCTCGCGCGCCTCGTCAATTTTGCGCTGTTCTTCCGCAGCCTCCAATACCCTGCGGCGCTCCTCTTCGATCCTGGCTGCTTCGGCGGCGCGTTTCCTGTCCTCTTCCGCCTGGGCTGCTTCGGCGGCCCGCTTGCGCTGTTCTTCCGCCCGCGCAGCCTTGCGGGCATCGATACGGGCACGCGCATCCATCTCGGACTTCTTCTTTTCTCTCTTCTGCAACTCCTCGTCCGAGATCGACGGATCGCGCACCTGGGTATAGTCCACCTGCCCCCCGGCCAACGCATAGACCTCCGCGCGGATACCTTCCGCTATCTGCTCACGCAGGGTATCCCCGATCACGGGAACAACGGTTGCTTTTAACGTGGTCTCGTAAGCCTCTCCCTCACCGAACATCTGCTGCTTGATGATCTCTTTGTTGCTCAGCGTCGCATGCACTTCACTGCGCAATTCGTCTTTGCTCAACTTGAAATTCTTGATCTCGGTCAGCGAGGTGACGAACACCACCGAACCCTGTTCCGAAGCGGCCAGTTCGGCTGCCTTCAAAGAGCGTTCCTTGCATTGCTTGATCGGCTCGTCGCCGCACGAGGTACGCGTCGTGACGACGACCTCTTTGGCGGTATGCATCGATGAGATGCGCTGATCCGTCTGCGCATTCACCACCGTATCCACATCGCGCTCGAATGACCTCTCCAGCATTCTGAACTCGGCATATTTCTCGATTGCCCGGCCTTTGAGCCGCCCGACCTCGGCGGTATATTCATCACGCTCCGTCATCGCGGCATTCAACGCCAGGATCGCCTGTCTATTTTTGTCTTTCGCCGCACTCAGCTTCTCGGGCGCGATCGTATCGGGTGACTCGCGATCGATCTTTTGCAGGGTCTCCAAGCGTACCGTCGCCTGATCGCTCTCGAATTCCAGTCGCTCTATCGTATCCATCGCGGCATTTTGTTTCGCCTTGGCAACGATCAGCTCTTTTCCGATGTCATCCAATTCCCTGACGGCGACTTTGATCTGCGCGTTCTTCTTGTTTAACTCCCCCATATGTTCGGGAGATACTAGATTCGCCGCTGCACTAGCATAGGTAATTGATAATAAAGTCAAACCCAAGCACGACGATAGATTTCTGAAATTCATTTCGACAACTCACCCTGATTTTACGGATCTGCCGGAAACGGGCACAAAGGACATCCCATATGAGCGCGCCTCCCACCCCGACAAAGCCCATTGATAACGGTACTTCGATACGTTTTACGGTCACGGTACGCTGAAATATCCACACGGTCAAGAAGCCTTCCTGCGCCCGTTCGGACACCTTCCAAACACGCTATCCCGCCCCTGTTCGGATGATGCCGCCCCAGCTTGTCGCAAACACGACAAGCCTCCTCCGCCGTCTTGTTCCACACAGGGGAGTTGAGCGCCAGCTTTGAATGAAATTCAAATTAAACAACAAGATGAATCTAGCGTGATGGGCTGGCACGTGGCTTGCAAACTATCGGGTACACATCACCGATAGGAGCGAACCATGATTAACCTGACACCCAACGCCATCTCCGCCGTGGAGAGATTCATCAAGGGAGCGGAAGCCCCCGTCGCCGGACTGCGCATCGCCATCTCGGGCGGTGGCTGCTCCGGCTTCCAATACGGCATGTCGTTGGAAGAAGCCAAGAACGAAGACGACACCGTGCTGGAATTCGGCGCGGTCACTCTGCTGGTCGATCCTTTGTCCGCCCCGTTGCTGGACGGCGTGACTGTCGATTTCGTCGATAGCCTGACCGGCAGCGGCTTCAAATTCGAAAATCCGAACGCCAGCGCCAGTTGCGCGTGCGGTTCATCTTTCTCGGCATAAGGAGCGCACCATGTGGGACTACTCGGACAAAGTTAAAGAACACTTCTTCCAACCGCGCAACGCCGGAGTGCTGGAAGGCGCGAACGGTGTGGGCGATGTCGGCTCGATCTCCTGCGGCGACGCGTTGCGCCTGATGCTCAAGGTGGAGCCGGAGACTGACATCATCCTCGACGCGCATTTCCAGACCTTCGGCTGCGGCTCGGCCATCGCGTCTTCTTCCGCGCTCACCGAGATGATCAAAGGCAAGACGCTGGACGAAGCATTGAAGGTGAGCAACCAGGACATCGCCGATTACCTCGACGGCCTGCCGCCGGAAAAGATGCACTGCTCGGTGATGGGACGCGAGGCCTTGCAAGCGGCCGTGGCTAACTATCGCGGCGAAGTGTGGAGCGACGACCATGAAGAAGGCGCGCTGGTGTGCAAATGTTTCGCCATCGACGCGGTGCTGATCGAAGACACCATACGCGCCAACGAGCTGTGCTCGGTGCAGGACGTAACCAACTACACCAAGGCGGGCGGCGGCTGCTCGTCCTGCCACGAAGGTATCGAAGAGATCCTGGCGAAGGTGATGGCCGAGCGCGGCGAAAGCTTCAAACCCGGCGCACAACCAAAAGAGGAAGCCGCTCCGGCGGGCATGACCAATCTGCAACGCATCCGCAAGATCGAGGCCGTGCTGGAATCGGTGCGCCCGCAACTCAAGCGCGACGGCGGCGACATCGAGCTGGTGGATGTGGACGGCAAGACCATCTACGTCAACATGACCGGCGCCTGCGCCGGTTGCCAGATGGAAGCACTGACCCTGCAAGGCATCCAGCAGAAGCTGATGGAAGAGCTGAAAGAGTTCATCAAGATCGTGCCGACCAAGGTCAGTTCGCTGACACGGGCGATGAAGGGTTAAGCACTCATGTAGTAGGTCGGGTTAGCGTAGCGTAACCCGACACCTGTAAGAAACATCGTCGGGTTACGGCTACGCCTAACCCGACCTACGAAAAAAGGATACAAACATGACCGGCATCTATTTCGACAACAATGCGACCACGCGGGTAGACCCTGCGGTGGTGGAGGCCATGCTGCCGTATTTCACCGAGCAGTTCGGCAACCCTTCGTCCATGCACAGCTTCGGCAACAAGGTCGGCCTCGCCATCAAAAAGGCGCGTATGCAAGTGCAAGAGTTGCTCGGCGCGGAACACGATTCCGAGATCATCTTCACTTCCTGCGGCACCGAGTCGGACTCCACCGCGCTCATCTCCGCCTTGAAGGCACAGCCGGAGCGCAAAGAGATCATCACCACCACGGTCGAACATCCGGCCATTCTGACTTTGTGCACCTGGCTGGAAAAAGACGGCTACAAAGTGCATCTGCTCAAGGTGGATGGCAAAGGTCGCCTCGATCTGGATGAATACAAAAAACTGCTCTCCGACCAGGTTGCCGTCGTGTCGGTGATGTGGGCAAACAACGAGACCGGCACCTTCTTCCCCGTCGTGGAAATGGCCGAATTAGCCAATGCTGCCGGTGCGATGTTCCACACCGACGCGGTGCAAGCCGTGGGCAAAGTGCCGCTCAATCTGAAAGACACCAAGATCGACATGTTGTCCGTGTCCGGTCACAAACTACACGCCCCCAAGGGCATCGGTGTGTTGTACCTCAAACGCGGCACCCGTTTCCGTCCTCTGCTGCGCGGCGGTCATCAGGAGCGCGGGCGTCGTGCCGGAACCGAGAACACCACCTCCATCGTCGGTTTGGGCAAAGCGGCTGAAATGGCGCTGGAAGCGATGCAATACGAGAACACCGAAGTGGCACGCCTGCGCGACAAACTGGAAGCGGGCATCCTCGCCAAAGTGCCGCGCGCCTTTGTCACCGGCGACCCGAGTAACCGCTTGCCTAACACCTGCAACATCGCCTTTGAGTTCATCGAGGGTGAGGCCATCTTGTTGCTGCTCAACAAATTCGGCATCGCCGCTTCGAGCGGATCGGCTTGCACTTCCGGCTCGCTGGAGCCGTCGCATGTGATGCGCGCGATGGGCATCCCCTACACCGCCGCGCACGGTACCGTGCGTTTCTCGCTGTCGCGTTACAGCACCGAAGCGGAAGTGGATCGCGTGATCGCCGTGGTGCCGGAGATTATCGCGCAACTGCGCAAGTTGTCGCCGTATTGGGAAGGCGACGGCCCCAAAGCCGAACCGGAAAAGGCGTTCGCGCCGACCTACGCATGAAGACCATAGCCAAAGAACTGGCCCGCACCTCCGAGACAACCCAAGTCGCGGTGGCTTGGGTATCGATGTGGTCGGCTTGCGCCCTGTTGCTACTGCTGAAATGAGATGACCGTCATGTCCCGCACTATCATCATCGACGACACCACCCTGCGCGACGGCGAACAGACCGCCGGGGTGGCGTTCACGCTGGAGGAGAAGCTGGACATCGCGCGTCAACTCGACGCACTCGGCGTGCCGGAACTGGAAGTGGGAATCCCGGCGATGGGGGCGGAAGAACGCGACAGCATCAATGCCGTGGCGGCACTCGGCCTGAATGCCAATCTCATCGCTTGGTGCCGCATGTGCAAAGCGGACATCCTCGCGGCAGAAGAAGTCGATGTGCAGCTCATCGATCTCTCTATTCCGGTGTCGGATATCCATATCGAGAAGAAGCTGGGACGTGATCGTGAGTGGGTGCTGGATACCGTGCTCGATCTGGTGTCATTCGCTTCCGATCAGGGCGTGGGCATCATCGTCGGTTGCGAAGACGCTTCGCGTGCCGATCCCGAGTTCTTGCTGAGAGTCGCCGAAGTGGCGCAAACCGCAGGCGCGCAGCGTATCCGTTTCGCCGACACGCTGGGTGTGATGGAGCCGTTCGGCGTGCACAAGGTCATCGCCACCCTGCGCAGTGCTTGCGACCTTGAGATCGAGATGCACGCGCACGATGACCTCGGCCTTGCCACCGCCAACAGCCTCGCCGCCGCGCTGGCCGGTGCGACACATATCAACACCACGGTGAACGGTCTGGGTGAACGTGCGGGCAATGCGCCGCTGGAAGAAGTCGCGCTGGGGCTGAAAAAACTCTACGGCATGAATACCGGCATCGACCTCACGCACTTTACCGACTTGTCCAAACTGGTCGCCGCCGCATCGGGCCGCCCCGTGCCCTGGCAGAAGAGTCTGGTGGGTGAAGGCGTATTCACCCACGAGGCGGGCATCCATGTCGACGGACTGCTCAAAGACCCGGACACCTATCAGGGCTTCGCCCCGGAAGAGGTGGGACGCCAGCACAAGCTGGTGGTGGGCAAACATTCCGGCGCACACGGCATCATCGCCGCGTATGCCACCATGGGACTCAATCTCAGCCAGGCTGAAGCGCGCGCCTTGCTGCCTGACATCCGCAGCTTCGCCGAGCGGGCCAAACGCTCACCGGCCGACCAGGAGTTGCTGTTCATCTACCAGAAGTTCATCGGACAACGCCACAGCGGGCACATGCAGCCCGCCGCGGCACACTAGGAGCGCACCATGGAAGACGCCATGACTGCCGACGATATACTGACCAAGACTGAACAGCCTTCGTTGCTGCGCCTGCTGCGCGAAGACGTGAGTTGTGTGTTCCAGCGCGACCCGGCGGCACGCTCGCGTTTCGAAGTGCTCACCACCTACCCCGGTGTACATGCCATCCTCATGCAGCGCATCGCGCACCGCCTGTGGAAGTTCGGCCTGCGGTATCTGGCGCGGCTCATCTCGTGGTTCGCGCGCCTGCTCACCAACATCGACATCCATCCCGGCGCCACCATCGGTCGGCGCTTCTTCATCGACCACGGTGCGGGTGTCGTCATCGGCGAGACCGCCGAGATCGGTGACGATGTCACGCTGTACCACGGCGTCACGCTGGGCGGCACCACCTGGAACAAAGGCAAACGCCATCCCACGCTGGGCGACGGTGTGGTGGTCGGCGCGGGCGCGAAGATCCTCGGCGCGATCACGCTGGGCGAAAACGTGCGCGTCGGCGCCAACTCGGTGGTGGTGAAGGACGTACCCGCACACCGCACCGTCATCGGCATCCCCGGCAAGATCGTGCTGCGCACCGAAGAAGCCGGTACGGACAACATCTACGGCATCAACCTCGACCACCACCTCATCCCCGACCCGGTCGGTCGCGCCATCGCCTGCCTGATGGAACGTATCGAGGTACTGGAAGGCCAGTTGCGCAAACAGGGCGAACCGGTGGACGGCCAATGCCACACCTGCGACGCGGACGACCTGTGCGGCACCGAGGTGGCGCGCAAATTGAGGAAAGAATGATGGACCTGCTCGATTTCGACCAAGCCGAGTTGTACTTCGACGAACCGCTCGCCCCGGAGATCGCGCGCCTCATCGTGGCAGCCGCGGACAACTACGGCAGCGAAGAAGCGGAAAGCCTGCTGCTGCGCGCCAGTTATCTGGCCCCCAAACACCTGATGGTGCTGGTCGCACTGTATCGCTACTATTTTTACCAGCACCGCCTGGAAGATGCGCTGCTGGTGGGCGAAAGCACCCTGGCCGTAGTCGGGCAGCGGCTGAACTTCCCCGAGACCTGGATGTATCTGAACGAGGCCAATCTGGGTGAAGGTGTGATGCGTTCGATGGGACTGGTGCGTTTCTACCTCATGGCACTCAAAGCAACGGGATATATCCACCTGCGTCTGGGCAATCTCGGAACCGGACAGGCGATGCTGGAAAAACTGGTGGAGCTGGACAGCCACGACCGCATGGGCGGCAAAGCGTTGCTGGAAGTACTGGATCAATCGATGGACAACGAAACTGATGCTGAAAGGAGCGCAAGATGGACGAACTTACACTAGATGAAGCGATGGAGGAATTGGTCTCCGCCGAGGATTTCCTCGACTACTTCGGCATCGCATACGATGCGTCGGTAGTGCATGTGAACCGCCTGCATATCCTGCAACGCTTCCACAACTATCTCGCAAAGGCCGCCATCACACAGGAAGAAGCGGACAAGCGCGTGGTGTATGCCACACTGTTGCAGCAGGCTTATCAGGATTTCGTGAAATCCGATGCGCTCACCGAAAAAGTCTTCAAGGTGTTCCACATGCACGAACCGCAAACCAAGTTCGTGCCGGTCACTTCGATCACAGTGAACAAACGAGATGCTGCCTAAATTCGGGATATCCCTTCGCCCGCAAGCGGGAGAAGGGGCGGGGATGAGGGGCGTTGCATACTAGACAGCTAGGCGATGGTTCGCCACCCCTCACCCTAACCCTCTCCCGCTTGCGGGCGAGGGAATTGCGCGGCAGTCAGGTTATAAGTGCAGTATGAATACAGATACCATAGAGAGACATGCTACCTAAATTCGAATTTGGTGACGAAGTCCGCATCGTGCGCAACGTGCGCAACGACGGCACTTATCCCGGCGTGCCCACCGGCACGCTGCTGATCCGGCGCGGCTCCACCGGCTTCGTCATCAATGTCGGCACCTTCTTGCAGGATCAACTGATTTACACCGTCAATTTCCTCGATCAGGACAAGATCGTCGGCTTCCGCGAAGAAGAGCTCATCGGCATCGCCGACCCCTGGATACCCAGCAAGTATGAGAGCCGCGAAAAGGTACGCAGCAAGATCACTCTGGTCGTGCGCGGCGAAGTGCGCGCCACACCCGGCGCGGAAGGCGAGATATTAAAAGTGCTGCGCGACGAGAACGGCGGCGTGCAGTACCAGGTCATCTTTTACGACCACGTGTTGCAGGTTCCCGAATCGGCACTGGAAGCCGTGCATGTGTACAACGACGAGGAAAAGAGTCATGCCTGAATCGACTGATCGCGCCGTCGCCTATCTCGCGCTCAAAGCCGCGCAGAAGATCTACGGCAAAGCCCCCGCCGCTTTGCAGCCGGACGAATCCGAGCGCGTGTTGAACATGGCACAGAAGCAGCACCAGCTCGAAGCGCGTGTGCTTGCCGCCCCGGAAGCGCGCGATGCCATGGTGCCCGCCTCCACGCTAGACCTTGCCATGCAAGAGATACGCGGGCGTTACCAGAACGAAGACGAGTTCAGCGAGGACATGGCGCGCAACGGCCTAGACGAAGCCAGCTTCGCCAGCGCGCTGGAACGCGAGATGAAGGTGGAAGCCATCCTGGAGAAGGTCGGCACACGCGCCGAAAGCGTGAGCGACATGGATGTGGAGCTGTATTACCAATATCACCCGGAACAGTTCCGCCGCCCCGAGACACGACTGGCACGCCATATCCTCATCACCCTCAACGACACCATTCCCGAGAACACGCGCGAGGCCGCATTCAAGCGCATCAGCGAGATCGCGGCACGTCTGGCAAAAGAGCCGCAACGCTTCGAAGAGCAGGCGCTCAAACACTCCGAATGCCCCACCGCACTGGACGGCGGAAAACTGGGCGACCTGCCGCGCGGCAAACTCTTTCCCGAACTGGATGCCGCACTGTTCGGATTGAACGCAGGCCAGGTCAGCGGCGTGATCGAATCCGAACTCGGATTCCACGTGCTGCGCTGCGATGCGGTCACCGTGGCCGGTGTGCTCGGCTTCGCCGATGCCAAACAACATATCCGCAAACTGCTGGAGCAAAAACGCAAACGGGTGTATCAACAGGCATGGATCAAACAGTTGCTGGGAAACAATAGTCCGGCTTAACTCTCCCGCACACACGCACAGCCCTGTAAAATGGGCGCATGAACGCCCCCTCAAAATCAGCCCCCCGCCCCGCACTGGAAGGTATCACTCTGGAGATGATTGTCACGCGCCTCTCCGAGGGCCTAGGCTGGGAAGCGATGGGAGCCGCCATCCCGATCCGCTGCTTCACCCACGACCCCAGCATCAAATCCAGTTTGAAATTCTTGCGCCGGACTCCGTGGGCGCGCGAGAAAGTGGAACAGCTGTATCTGCAACAGATATCCAGATGACCTTATTGCCCCACTGAGACACCGAAAAGATCAAGCTGCCGCACCGAATGCAACCAGAACTAACATCATGATCCGCAAAACACTCATCGTCACCGCAACCCTGATTTCGATTTGCTCGGCCCCCGCCGCCTCGGCGCGCGAAGGTGCCTATTTCGCATTCAGCCTCGGGCAATCTCAAACCGAAACCAACAACACCAGTTACACCAGCATCGGTTACAGCGCCTTGCTCGGCGTACAGTTCGACCCCAACGTTGCGCTGGAGATCGAATACATCAACCACGGCGAAATGGATGACGACCAGAACAACAAGATCGCCGCCAGCAGCCGCAGTCTGTGGTTGGTGCTACTGGAGCCACTCAGCCCGTATACATCTTTGTACGTCAAAGTCGGCGGCGCACAGGTCAACTCCGTCATGAGCGGAACCAGCCTCACCGGCATCAGCAACTCCCTTTCCAGCATACCTTACGGTTTGGGTTTGCAATATGAGTTATCGCGCAACACCACCCTGCGACTGTTTGCAGAATCGGGCTATAACTACCAAGTGAACGGCACCACCGGCACCGTTGCCACAACCACCTATAATTTCAGCGGCGGCATCTACCGCATTGGGCTGGCTTCGATGTATGCGTTTTAACCCGCCACAGTAAATACGCCAGTCCGCTCTTCGCATCACACTTTGATATTGCGAAGTCTCTTGCACAAAGTATCCAATTGGATACAATGAGCATCATGTACACCATCAACAAAACCAACGAGTTTTCAGATTGGCTGTCTGCGTTGCGCGATATTCGCGCCTGTGCCCGCATCGTTAGCCGCATCAAAAGTGCGGAGCACGGAAACTTTGGCGATTGCGAATCTGTTGGAGAAGGTGTCAGCGAAATGCGTATTCATATCGGCGCGGGCTATCGGGTCTATTTCATCCAGCGCGAAAGCGTGGTGTACCTGCTGTTATGCGGCGGCGACAAATCCACTCAGAAGCGAGACATCGTTCGTGCCAAGACCATACGCAAGCAACTTAATGAGGAGTGAATCATGACCAAAAAAACCACTAAAAAAATCACCGTCACCAAATTCGATGCCGCCGATTACCTCGACAGCGAAGAAATGATCGTCGAATATTTAGCCGCCGCATTGGAAGATGACAACCCGGATGTTTTCCTCTCAGCCCTCGGCGATATTGCGAAAGCACGCGGCATGGCGAAGATCGCCAAGGATGCCGGATTAAGCCGCGAGAGCTTGTATAAAGCCCTCGCGCCGGGCGCAAAGCCGCGCTATGAAACAGTGCGCAAATTGATGGATGCGATCGGGGTGAAAATGACGGCGCAGAATGCGGCAAATGTTTGACGAGTTAAGGGCGCAATAATCAAAGAATATTACGCCCCGTGATTTTTAGTCTTTACATTGAGGAAGAGTTGTTATGTCAGTAACTTTTTCAAGTTTACCTTCCGGCAATTTTTGCACGATGCTGAGCACGCAGGGAGTATCAAAAGCATTTATGTCAATTGAATACGTCCCGCCCTCTTTAGGAGAAAACATAAGCGGGGGAGGGACACAGGTAGAAATGCCAGCCAGCGTATTTAACAAAGAAAATCCTGTAACTGATATAGGCTTTCCTGAGGGCACTTTGATTTCTATAGTTGGTGGATTTATTTTCGCCCAATTGTTTGATGTGGTTCCTACAAGAGCCGCATCCGCACATTTGTTGGCGGCAGCATCCTTAATATTTATGTTGAAATTCCTAGCCGGGCTTGTAACCGAGCCACCGCCAAAACGATCCCCAAAAATAATTGTAGGATCAGTGCTAGTTTGTGATTGATAGTTATACTTCGGGGCCGCTGCACAGCCAGATAGCGCGATGAGCAACAGAGGGAGAGTTCGTTTCATTACAGTCTCCAGAGAAATTGTTATGCGAGATTTTTTATTGCCGCACTAAAGAGTATATCAAAATTGACAGTAGCAAAAGTTTCATCAAAAGTATTTGATCATTGGATAAAAGGTTAATGCGCCTCATCCCAATTAGCCCCCTCACCCAACCCCACCTCCAACGGCACTTTCAACTCAGCCACATTACACATCAACTCGCGCACTTTCTCTTTCACGAGTTGCAGTTCGGCCTGCGGCACTTCCAGAACCAGTTCGTCGTGTACCTGCATCACGAGTTTGCTTTGTAACTGCGCTTGCTCCAGCCAGTCCTGCACTTTGACCATCGCGAGTTTGATGAGGTCTGCGGCGGTGCCTTGCATGGGGGCGTTGATGGCGGCGCGTTCGGCTGCTTGGCGGCGCATGCCGTTGGCGCCGTTGATCTCGGGTAACCACAGGCGGCGGCCAAACACGGTTTCGACATAGCCCTGTTCTTTTGCTTGCCGGCGGGTGTCATCCATATATTGCTTCACGCCGGGATAACGCGCGAAATAGCGGTCGATGTATTGCTGCGCTGCGCTGCGTTCGATGTTGAGCTGGCTCGCCAGCCCGAAGGCGGACATGCCGTAGATGAGACCGAAATTGGTGACCTTGGCGAAGCGGCGCTGTTCACTGCTGACGGCATCGAGCGGCACGCCGAACACTTCGGCGGCGGTGGCGCGGTGGATGTCTTCACCGTTGGCAAAGGCTTTGAGCAAGCCCGCATCGGCAGAAAGATGCGCCATGATGCGCAGCTCGATCTGCGAATAGTCGGCGGAGACGATACGGCTGCCCTGCGGGGCGATGAAGGCTTCGCGGATGCGGCGGCCTTCGGCGGTGCGCACCGGGATATTTTGCAGATTGGGGTCGCTGGACGCCAGCCGCCCAGTCACCGCCACCGCCTGCGAATAACTGGTGTGTACCCGCCCGGTGTGGCGGTTCACCATCTGCGGCAGTTTGTCGGTGTAGGTGGATTTCAGTTTCGACAGGCTGCGATGCTCCAGCAATATTTTGGGTAGCGGGTAATCGAGCGCGAGTTCCTGCAACACTTCTTCATCGGTGGAAGGTGTGCCACTCGGCGTTTTTTTCTTTACCGGCAGTTGCAGTTTGCCGAACAGGATCTCACTCAACTGTTTGGGTGAGTTGAGATTGAACGGCTGCCCCGCCGCCTCGAACGCCTGCGCCTCGATCGCCATCAATTTCCCGCCCAGTTCATGGCTCTGCCGTGCCAGCATGGCGCTGTCGATCAACACCCCGTTGCGTTCCATCTTGAACAGCACTTCGCGCACGGGCAGCTCGATAGCGCGATAGACCTCATCCAGACCGCCCTGCAACTGCGGCGCAAAATGCTGGTACAGGCGCAGCGTGATGTCGGCATCTTCGGCGGCGTATTTGGTGGCGGTGTCGAGATCGACCTGATCGAAGCCGATCTGTTTCGCGCCTTTGCCCACCACTTCGCTGTAGGGGATGGTCTTCAGACCAAGATGGCGCAACACCAGATTCTCCAGATCGTGCGGCTTGTGTGATTCGATCACGTAGGATTGCAGCAAGGTGTCTTCGCTGATGCCGCGCAACGCGATGCCGTGATTGGCGAAGATGTGCTGGTCGTATTTGAGATTCTGGCCGAGCTTCTTGTGCTGCGGACTCTCCAGCCAGGGCTTGAGTTTTTGCAATGCGTGTTCGCGGCTCAACTGGTCCGGCGCGCCGGGGTAGTGGTGCGCCAGCGGGATATAGACCGCTTCGCCCGGTGTGACGGCGAGTGAGATACCGACCAGTTGTGCATCCATGGTGTCGAGGCCGGTGGTCTCGGTGTCGATGCTGACCAGCGGGGCTTGCATGAGCTTGCTTAGCCAGGTGTCGAGCTGGGCATCGGTGAGGATGGCTTCGTAGTTTGAGGTGTCGTTGCTGAAAAGTTCGCCGGATTGCTGCGGCTCCTGTCCCATCTCCCTCTGGGGGAGGGTTAGGGTGGGGGTGCTTTGGTGTGCGGCGGAAAAATTA
>JAVBYO010000029.1 GCA_030823955.1 Gallionellaceae bacterium
CTGATCGAGAGCCCCCCCCCGCCCAGAACCTTCATGCCACAGAAACTAGCGACTGAACTGACCCGGCACCATGTCGCCAGCCCCCGCTCGGTTTTCCCGGATGACGACTACCCCTTGTTCCAACCGGCACACGCCTCGGCTGCGGGAAACAAACCCAACGTCGTGGTGCTGATGCTGGAGAGCTGGGGCGCGCTGCACATCGATGCCCTGCGGCAACAGATGGCCCTTCCCGCACTCGGCGTGACCCCCAACTTCGATGCACTGACCAAACAGGGGCGTTTGTACACCAAGTTCTACGCCAACGGCCAACGCTCCATCCAGGGCGCGGAAGCGATCCTCGCCAGCCTGCCGACCTTCCCCGGCATGCCGTTCTTGGGCGAAGGACTGGAGCAGAACCGGCAAAGCTTCATGGGCGAGATCGCACGGGCGCAGGGTTACCAGACCTTTTTCCTGCAAAGCAGTGATCGCGGCTCGCTGCGTTTCGATGCCATCGCAGCCCGCGCCGGCTTCTCCACCTATCGCGGCGCGCAAGACCTGCCCAACCTGCATGAAGTCGAGAAGACCGCTTCAACCTGGGGCACCTGGGATCACAACACCTTACAGGAAGCGCATCGCCTGTTTGCCGCAGCGCAGCGGCCCTTCCTCGGCTTCGTATTCACTTCGACCACCCACGTGCCGTGGATCATTCCCGACCAGCGTTGGCACAAATATCCCGGCAAATCCGACCAGGAAGCCTTCCTGAACACGCTGCTCTACGCCGATTGGGCACTGGGGCAGTTCATCGCAGCCGCCAAACAGTCCGGATACTATGACAACACGATCTTCGTCATCACGGCAGACCACGCCAATGAGTTCGTCGAACAGGTGGAACATGTCCCCAATCTGTTCCATATCCCGCTGTTGATCGTCGGGCCGGGCATTGATAGCGGCATCGACAACCGTTTCGGTAGCCAATACGACATCCTGCCCACCCTCATCGATCTGGCCGGCTGGACATCTCCCTACGCCGGACTCGGACGCTCTTTGCTGGATGACTCGCGCCGCGACGCACGCGCCGCACTCTCGGTACGCGGCGATGTGCTCGACTGGATCAGCGCGCGCGGCTGGGTATCGCACGACCTCGCCCGCCGCGTCGGCAACTCGGACAAACTGCGCCCCGCCGAGATCGAGGTGATGGAACAGAACCTGCTCGCGACTTATCAGACCACGGCCCGACTACAGATGGGCAACCGCATCCTGCCGCCGCGATGAATCGACCACTGCAACAGCCCCTCTTGCAGCGGGGTCGAGCACGGGATGACGATGCGGTAGAATGCGCGCCTTGGCAACAGAGACTGACGGCATGAACGCACGGCTACGCGAAATCCCCTACAACTACACCTCGTTCTCCGACCGCGAGATCGTGCTGCGCATCCTGGGCGTGGAAGCCTGGGACATCATCAACACCCTGCGCGAAGAGCGCCGCACCGGGCGCTCCGCCCAGATGTTGTACGAAGTGTTGGGCGACATCTGGGTATTGATGCGCAACCCCTATCTGGAAGACGATCTGCTGGCCAACCGCAAACGGCGCGAGGCGCTGATCGGTGCGTTGCATCACCGCCTGAACGCCATCGAAGCGCGCCGCCAGGACAATCAAAAAGTTAAACGCCTGCTCGAACTGGCTGTCGCGGCAGTCGACCAGTTCGCTGCCGAATTCGAACACACGCTGCAATTGCGCCGCCGCGCGCTGCGCACCCTGAGCCGCCACACCCGCAAAGACAACATCCAGTTCGACGGTCTGGCACGGGTATCCCATGTGACCGACGCCACCGACTGGCGCGTGGAATATCCTTTCGTGGTACTTCACCCCGACACCGAAGCCGAGGTCGCGCCGCTGGTGCGCGCATGTATCGAACTCGGCCTCACGCTCATCCCGCGCGGCGGCGGCACCGGTTACACCGGCGGCGCCATCCCGCTCACCAAACATGCGGCGGTCATCAACACCGAAAAACTGGATACCCTCGCACCGGTGGAACAGCTCACCCTGCCCGGACTGGACAAGCCTTATGCCACCATCCATTGCGGCGCGGGTGTGGTGACCCGGCGCGTGATGGAAGCGGCGGAAGCGAACAAACTGGTGTTCGCGGTCGATCCGACTTCCGCTGATGCCTCCTGTATCGGTGGCAACGTGGCGATGAATGCGGGCGGTAAGAAGGCCGTGTTGTGGGGGACCGCACTGGACAACCTCGCCTCGTGGAAGATGGTCACCCCGGACGGATTGTGGATGGTCGTTGAACGTCTCGACCACAATCTCGGCAAGATCCACGATGTCGAAACGGCGCGTTTCCGCATCTCGCGCTTCGCGGCGGATGGCAAGACCCCGCACGGAGAAGCGGAGGTGTTGAGCATCCCCGGCCGCAGCTTCCGCAAAGAAGGACTGGGCAAAGATGTCACCGACAAATTCCTTTCCGGTTTGCCCGGCATCCAGAAAGAAGGCTGCGACGGCATCATCACCTCGGCGCGATTCATCCTGCACCGCGAGCACAAATTCACCCGCACCGTCTGTCTGGAGTTTTTCGGCCAGGTGCGCGAAGCCGTGCCCGCCATCGTCGAGATCACCCGGCTGTTTGATAAGCGCGGCACGACCCCTTCTCCCTTCCCTCTTCACTCTTCCCCGGTGTTCTTAGCCGGACTGGAACACCTCGACGAGCGTTATCTCAAGGCCGTCGGTTATGCCACCAAGTCCAAACGCGGCACACGCCCGAAGATGGTGCTGATCGCCGATGTGGTGGGTGATGATGAACATGCCGTGGGCGAAGCCGCTTCCGAGATCGTGCGTCTGGCCAACCTGCGCCACGGCGAGGGTTTCATCGCCGTCTCGGCGGAAGCGCGCAAGAAGTTCTGGCTCGACCGTGCGCGCACCGCCGCCATCGCCAAACATACCAACGCGTTCAAGATCAACGAGGACGTGGTCATCCCGCTGCCGCGCATGGGGGATTATTGCGACGGCATCGAGCGCATCAACATCGAGCTGTCGCTCTCCAACAAGATCCAACTGCTCGATGCGCTGGACGAACTCTTCTCCGGCGAGCTGCCGCTGCGTTACCAGGACGATGCGCAACTGGGCGATGCAGAACTGCTCGGCAACCGCCCGCAACATGCGCGCGAACTGCTGGCGGAAGTCCGCACGCGCTGGCAGTGGCTGCTGGAACATCTCGATGCACCGTTGCGCGACTGCCCCTTCTCTGCCGTATCAAGCGGCGTGGAAGGCACCGTATTCGACGCGGTACAGAACCACACGCTGCGCGCCTCGTGGAAACACGAACTGCGCGAGCCGTTGCGCCACCTGTTCAGCGGCAACACCTATCTCCCCGTCCTCGAACAATGCAGTGCCATCCACCAGCGCATATTGAAGAGTCGTGTGTTTGTGGCGCTGCACATGCACGCGGGCGACGGCAACGTGCACACCAACATCCCGGTGAACTCCGACGATTACGCCATGCTGCAACAGGCCTACGGTGCGGTCGACCGCATCATGCAGTTGGCCAAGGATCTGGGCGGGGTGATCTCCGGCGAACACGGCATCGGCATCACCAAATTCGATTTCCTCGAAGAGCATGAGATCGCGCCCTTCGCAGCCTACAAGCGCCAGGTCGATCCCGAAGGCCGCTTCAACAAAGGCAAACTGCTCAAAGGCAGCAATCTGGAACAGGCGTACACGCCCAGCTTCAACCTGATGGAACTGGAAAGCCTCATCCTCGAAAAGAGCGAACTGGGCAACATCTCCGACTCGATCAAGGACTGTCTGCGTTGCGGAAAATGCAAACCGGTGTGCAGCACCCATGTACCGCGCGCCAACCTGCTCTACTCGCCGCGCAACAAAGTGCTCGCCACCTCGCTGCTGATCGAGGCCTTCCTGTACGAGGAACAGACGCGGCGCGGGGTATCGATCCAGCATTTTGCCGAGTTCGGCGATGTGGCAGACCACTGCACCGTGTGCCACCGCTGCGTCAAACCCTGCCCGGTGGATATCGACTTCGGCGATGTGTCGGTGGCGATGCGCAACTTCCTGCGCAAACAGGGCAAGAAAGCGTTCAGCCCGGTCACCGCCCTGTCCATGTTCTATCTCAGCGCGACCGATCCGACCACCACCAAACTGTTGCGTAAAGTCATGTTCGAGTGGAGCTACAAAGCGCAGCGTCTGGGCTATCGTATCGCCAAACATCTGGGCTTGTTCCGCCAGCAGGTCGCCCACCCGCCCGCCACCGTGGGCAGACCGCCCATACAGGCCAAGATCATCCACTTCATCAATAAACCGATGCCCGGCGGATTGCCGAAAAAGACCGCACGCGCCTTGCTCGATATCGAGGACAACACCATCGTGCCGGTGATTCGCGACCCGCGCAAAGTGAACGAGGACTCGGAGGCGGTGTTCTACTTCCCCGGCTGCGGCTCGGAACGCATGTATTCCGAGGTGGGCCTGGCCACCCAGGCGATGTTGTACCGGAGCGGCGCGATCACCGTGCTGCCGCCGGGCTACCTGTGCTGCGGCTACCCGCAGACCGCTTCCGGTTTCGACGACAAAGGCAACCAGATCACCACCGATAACCGGGTGCTGTTCCATCGCGTGGCCAACACACTCAACTATCTCGATATCAAAACGGTGATCGTGTCTTGCGGCACCTGTATGGACCAACTGCTTAAATACCAGTTCGAGAAGATCTTCCCCGGTTGCCGCCTGCTCGACATCCACGAATATCTGCTCGAGAAGGGAGTGAAGCTGGGACAGGCGACTGGGACACGCTACATGTATCACGACCCCTGCCACTCGCCGATGAAGACTTACGCACCGCTCAAAGTCGCCAACGAACTGATGGCGACACAGGTGACACTGAACGACCGTTGCTGCGGCGAAGCGGGAACCTTCGGCCTGAACGTGCCGCATATCGCCACCCAGGTACGTTTCCGCAAGGAAGAAGAATTGCGCAAAGGCGCGGCGGCCCTGCGCGGCAACGAAGATAGCCAAAGCGAAGTGAAGATACTCACCTCCTGCCCTGCCTGCTTCCAGGGCCTGAGCCGCTATACCGACGACACCGGCCTGACCACCGATTACATCGTGGTAGAGATGGCGAAACATCTACTCGGCGAAAACTGGATGGCGGACTATGTGGAACAGGCGAACAATGGCGGTATCGAACGCGTGTTGCTTTAGGATTGGGGAACCAGGATTTAGGATTGAGAAACCGAGCGTTAGGGATTAGTATCCAAATCCAAGAAATGACAAACACCCCAAATCCTCAATCCCAGCTCCCAAATCCAAAATCCGCGCCCCCATGCTAGACCTGCCCCTGGAACCGACCGACGATCTCGCCAACCCGGCCTTCAAAGACAGGGCCGCGTGTGCCGCTTGGCTGCAACAATTACAACTCACCAATCTGCATCAGGCCCATGCCGTGTTGCGCAACCAGCTCGACGAGTTTGGCCGTTATCCGATGCGCGGCTTGGAACGCCTGCACACGCTGGAACTGCTGCGCGAGACCGTGATACTGGTACAGCGCGATTACGCCAAGAAACTCATCTCCAAAAAACTCCCGCTCGGAGAAGATGAACTGACTGTGTTCGTATCCATCATCGCCCTGTGGCAAGGCCTGGTGACCGGTTACCGGCGCTGCCTGCAAGCCTACCTGGCGGGCGACAAACAACTGGCCGAACAAGGTGCTTTATTGACCCAGCGCTGCCTGCGCTACAGCGGACTACAAATATTCGAACACTTGCGCAACGGCTACGAGTTCGACGCCAAGCTCTGGCACCAGTTGCACACCCTGTTCGCCTTCGCCGAATCACAAGGCTACCAGCAGACCGAAGTGGAAGACCAGCAACATGCCGCCGGTCATAGCAGCACCTGCCAGACCGTGTATGTGAAGACTCTACTGGCCTGCCATGCCCACCCCTTCGAACTGACGCGCGGCCAGTTGCAACTGCTGGACCGCTGGCTGAGCCAATGGCATGAAGTCCTGCTCATCGACCGCCGCGCCGTCGTCGGCAAAGACGACGCACCGCCGTTGGCGGTGGACCTGTCCGGCACCAGCGGATTGATCCCGTTGCACCTAGCCACGCCGTCGGACAGCATGCGTTATCTGCCCATGGTGCCGTTGAGCAAACTTCTGCGTGTGAAAAGCATCCTGTTGCAACAGGGGCAGACACCGCAACAACTGGATCTGGGCAACGAATACAACAGCAGCGACTGCATCGAATTCCTCAACCGCCTGCACCGTTATTGCTGCGAGGCGAACACCGAACGGCAAGCCGAGCGCCGCACCATCGCCCAGTCGGCGGCGCTGTGTTTCAGCATCGAGGGCATCTATGCCCATATCGCGCGCAAACCCTTCAAACAGCCCCGCAAAGAGACCGGCGCGGACAGTCTGGCGCGCAAACAGATCGCCGCGTTCGGCCGCGTATTGTCCGAGACTGATCGTCACGATGTCGTGCAACTCGGCTTCGCGCTGGAAAACTGGCAGATCGAGAACGAGAGTCTCATGGGCGGGCGCGTGGTCCGCGCGAGCGAACAGGGCGAACGGATAGGCTGCCAACAACTGGTCGCAGTGCGTCCCGACGACGCCAAGACCTTCATGCTCGGCAAGGTGAGCTGGCTTGTCGTCACGCGCAACGGACAACTGCGTATGGGGATCCAATACCTCCCTGGCCTCGCGCAACCCATCGCCATCAAAGCCAAGGGCATCAACACCGCCTTGTCGGACAAGGCTGAGGCCGCCCTGTTATTAACCGCAGTCGCGTCCCTGAAGGTCCCGGCCAGCCTGATCCTGCCGCGCGATTTCTTCCGCGCGGAAAGGCTGATCGATATCGTCCATCATGATGGAACGACTCAAACCGTCAAACTGGGCTTTAGTGTGGACAAGGGCGCGGACTTCGAGCGCGTCAGCTTCACACCGGCGTGACCACGCCGGACTGAGGTTACAAACGCCGTTTGGCGGGGAAAGTGATACTGAAGGTGCTGCCGCTGCCTTCTTCGCTCACCACCCCCAGATGGGCCTGATGGCGGCTGGCGATGTGTTTGACGATTGCCAGACCCAGCCCGGTACCGCCGGTCTCGCGCGAACGACTGCGATCCACCCGATAGAAACGCTCGGTCAGCCGGGGAATATGTTCCGGTGCGATGCCGATGCCGCTGTCTTTCACGCTGTACGTCGGCGCTCCGTTCTCGTGCACTGACCAACACACGGTGATCTCGCCGCCCTGTGGTGTGTAACGGATCGCATTGGACAGCAGATTGCTGAACGCACTGCGTAACTCGCCGCCATTCCCCGCTAACCGGGCAGTGCAATTCAACTCCAATTTCAGCACATGTTGTCCGGCACTCAAAGCCTGCCCGTCCTGATACAGCGACTGCAACAACACGGGCACATCCACCTCTTCTTCAACCAGCGTGTTGAGCGTGTTCTCCAGGCGCGAGAGCGTCAGCAGGTCATCCACCAGCCCTTCCATACGCTTGGTCTGTTCGCCCATCAATTGCAATGCCCGGCGTGACATCTCGTTATCCAGCTTGGGCATATCCTGCAACGTCTCGACGAAACCGTTGACCACGGTCAGCGGAGTGCGTAACTCGTGCGACACGTTGGCCACAAAATCACGGCGCATGGTCTCGATGCGTTCGAGGTGGGTGATATCGCGGCTGATCAACAGCTTCTTGTTGACCCCGTACGGAACCACCTTGATGGACAGCACCATCTCGTCCTGGCGCGTGCCGCGCAGTATCAACGGCTCGGCATAGTTGGACAGCGCAAGGTATTGCACGAATTCCGGCTGGCGGGCGAGATAGGTGATCTGCTGACTGATGTCGCGGCTGCCGTCCAGGCCGAAATGCCGCTCCGCCAGCGGATTGCACCATTCGATATGGTCGGTCTCGTCGAGGATCACCACACCTTCCGGCAATGCCGCGGTCGCCTGCTCGATCTGCTGCAACGCGGCGGCATGTTTCTCGCGCGCCTCGCGCTGTTTGCGCATCAGCTTATTCAGGTTGCCGGAGAAGTCCTCCCACGCGCCGCGCCCTTCCGGCACCCCGCCGGATTCGGGCGACATCGACCAGTGTTCCATCCGTGCCAACTGGCGCAAATGGCCAATGAGTTTGAGCGCGATCATAGTGGCGAAGAATAACGCCGCAGGTAAAGCGCCGACCGCCCCCCATGTCAGCAGGGACAAAGTGAGAATGGTGACGGGAAAGGCCAGGGCACGCTGCCAGAAATCGACCACAACGGATCCATGAGTTTTGCGATGCGCCATTATACGGCACACACATTGCACCCCGATGACTTTCCCCGCACGGCCCGTCACGCCCGCCACTCCGTCCCGCATATTCAAAAATCAGCTAAGCAATCAAAAACTAATTGGTTCACGCCCCCGTTGTGAATTCCTAAGATGCACAGCGTCGTGATCTTCAAGGAAAAACATGCAACTCGATTTGAATCAAAAGCCCGGCGCACGGGGCGGCTACTGGGAGCGCAATCTCGGCGAGCAACTGGTGATAGGCGAACTGCGACTCTCGCCGCGCGCCAATCGCGTGCACAGCGGAAATGTGCAGATCTTCCTGAGGCCGATGGAATTCCGCTTGCTGCATTTCTTCATGACCCATCCCGATCAGGTCCACAGCCGTGAACGCCTGCTGGAAGCCGTATGGGGCGACTGGATCGTGGTCGGCGAGCGCACCGTGGATGTCCACATCCGCCGTCTGCGCGCGACATTGCAACCGTTCGGTTTGGACAGATTGCTACAGACCGTCCATTGCCGGGGTTATTTGTTTTCCATCACAACTAACGAAACATCACCCGCACTATCCATTAACTAAAGAGGAGTTGAAAATGAAGTTGAGCAAACTGACCGCAACACTGATCTCCGGTGCCTTGGCACTGGCGCTGACCGGCACCGGCCATGCCGCCGAGATCAGCCTATTGAACGTGTCCTACGACCCGACCCGCGAACTGTACCAAGAGTACAACGCCGCATTTGCCAAATACTGGAAAGCCAAGACCGGTGACGATGTGGTCGTCAAAGCATCACACGGCGGCTCCGGTAAACAGGCCCGTTCCATCATCGACGGCCTGGAAGGGGATGTCGCCACCCTGGCACTGGCTGCCGACATCGATGCCCTGTACAGGAACGGCGAACTGGTTCCGGCCAACTGGCAGACACGCCTGAAGAACAACAGCTCGCCTTACACCTCCACCATCGTGCTGTTGGTGCGCAAAGGCAACCCGAAGGACATCAAGGACTGGGGCGACCTGATCAAACCCGGCGTATCCGTCATCACCCCCAATCCCAAGACCTCCGGCGGCGCACGCTGGAACTATCTTGCAGCATGGGGCTTTGCCTTGGACAAGCACAAAGGCGACCAAGCCAAGGTGCAAGAGTTCGTGGGCAAACTGTACGCCAACGTGCCGGTACTGGATTCCGGTGCACGCGGCTCGACCGTCACCTTCTCCGAACGCGGCATCGGTGACGTGCTGATCACATGGGAAAACGAAGCCTATCTGGTGAAGAAAGAATTCGGCGCAGACAAATTCGACGTGGTGTTCCCGTCGCAAAGCATCCTGGCTGAGCCACCCGTGACCGTGGTGGACAAGAACGTGGACAAACACGGCACCCGTGCCGTCGCCCAAGCCTATCTGGAATATCTCTACTCACCCGAAGGCCAGGAGATCGCCGCGAAGAACTTCTATCGCCCGACCGACGCCAAAGTAGCCAAGAAATATGAGCAACGTTTTCCCAAACTGAAACTGATCACCATCGACAAGGTGTTCGGCGGCTGGGCCAATACGCAAAAGTTACACTTTTCTGACGGCGGCGTGTTCGACCAGCTCTACACCAGAAAGTGACGCACGCGATCAGTTGCAAGCGAAATAGCCGCTTAAATTGCCGCTCAAGCAAGCGTAGAATACGCGGCACGCCCACCGACCCGTGCGTCGGTGGTTTTTTCGTTTTGCATACACGCGTATCGACGCACCAACGGGTAGTGCATGAAAAGTCGTTCGATCACATTCAGCCTCTGTAGATTCCTCGCGGCGATCACCTGCGGATATGCGTCGTTTTCGTCCCACGCTGAACTGCTGCTCGACGCGCATCTCACAGCCCAGCCCGACAAGACCTGGCAAGCAAAAACCGGGACTGCTTCCGGCGTAACGGGTATGACTGCACCGCTCACACTGGCCGAACTCACCGAGCTGGCACTGCACAACAATCCCGCGACCCGCGAGATCTGGGCCGCAGCACGCGCCCAAGCCGCTGCCGCCGACGTGGCGGGCTCGGCATATTGGCCGACACTGGATGCCAATGTCTCGCTCAGCCGTGGCATCTCTTCCATCAATACCAGTAGCGGGGTGGTCTCCGGCAACACACAGACCCGCCTCTCACCCAGCATCAGCTTGAGTTACCTGTTATTCGATTTCGGCGCACGTGCCGCCACGGAACAGTCCGCCCGCTACGGTTCGCTTGCCGCCAACCTGAACAAGGATCGCGTGTTGCAGGATGTCGTACTAAAGGTTGAACAGGCCTATTACCAATTGCTCGCGGCACGGCAGACCGTGGTAGCCGCCGAGGAAACGCTAAAGACCGTACAGATGAGTCTCACGCTGGCCAATAGCCGCCGCCAGGCGGGTTTGGCGACCATAGGCGATGTGTATCAGGCCGAAACCATGCTGGCACAGGGGCACCTGCAACTGCGCAAAGCACAGGGCGAAGCCGGCAAATTGAAAGGTGTGCTGTGCAACAGCGTGGGCCTGCCCGTCACCGCCAAACTGGAATTCGCAGCGCTGGCGGGAAGGCCGCCTGTGCGTGAAATACGCCGCTCCATCGACGCCTATTTGGAGCAGGCTAGATCGGCACGTCCCGATCTCGCTGCCGCCGAAGCACAGGCGCGCGCCGCATATGCCGATATCGACGCGGCTGCGGCACAGGGACGCCCGGCACTGACGCTGGTGGCGAACGCGGCGAACACCTACAACAATTTCCCCGACTATCGTTTCGACAATGCCAGCAACAGCGGCAGCATCGGCATCAACCTGAGTGTGCCGTTGTTCGACGGTTTCCGTACCCGCGATAACGTCAGGCAGACACGTGCGCGCGCCGAACAACTGGATGCGGCGCGCGACCGTATCGCGTCGCAGATCGAGCTGGATGTCTGGCAAGCCTATTTCGATCTGGATACGGCGGAGGCGGCCATCGATAGTGCCGATGCTTTGTTGCGCAGCGCGGTGCGCTCGCGCCAGGTGGCTGAATCGCGTTATCAATCGGGGGTCGGCAACCTGCCCGACCTGCTCTCGGTGCAAGCAAGCGAAGCCAGCGCGCGCATGGAAGTCATCAGCGCCGAGATGGCCTGGTATGCCAACCTGTCACGTCTGAACAACGCCATCGGGATATTTTCTTCCGAGACTGGAACCAAATGAAAAAATCGATCATCGCCGCCGCCGTGTTGCTGGGGCTGAGCGCCACAGGAGCCGCGATCTGGCTCTACACCAAACCCCAAGCCGAGGCCGTGGGCGACAGGCCGGACAAGCGCGGTGATCGTGCCCTGCCGGTCAACACCGTCACGGTCACCGCCACAGCCGTGCCCATCACACTCGATGCGATGGGCACGGTGGAGGCGGAACAAAGTGTGGCGATCCGCGCCGAAGTGAGCGCTGTGTTGCAGTCCATCCACTTCCGCGAAGGGGATATGGTCAAAGCCGGGCAGTTGTTATTTGAGCTGGACGCCGGGACACAACAGGCCGAGATGGAAAAAGCCCGCGCCAATCTCGCGCGTAACCAGGCAACCTGGCACGAGGCGCGCAAACAGGCACAGCGCTTGGAATCGCTGGCCGCCAAGGAATATGTCACCCAGCAGGAATACGCACAGGCGCAAGCACAAGAACAGGCGGCCAGAGCCACGGTACATGCCGATCAGGCGACATTGAAGGCGGCACAATTGCAACTCGCCCATACCCGCATCACCGCCCCGCTCTCCGGCAGAGCGGGCATATTGAACGTCAAGCAGGGTAACCTGGTCAGCGCCGCAGCCACCACGCCGCTGGTCGTCATCAATGCCACCCAGCCGGTGATGGTGGCGTTCGGCATAGCGCAGCAACATTTGCTGGATATCCGCGAGCAACAACGCAAAGCCCCGCTGACCGTGGAAGTACGCCGCGAAGGAAAAGATGCCGTGCTGACCACGGGTACGCTGGCCTTCATCGATAACGCGGTCGACACGCAGACCGGCACCATCCGCATGAAAGCGCGCATCCCGAACCAGGATGAAACGATCTGGCCGGGTGAGCTGGTCGCGCTGCGACTGGTGCTGGGTGTGCAGCAGGATGCGCTGATCATTCCCGAAACCGCCGTACAACCGGGACAGAACGGCGCCTTCGTCTATGTCGTGACCGACGGCAAGGCGCGTATGCAGCCGATCAGCGTGGCGCGGCAGGCCGGTAGTCAGATCATCGTCGGCAGCGGACTCGAACGCGGCCAGCAGGTCATCGTCAACCCGCCCAAGAGCCTGCGCCCGGACAGCGTGGTTCAGCCCATCGCAGCGGGAGCGAATGGCACCCCGCCCCGCGCCAAAGAGAACGGCAAAGATGAGCCGCGCAAACAAACCAACGTCACATCGGGCGGAGGCGCGCAGCCGTGAACTTCTGGCGTATCTTCATCGACCGTCCGGTGATGACCACGGTACTGGTCAGTGCAACCACCCTGTTCGGCGCATTCGCTTTTATGAATCTGCCGGTGAACGAATTGCCCAACGTCGATTTCCCCACCATCCAGGTGACGGCGAATCTGGCCGGCGGCAACCCGGACAATATGGCGGAGACAGTGGCGACACCGCTGGAGCGCCAGTTCTCCACCATCGCCGGACTGGATTCGATGACCTCGGTCAGCAGTGCCGGTTCTACACGTATCACGCTGCAATTCAATCTGGAGCGCGACATCGATGCCGCCGCGCAGGATGTGCAGACCGCCATCTCGCAAGCGGTGCGCGCATTGCCCGCACAGATGGACAACGCGCCACAGATGCGCAAGATGAATCCGGCCGACAGCCCCATCCTGTATCTCGCGCTCACCTCCAAGAGCGTACCGATGACCACGCTCAACGCCTTCGCCGACAACCACATCTCGCAGCGCATCTCCACCCTGCCCGGCGTGGCGCAGATGATGGTGTTCGGCTCACAAAAATATGCAGTGCGTCTGTATCTCGACCCGAACGCCCTGGCACAACGCAATCTGGGGATAGAAGACGTTTCGGCGGCATTACAAAAGGCCAACAGCAACCTGCCTTCCGGCACGCTGGACGGGCGCAACCAGAAATTCACCGTCAAGACCTCCGGGCAACTGGAGAACGCCGCCGACTTCAATTCGGTGGTGATCGCTTATGCCAACGGCACGCCGGTACGCCTCTCCGACATTGGCCGGGCAGAGGACAGCGTCGAGAACAACCGCGCCATCACCTGGTTCAACGGCGAGCGCTCCATCGTGCTGGCGGTGCAGCGGCAACCCGGTGCCAACACCGTCGAAGTCGCCAACAACATCCGCGCACTATTGCCCGAGATGCGCTGGCAATTGCCGGGGGATGCAAAACTGGAAATCCTGTTCGACCGCTCCGAATTCATCGGCGAATCCATCCATGAAGTCGAGTTCACCCTGATGCTGGCGATCTTGCTGGTGGTGCTGGTGGTGCTCGGCTTTCTGCGCAACTACACGTCCACACTGATCGTCGCCATCGTGTTGCCGATCTCGCTGATCGGCACCTTTGCCGCCATGCATCTGCTCGGTTACAGCCTCAACAACATCTCGCTGATGGCACTCACGCTGGCGGTGGGCTTCGTGGTGGACGACGCCATCGTGGTGCTGGAGAACATCACGCGCCACATGGAGATGGGCAAAGACCGCCTGACGGCGGCCATCGAAGGTACCCGCGAGATCGGTTTCACCGTGGTGTCGATGACACTGTCGCTGGTGGCTGTGTTCATCCCCATCATCTTCATGGGCGGCATCCTCGGTCGCCTGTTCACCGAGTTCGCAGTCACCATCGGCCTGGCGGTATTGATCTCCGGCGCGGTGTCGCTGAGTCTCACGCCGATGTTATGCAGCCGCTTCCTGCAACCGGGCCACCGCCACGGACGCCTGTTCGACGTGTTCGAGAATCTGTTCAAACACGTCGAGGCAGGCTACCGCGCCAGCCTGGCATGGAGCATGCACCACCGCGCGGTCATGTTATGGCTCGCTGCGATCATCCTGATCGTCACGGTGTGGTTGTTCGTTGTTGTCCCCAAAGGTTTCATCCCGCGCCAGGATACCGGCCAGATCACCGGTTCCACCCGTGCCGACGAAGGCATCGTGTATGAGGCACTGGTCGCGAAACAGCGCCAGATCACCGACATCATCATGAAGAACCCCAATGTCGCGGCGGTGCAGTCCAGTGCCGGACAGGCCGGTGGCGGCGTGACCGGCAGCAATGTGGGGCGCATCATCATCCGCCTGAAACCGAAGAGCCAGCGCCGTCTCAGCGCGGATGAAGTGATCCAGGAATTGCGCCAGCAGACGCGCGGCGTGGAAGGGATGCGCCTCTATCTGCAAAACCCGCCCGCCATCAACATCGGCGGGCAACTGAGCAATGCCGAGTTCCAACTGGTGTTGTTGGGCACGGATACCGGCGTGTTGTATCAGGCCGCCGCAGAGCTGGAGCGACTGCTGCGGCGCGAAGACATCTTGCAGGATGTGAACAGCAACCTCGAATTGCGCAACCCGGAGATCCGGGTCGAGATCCAGCGCGACCGTGCTGCGGCGCTGGGTATCACACCGCAACAGATCCAGTCCACCCTGTACGATGCCTACGGCGCCAGACGCGTGACCAGCATCTACGGGGACTCTGACCAATATGCGGTGCTGATGCAACTGGACAGCCAATTCCAGGCCGACATCAATGCCCTGAATGCCCTGCACATCAAGAGTGCCAATCAGCAGATGGTGCCGCTCGCATCGGTGGCGACATTCAGCAGCGGTGTCGGCCCGATGTCCATCTCCCACTTCGGCCAGTTACCGGCAGTCACCCTGTCGTTCAATCTTGCCGCCGGTGTGTCGCTGGGCGAGGCCACGGCACGGGTGCAGGAGATCGCGCAGAAGATGCTGCCCGCCGGAGTGACCACCTCGCTGTCCGGCTCGGCCAAGACCTTTCAGGATTCCATGACCGACCTGCCCATCCTGCTGCTGGTCACCATCCTCGTCATCTACATGATCCTTGCCATCCTGTACGAACACTTCGCGCATCCGGTGACCATCCTCACCGCCCTGCCGCTGGCCGGGTTCGGCGCACTCATCATGCTTATCATCTTCCATCAAGACCTCAATATCTTCAGCTTCGTCGGCATCATCCTGCTGGTGGGGCTGGTGAAGAAGAACGGCATCATGATGGTGGATTTCGCCGTGGCCGCACAACGCGACAAAAACCTCTCCGCCATCGATGCGATGACGGAAGCTTGCCTAGTGCGTTTCCGCCCGATCATGATGACCACACTGGCCGCGATCCTCGCCACCCTGCCTATCGCGCTCGGCTACGGCGCGGGTGCGGAAGCGCGCCGCCCGCTGGGCATCGCCGTGGTCGGCGGCCTGCTGTTCTCGCAGTTCCTCACCTTGTATCTGACACCTGCGTTCTACGTGAGCATGGAGCGATGGTCGGCGCGCTGGAAAAAACCAAGCTAGGGACGGTTATGCGTGGCTGAAATTCGGCCAAAGCGGCCGGTGGCAGGAATATATGTCAACGACCGGTATTGAATATCAAGGGTCATAGACCGGCAATTCAATCCAAACGGCGGCCGTCAGACTTTGACTATGAATGTGCTCAAGTCAAAAAAGAGCATCTTTAGAGCAGCCCCTTATTCTTGTGCTTTTTGCTCAAGCACGGGTTTGTAATCCCAAGCCCGCACTTCCTGCACTAACTGATCGATATCGTCTGAAGGCACATGCAATATCTGCAAAGCCGTCGTACCGAGCCGCAGGCTCGCTTCGATTGCCTCCGGATAAGCATGAGTTGCCCCTGCTTCTATCAGTTGTGAACTAGCTTGCAGATCGCGCGCTCTGGCAATGACGGCCACTTGGGGGCAGATTTTTCGCAAATTGCTTACCGTCCTCAACGCCTTGTCGGCGTGGTTGATCGTGACCACCACCAGAGATGCACGCTCCGCATGGATGGCCGTCAGCAATTCCGGATCAGAGATGTCGCCATAGAGCACGGGATGCCCATCCGCACGCCCCTGCGCCACACGCTTTGCATCGGTATCGAACACCACAAAAGGCACGCCGCTTGATCGCATCAGTACCGCGATGGTATGCCCGACGCGCCCGTAACCGCCGATGACAACCTGCGCCGCCGGTGTGTCGGGCAATTCAACTGGCACGCCTCGCTCTTCGTGACGTCTCTCCCCTACCAACCATCTTCCGATGGCGTGGTTGAATCGAATCAGCACCGCTCCTGCGATCATGGAGAGTAGCACCGAGGTCATCGCAATCTGCCCGAGTTCCACCGAGATCACTTCAGAATCGAGTGCAATGGCTATCAGCGCAAGGCCGAATTCCCCCCCCACGGCCAATAACAATCCGGTGCGCCATGCCACCAGCGCTTCTATCCCACTCTTACGCATCAGCAGAGCGACGACCAGAGTCTTGCTCAACAGTATCAGCAGGGTGCCCAGTACGGCCCAGTGCCATATCGGAGATAGCGCACCTGGATCGAAGCGCATGCCGATACCAATAAAGAACAGACCCAGCAATACATCACGGAACGGACGGATACTTAATTCCACCTGGTGACGGAACTCGGTTTCGCCCAGCATCATTCCGGCAAGGAAGGCACCGAAGGCTAGAGATAGCCCAAAGCTGCTAGTCGTCCATGCCGCAAGTAAAGCGACCAGCAATACGGCCAGAGTAAACACCTCGGCCGACTGGCGCTCGGCAATGAAGTGGAACAGCGGTCGCAACAGCCAGCGCCCCGCAAAGAACACCAGCGCGAATGCGAACACAGCTTTAACCAACGCCCATCCCAAGGCTCCGGCCAGCGCACCCGCCCCGATCGCAACACCCAGCACAGGGATGACCACAAGGAAAGGCACCGCAGTCACATCCTGAAAAACCGACATAGCGAGTCCGAAACGGCCGTGGTGGCTATTCTCTTCGCCCTGTTCGTTCAACTGGCTTCCGATAATGGTGGTGGATGACTGGGCAAACACGGCTCCGATCACAAATGCCGCCGCCGCAGGCAGTCCGGCCAGCCATACAGTGAGGCCAGCCACCACCGTGGTCAGCACGACCTGTCCGGTTCCCAGCCCAAGCACTTGATGTCGCAGCGCATGCAACTGCGGCAGGGAAAAACTAAGACCAACGGTGAACAGCAGGAACACGATACCGAACTCGGCGAGCACCGCAAATTCGGGAACATAAACCGTCGGGCCGACGGTGTACGGACCGAGAATCACACCCACCAGCAAATAGCCCAGACTGGTGGGCACGCGCAGACGCTGAAAGATCACCACGACTGATACGGTGACACCCAGCAGCAGAATGATTTGTGCGAGATTATGCATGACGGTTCTAATCAGACACCCAGCAATACATCACATTCTGCACGGTACAGAATATTCTGCGTGACACTGCCAAGCAGACGTTCTTCCGCTGGACTACCTCCGTGCTTACCGATCACGATTAGATCGCTACTCTGTGCGCGCATTTGCTCAAACAACACCGCTTCAGGTGAGCCATGCAAAGCCAATGCTTGTAGCTTGACGCCTGCGCAAGCTTTTTGCAGACGTTGCGCAATACTTTCCAGCACCCCGCTTGCTTTCGTACACTCACGCGCGCGGTAGCGCTCGATATCCTCTTCCTGTGCACCGCCCATGCGCATGCTACTCTCGAACGGAATCTGCCATGCATGAATCAGGGTGTGCATTGCTTGCGGAAATGCCCGCAACGCGAACTCGGCAACGCGCTCCGAAGTGGCGGAGAAATCCAGCGCGTACAAGATATCGCCATAAAGCGCGGGTCGAGATCGGCGCACCAGCAACACCGGCACGCACGCGGCCTCCATGACCTTGAGCGCAGTACCGCCCAGTACGACATCACTTACCCAGTCCTCGCCGTGCTCTCCGACCACCAGCAATCCGCCTTGGCGTTTGGCGATAATTTCGCCGATTTTCACCGAGGCACGGCCAACCAGCAATTCCGTTTCGACCGTCACACCAAACTCGGTGGCGATCTGTTCGGCCAGTGAAACCAAGCGACGATTCAACGTTTCCGCTGGTTTAACATTGTTCCAACCTGGCAGGTCATACACCGCTTTGAGACTGGCCCACACACTGTCGTTGAACACGTGCACCAGCAACAGATTGCTTTTCCATGCCTTTGCCAAATGTGCCGCTTGACGCACTGCACGTGTCGCATTCTCCGAAAAGTCGGTAGCGGCAATTATCATTTTTGGTAGAGTCATGGTGTTCCCTCTGACGGTTGGTGGATTCTTGGATGATGCCTATACGGCCTTAATTGTAAATCGTTTGCTAAGGCAGTCGCCTATCGACAGGATGAAAAATCCGATTATTAAGATTACGATATTTCAAAGGCTATAATGTCATGCATAGCATGTCACGTTCTGCCCATGTCAATATGGGCTTCCAATCTGCAGGTCTTGAGCGAATAATACTTTGGGGTGCGTATTTTAATTATGCTAATTTGAACCAAACAAACATACCTGCACTTCGATTAACCGTACTCGCCTCATTGGTGCACACATAAACTCCGCCAATTAAGTAAATGTGAAGAAGTGACAGACTCCACAGATCAGAAATTTAAAAACAATAAGGTTCAGATCATGAAACAATCACTTATCGTTATCCTTTTTTCAACACTGTGCTCGTTTAGTACATCTTCTTATGCTGAGTGGAAGCTGTTGGGACAGCGCGATTTGTATCGCGTTGTTCTTATTGACGAGTCCAATCTCAACTCTACAAACACCTACTGGAATGCGATCCAACAAATCTGCAAAGGAACTTACTGCAACGTCATTTTTGTAAGGACTGAAGATGCAATAGAGATTGCATTGACAAAACGACTATCAGAAGATGATTTTGATAAAGCTCTGCTAATCTATTCTACAAATCGAGGATTTCAATGGAATTGTAATTTCCGCCCAAGTGCAGACAACTGCTTCAAGTGGAAATGACCACTTCCCCCAAGCTCTAAAGCGATACACATATCGATTAACGACAATCTATTTTGTTTGAGATCTGCTTGATAACTTCGAATCACTATTTCGAAGCTATCCAAGCCACCTGATTGGGATACTAAGAACAAAATACTGCACAAAATCCCCAATTGGGCATCAGTGTTGATGCCGCTTTATATTGACTTCAGCACATTCTTAGTCAAAGTCAAATGATTGCCGTATATGACGATTTGCAAGTCTATGGCTGATGACAATCACATACCGGACGATGGCTCATCAGAATATAACGGCAGTTCAGGCCGATTTCCAGCCCCATGCCATAACCTTGTCAACCAAGCTGCCGCTCGTTATGCTGCGGCGCGTTTTATCCTTGAAGACGACAGAGCTTCAGGGAAATCTTTCTGTGATCGAGGAGTAACAAGTCGATGATGTCGTTCGAGCAAAGCCCGGATCGTTGCTGGTTCTGGATATTCCTGGCCTGGCTGGTGGCGATGGTCTCCACGCTGGGGGCGCTGTTCCTCGGCGAGGTGATGGGCTATACCCCTTGTGTGCTGTGCTGGTATCAGCGCATCGCCATGTTTCCGCTCACCCTGATACTCGCCGCTGGTTTGTTCCCTTTCGACCGGCGTGTAGTACGCTACGCGCTGCCGCTGGCCGTGGTTGGCTGCCTGCTGGCGGCCTTCCACCTGGCACTGGTGGCGGGATGGATACCGGAAGCCATCAAACCCTGCCAACAGGGCGTGCCGTGTTCCAATACGCCGGTGGTGTGGTTCGGTTTCGTGACCATCCCCTTGTTGTCTCTGCTCTCGTTCTCAATCATCTGCGGGCTACTGCTCGCGACTAGCCGCAAAGGTGCAAAATGAAACAAAAGACCCTGTTCATCGCTTCGGCGATATTGTTACTCCTGATCTTCGTCGCCGCACTGTTCGCTTACAACAACCATCAGGAGAAAGCCGCCCGCGAGCTGGCCGAGAGCAACCGCGCGGCCTTGAGCCGAATGCATTCACCTACGCTGGGCAAGGCCGATGCCCGCGTGGTCATCGTCGAGTTCCTTGATCCCGCCTGCGAGACTTGCCGGGTTTTCTATCCGCGCGTGAAGCAGTTGATGGCGGACAATCCGGACAATATCCGCCTGGTGTTGCGTTATGCCCCGTTTCATGACGGCTCCGACAAAGTCGTCGCGATCCTGGAGGCCGCACGCAAACAAGGCAAGTTCTGGCCCGCACTCGAAGCGCTGCTGGCGAACCAGACTGACTGGGCGCCGCATCACACCGCGCAGGTGGCGCTGGTGTGGAGACACCTCGAAGGGCTGGATTTGAACATGGAACGACTTGCCTACGACATGACCGCACCGGAGGTCGCCCAGGTGATCGCGCAGGACCTCGAAGACGCCAAGACCCTGAACGTGACCCAGACGCCGGAATTTTTCGTCAACGGGCAACCCTTGCCGAGCTTCGGTTTTGAACAACTGACCCGACTGGTGGATCAGGCGCTGGAAGAAACACAGGTACGCTGAACCGCTCCGAACCGCCATCTAGGGATAGGTCTGATTAAGTCCGAACGCCATGGTTCGATACGTTTTCCGTTCGTCCCGAGTGCCGCGCTTGCGCGGTGTATCGAGGGAGCGAACGGAAAACACTCACCACGAACGGACTTAGTCAGACCTTCCCTAGCATCGCTTCATAAGGAAATGTCATCCCTGATAAATCAGGTCGGGGATGTCCTGCCGCGATTCATGCGCACAAATTCAGCCCCCCTCCAGCCCCTGCACAAATGTCCGGTTTGGTTTATCCTACGGCCCTCGGGGTATATCGCATAGGCGACATGAACAACATAGATCCGCTCACCGGACTTCTGGATCGATTCGGCTGCTTGCAGACCGCGCAGAGTCTATCCTGCGATTCGACATCCAGTGCGAATCCGTTCGCCGTCATCTGGGTGGACCTGGATCGCTTCAAACAGATCAACGAGTCGTTCGGGCATCACGGTGCCGATCAGGTGCTGAAAGACTTCGCCACCCGTTTCCGCAACCGTATGAGCGGGCGTGCCGAGATCTACCGCATGGGCGGGGATGAGTTCGTGTTCCTGGTGCCGCGCTGCAACCGCACACAGGCCCAGCACATCGCCAACGAGCTGGCCAATACTGTCGAGGAGCCTCTTTCCATCGGCAGCCTCACCTTGCACCCCACCGCCAGTATCGGCATCGCCATCCATGAATACGGAGAAGATTCGCTGGCCCTGCTGGAACGCGCGGATCGCGCCATGCATGCCGCCAAAGGCAAGGGCGGCAACGGCTTGGTCTGCTCCGGCGACGAACCTATCCCAGGCCGTCTCGGCATCACGCTGGCACGCGAAGAGCTGGCACTGGAAAACATGCTGCACACCGCGCTCGAGACCGGCGGCTTGTGCCTGCACTACCAGCCTATCATCCGCGGGGACGGGCAGATCGAGGCCGTTGAGGCACTGATGCGTTGCACGGTGGATGGGGAAGACATCCCGCCCGGCAAATTCATCCCCGTGGCGGAGAAGACCGGCCTGGTGATCCGCCTCGGCGAATGGAGCCTGTTGCAGGGGGCGGCACATGCGCGCCTGTTGCAGGATGCGGGGCACCACACCAAGGTCGCGATCAATGTCTCGCGCGCGCAGATGATCTCGCCCAAATTCACCCAGGCGTTACACGCCGCATTGATCTGCTCCAACGTGAGCCCGGAACTGGTGGAGCTGGAACTGACCGAATCGCTGTTCATGGACATCTCGGATACGGTGCAGAAGAACCTGAAGAACGCCATCGCCGCGGGGGTCAGTCTGGCCATCGACGATTTCGGCACCGGTTATTCCTGTCTTGCCAATCTGAAAGATATCCCGGCCAAGAAACTCAAACTGGACCGCGCCTTCGTCAGCGTACTGCCGGAGGATCGCCGCGCACTGGCCGTGGTGAAAGCGATGACGCAACTCGGCCATGAGCTGGGTATGACGGTGGTCGCGGAAGGCTGCGAACGGAAAGAAGAGATCGATGCCTTGCTCGACGTGGGGGTCGATGCGATACAGGGCTTCTATTACGCAAGACCGATGCCGGGGGATGACCTGCTCCCCTGGCTGCAAACAAGAGGCAAGAAATGAATTCCCTGCACAACACTGCGACGGAAGTCGACAAGCTGCTGTCGCGCTCGGTCATCGACCTTGGCATCCCGCCCTGCCCGGCCATATTGAACCGTTTTATGTCCGAGGCACAGAAAGAAGAGCCGGACTACCATCGTTTGTCCAACATCATCAGCGCGGATGTCGGCCTGTCTGCCAGTCTGATCAAGACTGCCAATTCCCCGTTCTTCGGTACCCGCCAGCGGGTGCGTTCGCCGAATGAGGCGCTGGCACGATTGGGTCTCAACACCGCAAGCAGGGCGGTGGCCGGCATCGTCCTGCGTGAATCATTTCCGCACGTGCCGAATCTGGAACGTTTCTGGGATGCCTCTGCACGTACCGCCCGCATCTCGGGCTGGCTGGCACAGCGTTTCGATATTCGCGTGCGCGCGGAAGATGCTTATACCTACGCGCTGTTCCGCGATTGCGGCATCCCCGTGTTGCTCGGTCGCTTCCCGAACTATCCGGCAGTGCTGGCTTGCGCCAATGACGAGACCGTCCGCAGCTTCATTGACGTAGAAGATGCGGCGCTGCCTACCAATCATGCCATGGTGGGTAGTCTGCTGGCACAAAGCTGGTGGCTACCGGAAGAGATCTGCCTTGCCATCCGCAATCACCACGAATTAACCACGCTGGAATCGGATAGCGCTATCCTGCCCCTATCCAGCCTGAAGCTCATCGCCACCGCACAGCTGGCGGAACATATCGTGCAACAGCAACTCGGCTTGAGTCGCACGCAAGAGTGGCCAAAAATGGGGCCTGCCTGTCTGCATATCCTCGATATGGGGGAAGTTTTTTTGGAGACTCTGTACGTCGAGGCCGCAGCGGTCACCGCCGCCGACGAATAATCTCCCGCAACCGGCTCCAGCAGGCCTGATGCAGCGCCTGCTTACCACCACATCCATACCATGCCCCTCACCGTACTCGAACCGCCATTCACCCCGCCAACCCGACTCAGCGTGGCCTTGCACGAGCAAGGCTACGCTGTGTTGCATCCGGATGCAGTCGCATCTCTGATCGACGCGCCCTTGTCGGCCTTGGCAGCCATGCGTGCGGACTGGGACGCTCTGCCGCCGGACACGTTCCTCAGAGACGGGGGCCGTTACCGCCGCCGCAGGCATTCCTGCTTCGTGGTAGCCCCCAGCCAAGTGGAACAGGTGCCGCATCGCGCGCATTACCAGCCACTGGAATACAACGCGCTGCACGGCGGCATGCTGCGCATGTTCGAGCCGATCTCGGCACATACGCTAGCTTTGCCGGTGTGGTCTAAATTGCTGATGGCAGTGGCGCGTGCCTGTTCCTCCATCAAGGGGGAGCAACCTTGGTATGTGGAGGCGCACCAGTTTCGCATCGACACCCGCGACGGTATCGGACGCCCGACGCCGGAAGGTGCGCACCGCGACGGTGTCGATTTCGTCGCCATCCTGCTGGTCGACAGAGTCGATGTGCGCGGCGGCGAGAGCCGCATCTTTGAAGCCGAAGGCAGGCTCGGTCAGCGTTTCACCCTGAGTCAACCGTGGACTCTAGTCTTGCTCGATGACCAGCGCGTGATTCACGAATCCACTCCCATCCAACCCGCTGCGGAGGGTGGTCATCGCGACACGCTGGTGCTGACGTTTCGTGCCGGCGGCTTCCTTTCGCAGTAAATCTGAACCTAAGGATGCGCTGAATTAATCCCCTCCCCCAGAGGGGGAGGGAGCAAAACCGAATAAATCAGTGCTTCCCTAAAGCTTCACCTCAGAAAAGAGCGCTTCAGCTTTAAGCTGACGCCGCCTGAAAGAGTGTCAGCGTTTTGATTCTGGCCAACGCATGATCGACCACCGGCGCAGGATAGTTCGTGCCGATCACCACTCCGCAACGTTGCTGTTCGGCCTCCGGCATACGCCAGGGGGCATGTATCCATTTGTCGGGACAACGCGCCAGTTCCGGCATATAACGGCGGATGAATTCTCCCTTGGTGTCGAAGCGCTCGGACTGGGTAACGGGATTGAAGATACGGAACCACGGCTGCGCATCACAGCCGGTGGAGGAGGCCCATTGCCAACCGCCGTTATTGGCGGCGAGATCGAAATCCAGCAGATGTTGCGCGAAATAACGCTCGCCCCAGCGCCAGTCGATATGCAGGTCTTTCACCAGGAACGAGGCCGTCACCATACGCAGACGATTGTGCATATAACCGGTCTGATTCAGTTGGCGCATCGCGGCGTCGATCAGCGGGAAGCCGGTGCGCGCCTCACACCACGCGGAAAATTTCGTCACGTCGTTGGGGAACGGGATGGTATCGAACTGTGCTTTGAACGTGCGCCCCTGAGCCAGTTGCGGATGGTGATACAGCAGCATCTGGTAGAACTCGCGCCAGATCAACTCGCTCAACCAGGTCTGCGCGCCCGCGCCGCCGGTGTGCCATGCGTGCGCCACCAGACGGCGGATCGAGATAGTGCCGAAGCGCAGATGTGTGGACAGACAAGACACCCCGTTCACTGCAGGAAGGTCGCGTGCCGCATGATATTGCGCCATGCGCGGTATAAACGCTTCGAACAAAATATCGGCACCGGATTGGCCCGCCGGCAAGACCGCACTAGCGGACTCATGCGCCACAAAACCCAGCGCCTGCAAAGACGGTAGTGGTGCAGCCGCACATCGCACCAATGCGGCAAGATGTTCTTCCACCGGATAAGCCTGTACATGGGCCTCATCCAGTTTTTTCAGCCAAGCATTTTTGTACGGGGTGAATACGCTGAAGGGCCGTCCGGCACCGGTGAGGATCTCGTCCTGCTCGAAGATCACCTGGTCTTTAGCGTGATGGAAGGCGATGCCTAGATTTGCCAGTAGTGCAGCTACCGCGCCGTCGCGCCGATCTGCTTCCGGCTCATAATCGTGATTGCAAAATACCGCCTGCACTCCCAGCTCTTGTGCCAGTTGCGGAATCAGTTGTTGTGTCCGTCCGTGCAACACCCGCAGGGTGCTCCCCTGCTGCTCCAGACGCTGCTTCAGTTCGCGCACGCTATGCCAGATGAACTCGACGCGCCGGTCTTGCCGTTGCGTGAGTCGTTCGAGGATATCGGTATCGAACACGAACACACACGTCACGGCGGCACTGTCCTTTAACGCGTGATACAGCGCCGCATGGTCGTATAACCGCAGATCGCGGCGGAACCAGCATAGGGAATGGGAATACACGGGCATCAGTTTTTGTTTCCGGACAGAAGATGTGGGCGGATGCAAAAGCCTAACACGACTTTCATCCCGCCTTCCAAGTGTCTCCTCTTGACCGATTTGGCTTATTCGAATTTCAGCTAAAGAAAGCAGAAATACTCATTTTTCACGTGATTGTGGTGGCTATAGACTGCGCGCCTGACGAATTCAAAGGAGTACCCGATGGCGCAGTTCCGTGCCCACAGTGTGTTACCCGGCTTCAATCTGGCATTGGGTTTTACGCTGCTCTACCTCTCGCTGATCGTGCTGATCCCGCTGTCTTCGCTGTTCTTCAAGACGGCTGAGTTAGGATTCGGCGGCTTCTGGGATGTGGTCACCAGCGAGCGCGTGGTGGCATCGTTGCGGGTGACGTTTCTGACCTCACTGGCCGCCGCGCTCGTCAATACTTTCTTCGGTCTGGTGGTGGCCTGGGTATTGGTACGTTACAGCTTCCCCGGCAAACGCATCGTGGATGCACTGGTCGATCTGCCGTTCGCTTTGCCCACTGCCGTGGCGGGTATCACGCTGGCCACGCTGTATGCCCCGAACGGTTGGCTCGGGCAATATTTCGCCACGTATGACATCAAAATAGCTTATACCCCGCTGGGCATCGTGGTCGCCCTCACCTTCATCGGCCTGCCCTTCGTGGTACGCACCGTGCAGCCGGTGCTGGCCGATGTCGAAGCGGAAGTGGAAGAGGCGGCGGCCAGTCTGGGGGCGGGGCGCTGGGATGTGTTCCGGCGCGTGATCTTTCCCGCCATCTATCCGGCATTACTCACCGGCTTCGCACTGGCCTTCGCCCGCGCCATCGGTGAATACGGCTCGGTGATCTTCATCGCGGGCAACATGCCCTACATCTCGGAGATCGCGCCGCTGCTGATTGTCGCCAAGCTGGAGCAATACGATTACGCGGGAGCGACGGCCATCGCCGTGGCGATGCTGCTCATTTCATTTGCCCTGCTGCTGGGCATCAACGCCTTGCAATGGTGGACTTCCAGAAGGGGGGCGCGCTAAATGTCGACTCAAACCAACCGTAAGATTTCCACGCAGGAATCGCTAGCAGTAACGCTGTTGCTGGTCGGCATCGCGCTGGCTTATCTGCTGCTATTCCTCGGCCTGCCGCTGCTCGCGGTGTTCGTCGAGGCATTCAAAAAAGGCTGGGCACTGTATTGGGCGGCATTACAGGAACCCGATGCGTGGTCAGCGATCAAGCTGACGTTCATCGCCGCCGCCATCGCCGTACCCGCCAATCTGGTGTTCGGCGTGGCTGCGGCATGGGCCATCGCCAAATTCGAATTCAAGGGCAAGAGCCTGCTCATCACGCTGATCGACCTGCCTTTCGCCGTCAGCCCGGTGGTATCGGGTCTGGTGTATGTGCTGTTGTTCGGCGCGCAGGGCTGGTTCGGCCCGTGGTTGCAGGCACACGACATCAAGCTGATCTTTGCCGTGCCGGGCATCGTGCTGGCGACCATCTTCGTCACCTTTCCTTTCATCGCGCGCGAACTGATCCCGCTGATGCAGGCACAGGGCAAGGAAGAAGAGGAAGCGGCGGTGTCGCTGGGGGCCTCCGGCTGGCAAACCTTCTGGCGCGTGACCCTGCCCAACATCAAGTGGGGTCTGCTGTACGGCGTGATCCTGTGTAACGCCCGCGCAATGGGAGAGTTCGGCGCAGTGTCGGTGGTATCCGGCCATGTTCGCGGCATGACCAACACCATGCCGCTGCACGTGGAGATTTTGTACAACGAATATAACGCGGTCGCGGCCTTCGCAGTCGCCTCGCTGCTGGCCCTGCTAGCCGTGGTCACGCTGGTAGTCAAATCGCTGGTGGAATGGCAGGCCCGTGGTCAGGGCGTGAGATTGCAAAATTAAATATGAGCCTACGCCCTGACTACTTCCCTCACCCCCGTTCCCCCTCTCCCCGTGGGCGAGGAGTACAGCCGGTGCTTCGCGATCTTGAATCATCCGCAACGGCGAACCTTTGCATGGAGCACATTGAATGAGTATCACAATTGAAAACCTGCACAAACATTTCGGCGCCTACAAGGCGCTGGACAATATCAATCTGGAGGTAAACAGCGGCGAGCTGCTGGCTCTGCTCGGCCCTTCCGGCTGCGGCAAGACTTCGCTGCTGCGCATCATCGGAGGTATGGAGCTGGCCGATTCCGGCAAGCTGCTGTTCCACGGCGAAGACGTGCAACAACGCGATGCGCGTGAACGCAACGTCGGTTTCGTGTTCCAGCATTACGCGCTGTTCCGCCACATGACGGTGTTCGAGAATGTCGCCTTCGGCCTGCGCGTGAAGCCCAAGAAAGAGCGACCTAACGAGGTAGAGATCAAGCGCCGCGTGCATGAGTTGCTGTGTCTGGTACAACTTGATTTCTTGCATGACCGTTACCCGGCACAACTCTCCGGTGGACAACGTCAGCGTATCGCTTTGGCGCGCGCCCTCGCAGTCGAGCCGAAAATCTTGCTGCTGGACGAACCCTTCGGTGCACTCGATGCGCAGGTGCGCAAAGAGTTGCGCCGCTGGCTGCGCCGCCTGCACGACGAACTACACATCACCAGCATCTTCGTCACGCACGACCAGGAAGAGGCACTGGAAGTGGCTGACCGCGTGGTGGTGATGAACAAAGGCAGGATAGAACAGGTCGGCACACCGGACGAGGTGTATGCATCACCCGCCACACCGTTCGTGTACCAGTTCATCGGCAACGTGAATCTATTCCACAGCCGCGATCATGCGCCGTGGACCGAACAACACGGCGACGCGGTGGCTTATGTGCGGCCGCACGACATCGATATCAGCCGTACAGCACAGGACAACACCGCTTTGCCGGTTGAGGTTAAACTGGTGCGCGCCATCGGCTCGGTGGTGCGTGTGGAAGTGGCAACGAACGGCAGCAGCGAGCTCATCGCGATCGAACTGAGCCGCGAGCGTTTCGATACCGCACCGTTGCTCCTCGGCGACAAGGTGTTCATCCGCCCGCGCCAGTTCCGCGTGTTCGCAACAGGAGACCAGCATGAACTTTCAGCAACTTAGAATCATCCGCGAAGCGGTACGCTGCAACTTCAACCTCACCGAGGTGGGCAATGCGCTGTTCACCTCGCAATCCGGTGTGTCCAAACACATCAAGGATCTTGAGGACGAGTTGGGTGTGGAATTGTTTGTGCGCAAAGGCAAACGCCTGCTTGGCCTGACCGATCCGGGACGTGAATTGCTGGAGATCGTCGAACGTATCCTGCTGGATGCGAACAACATCAAAAATCTGGTGGAGCAATACAGCCAGCGCGACGAGGGGCAGCTCACTGTGATCGCCACCCATACCCAGGCGCGTTATTCCCTGCCGCAGGTGATCACCGAGTTCAAGAAGAGTTTTCCCAAGGTGCATCTCAAGCTGCATCAGGCCGGCCCTGCCGAGATCGTGGCCATGTTGCTGAGCGGCGAGGCGGATATCGGCGTGGCGACAGAAGCACTGGCGGATGTCACCAAGCTCGACTCCTTTCCTTATTATTCATGGCACCATGCGGTGATCGTTCCGGCCGGGCATCCGCTGGAACAGGTACAGACTCTCACACTGGCGGCGCTGGCCGAATATCCCATCGTCACCTATCACGAGGGATTGACTGGGCGCGCCAAGATCGACCGCTCGTTCGCCGAAGCCGGGATCACACCGGATATCGCCATGTCGGCTCTGGATGCGGATGTGATCAAGACCTATGTGGAGCTGGGACTGGGCATCGGCATCATCGCCTCGATGGCATTCAACGCGGCCAAAGATTCCGACCTGCGTTTGCTGAAATGCGACCATCTGTTTGCCGCCAACACCACTTACATCGCCTTGCGGCGCGGCCATTATCTGCGCAGTTTCGCCTACCGCTTCATCGAGCTGTGCTCACCCAGACTGGACGAAGCGACGATACGGGCCGGGCTGGTGTCGCAGGGTTAATGTCTAACCATTCACCGCAGCGAAAGGCGAAAGAGCATCCCGTTTCCTCTGTATCTCCGGGGTGAAAGCGTTTTTAGCAAAGCCGGTTCTAAGCTTATAACAATTGAGTAGTACATAAATCGCGCAGGCTTGGTTAGACTTGCGCCATCGGCAACCCATTTCAAGGAGCGCAATATGAGCCAGCAGTTCGCAGACAATTCGCAGTCCATCGGTAACACTCCGCTCATCCGGCTGAATCGTGTCGGTGACGGTGCAAAAGCAACTATCCTCGCCAAGATCGAGGGCCGTAATCCGGCCTATTCGGTGAAAGACCGTATCGGTGTGGCGCTGATCGATGATGCCGAGAAGCGCGGTCTGCTCGGGCCGGGCAAAGAGATCGTCGAACCGACCAGCGGCAACACCGGTATCGCGCTGGCCTTCGTCGCGGCGGCACGCGGTATCCCGCTCACCCTGACCATGCCCGAAACGATGAGCATAGAGCGGCGCAAGTTGCTGGTGGCTTATGGTGCCAAGCTGGTACTGACCGAAGGCGCGAAAGGCATGAGCGGCGCGGTGGCAAAAGCCAAAGAGATCGCGGCATCCGACCCGAAATATGTGCTGCTGCAACAGTTTGAGAATCCGGCCAATCCCGCCATCCACGAAGCGACCACCGGCCCGGAGATCTGGAACGACACCGACGGCAAGGTCGATATCTTCGTCTCCGGTGTGGGCACTGGCGGCACTATCACCGGCGTGTCACGTTACATCAAGAAGACCAAAGGTAAAGCGATCAGATCGGTAGCGGTAGAACCCGCTGGCAGCCCCATCCTGACGCAGAAACGCGCGGGGCAGGAACTCAAGCCCGCGCCGCACAAGATTCAGGGCATAGGCGCAGGTTTCGTGCCGGGTGCGCTGGATCTGTCGCTGGTGGATGACATCGAGCAGGTGACGAACGAAGATGCGGTGTTGTATGCCCGCCGTCTGGCGCGCGAAGAGGGCATCATCTCCGGCATCTCCAGCGGTGCGGCTGTCGCCGTCGCAGTGCGTCTCGCGCAAAAAACCGAGAACACAGGCAAGACCATCGTTGTGATACTGCCGGATTCCGGCGAACGTTATCTGAGCTCTATCCTGTTCGAGGGTATGTTCGACGCGGCGGGGCTGGCCGTTTGAAACAGCCAGTCAGCCATTAAGACCTGAGGCTCAGGCGCGGGAGAAGCGGTACCCGCTTCCGCGCACAGTCTGCACCAGGCTATCCATTCCGGAAGCCTCCAGCGCCTGACGCAAACGGCGGATATGTACGTCCACCGTACGCTCTTCCACGAACACGTGGTCACCCCAGACCTGATCGAGCAGTTGTGCGCGGCTATACACTCGCTCGACATGGGTCATGAAGAAATGCAGCAGCCTGAATTCGGTGGGGCCCAGGTCGATGTTAGTGCCGTTGGCGCTCACCCGGTGTGTCACCGGCGACAATTCCAGCCCTTCCACACGCACCACCTCGTCGCTCATCTGCGGTGCCCTGCGGCGCAACACGGCACGGATACGCGCCATCAGTTCGCGCGGTGAAAATGGTTTGGTGATGTAATCGTCCGCCCCCGATTCGAGACCGAGTACCTTGTCGCGCTCGTCGGTACGCGCGGTCAGCATGATGATGGGGATGTTGCGTGTGCGCTGGTCGGCGCGCAAGCGTTTGGCCAGCTCGATTCCCGACATACCGGGCAGCATCCAGTCCAGCAGGATCAAATCCGGCAGGGCACGATTGATCTGCGCCAGTGCGCTGTTTGCATCGACTGCGGGGATGGCGCGGTATCCGCATTGCGTCACGTTGAACAGAAGCAGTTCCTGAATCGCAGGCTCGTCTTCCACCAGTAGGATATTCGCTGTCATCTAATACTCCATGGACTGTTGCACACAAGTTGCGATGGTATGGAAGAATTATGACAGCAACATGACAGAGTTCAGCTTTATTCGCGGCGATGCTCATGCAGCGGAGCGGCGACGTGCTCCGTCTGGCTGGCGGCATGGTGATGCAGATACGCATGCTCCGGCTCTTGCGGCAACGGTTTGCCGATGATATTGGGCAGCAGCGAACCGACCACCATGCCGAACATACTCATCAGCAAACCGACCAATTGCGGTGGCCAGATGCCGCCGATCTCGAACACCTCCAGCAATATCCAGCTCGACAGACCCAGCACAATAGCCAGCATGGCGCCCTGATTATTCGCACGTTTCCAATACAGCCCAAAGGCCAGCGGCGTGAAAGCCGCGACCAGTGTGATCTTGTAGGCGTTCTCCACCATCTTGAAGATACTCACTTCGGCGTTCAACGCCACCCCCAGCACCAGCATCCCGAAACATACCAGCACGATACGCATGGCGCGCAGCAACTGCCGGTCGGTCATGTTTTTCACCAGAAAATGCTTGAGGATGTTTTCGGTGAAGGTGACCGACGGAGCCAGCAGGGTTGCGGACGAGCAGCTCATGATGGCCGCCAGCAACGCACCGAAGAAGATGACCTGGGCGAACACCGGCGTGTGTTGCAGGATCAGGGTGGGCAGGATCAGTTGCGAATCCTCCGCCAGCAGACTACCGAATACCTGCGGGTCGATCAGCGTTGCGGAATACGCCAGGAACATCGGCACAAAAGCGAACACGAAATACAGCGAACCGCCCAACACCGAACCGCGTACTGCGGTCTTTTCGTTCTTGGCCGAGGTGATGCGCTGAAATACGTCCTGCTGCGGGATAGATCCCAGCATCATGGTGACCCAGGCCCCGATGAACGGGACCCATTGGGTGTAATCTCCACGCGGCCAGAAATCGAGTTTGCCCGCCGCATCGGCATGTGCCACAACAGCTGCCACGCCACCGGTCTGTTCGCTTACGAGATAGGCGATGAACAACATACCGGCCATGATCACCGTCATCTGCACAATATCCAGCAGCGCCACCGACCACATGCCGCCGAACATGGTGTAAGTCAGCACGATGGAGGCTCCGATCACCATACCGGCTTCGCGGCTGACTTCGCCGCCGCTGACCACATTGAACACCAGCCCCAGTGCCATGATCTGTGCCGAAACCCAGCCGAGATAGGAGATGACGATACAGATACTGGTGATCAGCTCGACCGGGCGGCTATAACGCGCCCGGTAATAATCGCCGATAGTCAGCAGATTCATGCGGTACAGTTTGTTGGCGAAGAACAAACCCGCCAGGATCAGACACAAACTGGCACCGAACGGATCGGCGACCACGCCATGCAGCCCCTCCTCCACGAAAGTGGCCGATATCCCCAGCACAGTTTCCGCACCGAACCAAGTGGCGAACACGGTCGCGGTGACCATCGGCAGCGGCAGGTGGCGTCCCGCCACGGCAAAGTCCTTCGCGTTATGCACCCGCGTGGAGGCGTACAGGCCAATTCCCACGGAGAACATCAGGTAAATCACGATGAACCAGATCAACATGGCAAGACTCCGTCCGTCTATAAAAATTCCGCAAATTGTAAATCAACTTACCACGCATCAAGCACTCCGCGCGCAGGATCAGACTGGCTCACTTCGAGAACAGCACTTCCAGTCGCATGATGAACTGCGCATCGAGCTGATAATCATTCGTCTTGGGATAATGCAGTTGGGGGCTGAGCTCGAGAAACACCCAGTCGCGATGAATACGCTGGCGACACAACAACAGCGCCACGTATTCCGACAGCTCCGGCTGTGGTCGGCTCACCCCTACTGCGCTGAGCTGATACAGGAACGAGGTGCTGTCATTAAACGTGTGATAGAGCGACAGATCCTGGCGCAGATCGAAATTCAGCGTATTTTTCAACCAGGTCGCCGCACTGGTGGCACGCAACAACACAGATTCACTCAAGCGGCGGTCCGCATCGAATTGGGTGCTCTCGCCCAAACCGGTCGTGTCGAACCAGTATATCGATTCGGCGATTTTGAGCTGGACCATACCGGCCTGCGTCGTATAACTGGCCCGTGAGCGCAGGAATGGTCGGATCAGCTCATTGTTTTCCAGCTTCAGGCCGGTATCGGCGCTAAAGCGCCAGGGGCTGTTCTCGTCGGTCTCCAGGCGCAACGCAGCACCGTAACTGTCCGGCGTGGCCAGCTCACGGAACAAAGAAGCTCTCGATTGCTGGTTCTTTTCTCCGGGTAGGCTGGGATTTTTGTCCGGATTACTTTCCAACATCAGATGCAGACGTTTCTGCCATTGGTAAAAACGGTCCTGTACACCGGGCAGATGGATCTTGGCACGAAAAGACGGTGCGACATTATTGACGCCGTTGCGGTCGTAGATACGCATGATGTCGTACTGGATCACACTGTTGTTGCTCTCTTGAAAGTTGCTGTTGTTGCCGAAAAAAGTGTCGATACGGCTGACCAGAGCGACGAATGTTTTCGACACATAGTCTCTGGGCGTGTTGATGAACGGATCGACGAAATTGGATGACGGCGGCTCTTCGACAACAGGAGCAGATATTTCCTCCACTGCGGATGCAGCCGCAGGAAGTGACTCGGCAGGAGTAGCCAACAGAGCAGCATCTATGACAGGCTGCGGCTCCGCATGGGTGCACACCGGCGACAAGAACATCATCGCCAGCAGCCACCAGCAGTTCGGATATCCGAGGATGCGGTAAATTTGTCTGGGGGAAAGGGAAAACATCTAGGACGGATATTGCAGAATGTGCGGCAATGTTGCAACCCTGCGCTCCAATAACAAAAGGCTCCCGCAGGAGCCTTTTGCACGGACCACTTGCCGCTTACAGCTCTTTGGCGTGTGAGGCCAGATACTTCGCCACACCTTCGGGAGATGCGTTCATACCGGCTTTACCCTTGTTCCAGCCAGCCGGACAGACTTCGCCATGCTCTTCGGTGAATTGCAAAGCATCGATCATACGGATCATTTCGTCGATGTTGCGGCCCAGCGGCAGGTCATTCACGACTTGGTGACGCACTACGCCGGCACGGTCGATGAGGAAAGAACCGCGGAACGCGACGCCGCCGTCGGACTCGACATCATAAGCCTTGCAAATTTCGTGCTTCACATCCGCCACCAGCGTGTAGCCGACATTGCCGATCCCGCCCTTTTCCACCGGAGTGTTCTTCCATGCCAAGTGGCTGAACTGCGAGTCTATGGATACGCCCAATACTTCGACGTTGCGTTTCTTGAACTCGTCCAGACGATGGTTGAACGCGATCAGCTCAGACGGGCACACGAAGGTGAAATCCAGCGGATAGAAGAACACCACGGCATATTTGCCTTTGGTGACTTTGGAAAAGGTGATGTCGGTGATTTCGTTGTTGCCCAATACTGCGGTCGCGGTGAAATCGGGCGCTGCCTTGCCTACCAGAACTGCCATGATGGTCTCCTTGAAGGGTTGATATTTAGTTGACTGAAATGCTGGGAATTGAATTTAGCGAGATGAGGCACGGCTGTCAACTCAATTCGGCGATTTTTCTTGCTCTGCACCCTGCCGTTCGAACTGAATGTGATGCAGTTGTGCGTAGACACCGTTCCTGTCCAATAATTCGTAATGCGTCCCGGTCTCGACGATGCGCCCTTTTTGCAGTACCACGATGCGGTCGGCCTTTTCGATGGTGGAAAGACGGTGTGCAATAACCAGTGTGGTGCGTCCCTGCATCAACGTCTCCAATGCCGCCTGCACATGGCGCTCGGACTCGCTGTCCAAAGCCGAAGTTGCTTCGTCCAGAATCAATACCGGTGCGTTCTTGAGGATGGCGCGCGCGATGGCGATGCGCTGGCGCTGGCCGCCGGACAGGCGCACGCCTTTTTCCCCCACCAGTGTGTTCAAGCCCTCCGGCAGTTCGCGGATGAACTCCATCGCATGGGCAGCTTGTGCAGCGGCAATGATCTCGGCTTCCGGCACTGCGCGCATCTGTCCGTAAGTGATATTGGCCGCGATGGTGTCGTTGAACAACACCACCTCCTGACTAACCAGTGCGATGTTGGCGCGCAGACTGGCCAGCGTGAGTTCGGACAGATCGTGCCCGTCCAAAGTGATACGTCCGCTGCTCGGCAGATAGAAACGCGGCACCAGATTGGCCATGGTGCTCTTGCCGCTGCCGGATGCCCCGACCAGCGCCACCGATTGTCCTGCCGGGATATCGAGACAGATGTCGTGCAAAGCCATACGGTCATCGGACTGGTAGGAAAGACTCACATGTTCGAAGGCAAGATTGCCTTTGGCAAGTTCAATAGTCACAGTTCCTTTATCTATCTCGCTAGGGGTATCGATCAAGTCAAAAACGCTTTCAGATGCAGCCAATCCCCGCTGAATGAACTCATTGACACTGGTAAGCCGTTTCAAAGGGGCCGTTAACATCAACATCGCCGCAACAAACGACAAAAACCCCCCCACTGTGGATGTATCACTTTGCGCACGTCCGATGGCCAGATAGATGATAAGAGACAGGGCGATCGCCGCAACCATCTGTACGATCGGCACATTCGCCAATGCCGCAACAGCCTGTTTCATCATGTGTCGCCGAACCCAATTGACTTCGCCATGAAACCGTTCTTGCTCATACTGCTGTCCGCCAAACAATTTGACAACCTTGTGTGCAGTGACGCTTTCTTCGATGACCTGGGTGATACTCCCCATCGCAAGCTGAGTGTCGCGACTTGAAGTACGTAAGCGGTTATTGATGATATATATAACAACAGCAACGATCGGAGTGACAACCAATGAGATCAACGTCAACTTCCAATCCAGATAAAACAGCCATCCCAACAATCCGATGATGATAATCGAATCCCTGACCACAATCGTCAGCACGCTAGTGGCCGCAGCCGTCACTTGGGTCACATCGTAGGTGATCTTCGAGATCAACGCCCCTGTGGCATGATCATCGTAAAAACGGGTAGGCAGCGACATCAGCTTGGCGAACATCTCATTGCGCAGATCCATCACCAGCTTGTTGCCCACCCAATGAATCGCATAAGAGCCAAGAAAACCGGATACTCCCCGCACAAAGAACACCAGCAGAATCAGCGCGGGTGCCCAACGCATCACCGCGTCGTCTTTATGCACGAAAGTGCCATCTAGAAATGGCTTTAGCATCATCGGCAAAAGCGGCTCGGTGGCTGCGCTCACGGCCATGCCAAAAATGGATGCGGCGAAAGCGCGCCAATAAGGCTTAACGTAACCGAGCAGTCTGGCGTAAAGCTGGAAAGACGTCATATGCAAAGCTGTAGCCACACTCTTCCCCGCTCCTTTAGCCCGCTACGACTTCAGATGACATGAGAACCGCTACGCGCCTTGCCTTTCAAGAGGACAAAAAGCATATGTGCCGCGATCACACACCCGACATATAACAACGTCACCGCGACATAGGAACCGAGGTATTGCTGCACACGCGAGGCGTATTCAAGCGCGCCCATATCGGCATAACGCCCGGAGAACAGGAAGAAGCTGGCATTGGAGAGCACGAATGCGGTGACACTCGCGACCGCCGCCACCACGAATACAGCGGGCAGATTCCTGCCGGTCAACGTGTGGCGCGGTGCAAACCAGCGCCCGGCAAACCATAACGCGGCATAAGCGAACGCCAGGAAACCGTAGGCATTGCTGACACACCAGTCACTGATACCCTGCCCCGCGATGGCGTAATAATCGACCAGCGCCGCTTCCAACAATAGAGCGGCCAGCACCCAGCCAGCGCCGGAAAGTCGCGCCAGATACAGTCCACCCAGAAAAAACAGCGCCCACGAGGCATCCGGCAGAGCGAACGCAGAGCCGAAATGATTGAATCGGGTCAGCGCCATCACCAGCATCAGACCGGCTATCACCAGCCATGAACGAGTTTGTATTGTTTTCATAAATACTCCTAAAGTGTGTATTTCAGAATTAGTAGGCAGCTGGAACTCTAACAGAAAAGCAAGGGGCACAAAAGACGAAACAGCGTCTTCTGCGCCCCTTGCTTATCACTGGTAACTCAGCCCGATGAACAGGGTGCGTCCCAGCGTGTTGTATCCGTGCGCCAACATATAATCCTGATCGAACAGATTATCCACACGCAACGACACCGCCAGATGTTTATCCACGTTATAACCGGCACTGACATTTATCACGTCGTATGCGACCAGTGTCGTACGGGCAAAGGTATTGATGTCGTAGTCCACCCGCTCGCCACTATGCTGCCATTCTCCGCCAACCTTCCACTGGCCAATCTGCCGTGAGAGCCCAACATTGGAGAAAAACTTTGCGCGGCGCAACAACACCAGCCCGGTCTGTTCATCGCGCGGGTTCTGCTGGGTCAGCGCCGCTTTGAACATGGTCTCGTCAGATCGCACCGCGTAATTCACTTCCACTCCGTCAATACGCGCCGCATTCAGATTCTGCAATATCCATGAACTATTGGCAGCGATCAGATCGGTGATATGGTTGTCGAAATACACCACGTTCAGACGGTGCGCATCTGCGACATATTGCACCCCAACCTCCCGGTTATTTGAGCGTTCCGGATTGAGCCTAGCATTGCTACCCCAACTGGCGGGTCCGTACAGATCGGTGAACGTCGGCGCCTTATAGGCCGTACTGATTCCGGCATTCACACGCCAAGCATCGCTCACGGCATAACCGTACCCGAACGCCCCGGTCGAGGCCGTACCAAAATCGGAATAATGATCTTGGCGCAAGTTCAACTGCACCTGCTGCGCGGCATAGGTTCCGGTGTAACCAGCCAGCAGAGAATCCACTTGCCGCTCCACTTTGGAATAGACCGTTGTGCTGGTCACACGCTGATCAAGGCGCTCCACCCCAAGCAACAAACTGCCGCCGGAAGCCAGCGTCACCGTGTTCTGCCAGACCAACTGACTATTGTTGGTACGCAAACTCGAAGCCGTCACCCCATTGAGATAACTTTTGTATTCATCCTCGCCGCTCGCCCATTGCACCTTGCTCGACCATGCTTCGGCGAAGCGGTTATCCGATACCAGCGAGAATTTGCGCAGCACAGACGTGCTGGTATTGACATCCGATGCACGAGCGGACGAACTGTCATATTGGACATCGCCCAGACTCTGCAACCATGAAGCGGAAACGCTGTGATCGGCAGCCAATGTCTGGCGCACATTGGCCGACACGCTGGTGTTGTCGTAACCATCCGCATCGGGATTGACCGAGGTAACGATACTGGGCTTGATCGCCGATATGCCGTCACTCTTGAATTTCGAGAGCTGTACATTAAACGCCGTATCACCAGTCTCGCCACCGAACCCTGCGGAAGCCCTGCGCGTGCTGTTAGAACCCGCCCCGCCACTGACATTGAACGACGGCGCCCCCTTGCCCCGCTTGGTGAATATCTGCACCACACCGCCGATGGCTTCTGAACCATACATGCTGCTGACGTTGCCGCGCACCACCTCGATACGCTCGACCTGATCCAGCATGATCTGGTCGAGTGCCGTTGCTCCGGTCGTGGCGGAATTGATACGCACCCCGTCCACCAGCACCAAGGTATGACTGGAATTACTCCCGCGCATGAACAGGCTGCTTTGTTTGCCGATGCCTCCGCTTTGATATATCTCCAGCCCGGCGAGACTCTTCAACAAAGTCGGCACATCCGCCGCTTGCGAGGCCTGAATGTCTTGTTGATCTATCAGCGTGGTATGCACCAGCGACTGTTTGAGTGGTTGCTCCACACGCGTGGCGGTAACCACCACTTCGTCGAGCATCTCTGTATTTGCCGCATACGCCAAAGGTGTGACCACACACAGCAGTACGGCGATAAATTGTTTTTGCTTCATTTGATTTTCCTGAAAAAGCCCCAAGCGACCCCGTTGAGGCGTTACAAAACAGGAAGTGAGGCGGAAGCGAAAGAAGACAGGGGCAGGATATCCCGTCGTCCGTGCGCCTCCCGCAGCACTTCCCAACTGAACTCCCTGGCCGGTATCCGGGCTCACAAGTCTTGATCTGCCGCCTTCCCATGATCGCTCACAGTGGCTTATCGACACATCCTCACTTGCTTACCGTTGCGGGGGCAGCACAGGCATCACACCTGTTTCCCGTTTAACCGCGTGACGCGAACCACGCAGCACCTTGAAGTGATTAGCATTGTAACAGAGGCCCTCCCCATCACCAAAACACTTGCACAACCCTTTGTTACCATTTGACTCGACAGGATTTTCTAAACTATAGTGCGCACCATGCAAGGTGAATTGAACATATTGGAGGGCAAACTCGCGCAACTGGTGCAACTGACCAAGCGCATGCGTGCCGAAAACCATCAACTGCGTCAGGATCTGGCCGAAGCACTCAGCCGTGCGCGCCTGAGCGAAGACAAGGTCAATAGTGCCACCTCCCGCCTGGAGCACATCCTGGCCAAACTCCCCGACGAAAAATCATGAGCGCTAAAAAAGTGGATGCGCTGGACGTTAAGATACTTGACCGCGAATTCCGCGTCGCCTGCCCCGACGATGAAAAAGCGGAACTGCTGGAAGCCGTCGCATATCTCGACAAGAAGATGCGCGAGATTCGCGATGCCGGGAAGATCGCCTCGGTAGAACGCATCGCCATCATGGCTGCCCTCAACATCGCCCACGAATTTCTTTCCACCCGTTTGGGCGGAGGGGTTGATATGGGCGATTACAAGCGTAGAATGCAAGCTATGCAGGCAACTGTCGACGAAGCGTTGGCAGATCAGGACAAGTTATTCTGAACGGTTTTATGAGTTGTCCCTGCGGTGTTCGTGAGATTCATAATTCTTTGAACCAATGAGCTAACGCTTAGGTTGCGCCCCATTCAAACCACTGTTGTGAGCGTCCTTCGTGGATGCACCTGATGTGGCCGGGAACCGACCCACTTGAACCCAGGTTCAAGACATTGAGTCAACGGCACAGGCGGGGGCTTTATTCCAGTGCGATCCTCCCGGATCGCACTTTTTATTTGCGAACGCGAAACATGAGATATTGGTTAATGAAATCGGAACCTTCCGATGTCAGCATCGACGATCTGGCCGATATGACGAACCAGAGCGTGGCGTGGTACGGCGTGCGCAACTATCAGGCGCGCAACTTCATGCGCGACCAGATGCAGGTCGGCGACGGCGTGTTGTTCTATCATTCCAACTGCAAAGAACCCGGCATCGCGGGCATCGCACAGGTCAGCAGCGCCGCCTACCCCGATGCCACCCAGTTCGACAAGAAGAGTAAATACTTCGATGCCAAAGCCACGCAGGAGACACCGCGCTGGTTCAATGTCGATGTGCAACTGGTGAAGAAGATCGCACTCATCTCCATCGAAGAACTGAAGCGCCATCCCGAACTGGAGAACATGCGCACACTGCAAAGAGGGAATCGCTTATCCATCACGCCACTCGATCCGGCGGAGTGGAGATTCATCACCACAAGACTGGCGAAGAACTGATGGAGTGGATTGCCGCCTATCTACTACTAGGCGCAATCGCCGGATTCCTCGGTGGTATGTTTGGCATCGGGGGCGGCACCGTATTGGTTCCCGTGTTGCTGATGCTGTTCGAGGCGCAACACTTCCCGGCTGAACATGCCATGCACTTGGCACTGGGCAGCGCCATGGCCGTCATCCTGTTCACCTCCATCGCCAGCATGCGCAAACACCACCAGCACGGCGCGGTGAACTGGCAAGTTGTACTCCACATCACTCCCGGCATCCTGCTCGGCACCACCATCGGCTCACTCGTTGCCGCCAGCATCTCGCCGTATTACCTGACCCTCTTTTTCGCGCTGTTCATGTGTTTCGCCGCGATACAGATATTGCTCGACGTGCAACCGCACGCCGCACGCCAACTGCCCGGCAGCGCGGGCATGACCCTGATGGGAACCGTCACCGGATGGATCAGCACACTGGTCTCGGTCGGCGGCGGCACCCTTACCGTCCCGTTCCTGCTCTGGTGCAACGTCCCGATACGCCACGCCATCGGCACTGCCTCCGCCATCGGTTTCCCCATCGCCGTCGGCGGCACGATAGGCTACATCACCACCGGCCTGCATACGACGAACCTTCCCGCACCCAACTTGGGCTACGTCTACCTGCCCGCCATGCTGGGTTGCGCGGTCATCAGCGTCATCACCGCGCCGCTAGGCGCGAAGATAGCGCATCGCACCAATGTGGCGATGCTGAGGAAATTGTTTGCGGTGATGTTGATCGGGTTGGCGGGGAAGTTGTTGTGGAAGGTGTTGTAGAGAGTTGATGTTGCTCTCTTGAAACGACAACACCGTCGGGGGTAGCCCGACAGCTAGTTACTTTTCTTGTCTTGCCAAGAAAAGTAACCAAAAGAAGTCGCCCCCAGTGCGCCGCCCACTTCGTGGGTCCCCTGCGTTGCTCGACTGGCCAGGCGGCTGCGGAACTCGCACGATCCGCTACGCGGCCACGTGCTCAAACAGTCCTCGCCGAAATCCCCTGACCAGCCTCCGCTACTCGGCGGCGCACAGGGGAGAGAAAAGTGAAAATCAAAACCCTATGGTGAGCAACAAGTTGCTCACCATAGTTAAAATGAATCCAGCACATTTAAGCTTGGAGTACATATACCGATGACTGAAAATAGAACACTTTATTTTGGGATAAGTAATTGCCATGACTGGTACGACAAGCTCAAGTTTGAGCATGGTCGCCTTGTTGCTTCGCAATACAAAGAAAAATATGACATATTGAACTTCATTATCACCGCCTATCATTTGAACGATGATTGGCTGAGCAAAGATAAAGGAATGCGCCCTAAATTAGCCAATGACAAAAGGGGAAAAGCACCAAAGGAGATGCAGCAAATTGTGAGAGCAATTAAAGACCTTGCAAACGGCAATAAACACATGGTGTTGGATAAGGCTAACTCTGAAAAAAGAGTTGTTGATACCGTTCATCATTCTGGATTTGAAAGCTCCTTTTATTCTTTCTATTTCGGACCTCATTTTGGAATTTCAATTGGGACAAACTATTACATTTTTCCAACTTTAGCGGATTTGATCATGTCCTATTTCAACTGGATATTTGATGACTCAATTCCTGCAAATGAATTTCCGGTAGAGGTAACCGAAGCCATAGCGAGAGCAGTTAGGTAGCGTGGGCACGAAGTGCTCACGCGGAGGTTTTGAATTTTTGTTTTTCCTCCCCTGTGCGCCGCCGAGTAGCGCAGGCTGGTCAGGGGATTTCGGCGAGGACTGTCTGAGCGCGTAGCGCGAGTTCCGCAGCCGCCTGACTAGACGAGCAACGCAGGGAACCCACGAAGTGGGCGGCAAACCGGGGTCGCCTTTTCTTTGGTTACTTTCTTTTTGGCGAAGCAAAAGAAAGTAACTTGCTGTCGGGCAACCCCCGACGGTGTTGGTTTTAAGATGAGTGGAAATACAACAAATGCTCCCCCACCCTAACCCTCCCCCGGAGGGAGAGGGAACTCCTACGCTCCCAAATACGCCCTCTGCACCGCATCACTCCCCAACAACTCGCCCGCAGCACCCGACAAAGTGATCGCCCCGCTCTCCAGCACATAACCGCGTTGCGCGGCCTCAAGCGCGAGTTTGGCATTTTGCTCAACTAACAGAATGGAAACACCTTGCGCTGAAATATCGCGGATGGTTTCAAATATCTTCGCCACCATCATCGGTGCGAGTCCCATGCTGGGTTCGTCCAGCATCAATAGTTTCGGACGGCTCATCAGGGCGCGTGCCATCGCCACCATTTGCTGTTCGCCGCCGGAGAGGGTACCGGCAAGCTGAGCACAGCGTTCGGCCAGACGCGGGAACAGGGTATACATGCGCTCCAGATCGGCTTCGATCTCGTCATCGTTGCGGGTATACGCGCCCATGTGCAGGTTCTCCGCCACGGTCAGGCGCGCGAAGATGCCGCGCCCTTCAGGCACCAGTGCCAAGCCTGCGCTCACGCGCTGGTGTGCGGGCATGTGGTGTAGCGAGTGGCCTTCGTAGTGCAACTTGCCCGCGCTGCAATGCTGCAATCCGGCCAGCGCTTTGAGTGTGGTGCTCTTGCCTGCGCCATTGCTGCCGATGAGCGCGACTAGTTCGCCTGGTGCGATATGCAGGTCTATGCCTTTCAGCGCATGGATACCGCCGTAGTTGACTTTGAGGTGTTCGACTTCGAGAAGTGGGATCTGTGTCATTCGCTTACCCTCACCCCCTGCCCCTCTCCCGCGTGCGGGCGAGGGGAGTCGGTTCCCAGATACGCGGCGATCACGGCGGCATCGTTACGCACTTGCTCCGGCACACCTTCGGCGATCTTCTTGCCGTAGTCCAGCACGGCCACACGGTCGCACAAGCCCATGATGAGTTTTACATCGTGTTCGATGAGCAGCACGGTGATACCGCTGGCGCGGATCTTTTTCATCAGCTCTTTCAGACTCTCGGTCTCGGTGGCGTTCATACCGGCAGCAGGCTCGTCCAGCGCCAACAATTTCGGCTCGGTCGCCAGTGCGCGGGCGATCTCCAGTCTGCGCTGCTCGCCGTAGGAAAGGTTTTTCGCCAGCGTATTGGAGGGTCTGTGGATACCGACATAACGCAGTAATTCGTGCGCGCGTTCCTCAATGGCCTGCTCTTCGACACGTGCGGCACGGTTGCGGGTAAGTGCGCCCCAAATGCCGGAACGAGTGCGCAGGTGACGGCCGACCATCACGTTCTCCAGCGCGCTCATATTGGCGAACAGGCGGATATTCTGGAAGGTACGCGCGATACCGGCCTGTGCCAGCACGTGTGGCTTGCAACACGCATAGTCGCTGCCGTCAAAGTTGAACGTGCCTTCGTCTAGCTGATACAAGCCGGTGATGACGTTGAACAGTGTGGTTTTACCCGCGCCGTTCGGCCCGATGAGGCCGTATATCTCGCCGCGTTTGATGTGCAGCGACACTCCGGATAAAGCCGCGAGGCCGCCAAAATGTTTGCACACACCGGCCAGGTTCAGCAGCATGTCATTTGGCTGAGTCATACACCGTATCCTGTTCCTGCTGCGCCACACTCTCATCCGGCATCAATTCGCGGCGGCGTTGTGTGGAGGGCCACAATCCGGCGGGTCGCCAGAGCATCACCAGTATCAGCGCAAGGCCGAACATCAGCATGCGCAGGCTTTCCGGATCGACCACGATCTTGCCGAACAAAGCTTGCTGCAACGGCCCCGCGCCGTGGCGAAAGACTTCCGGCAACACCACCAGCAACACGCCGCCCAACACCACGCCGGTGATATTACCCATGCCGCCCAGCACCACCATACACAGCACCATGATGGATTCCATCAGACTGAAACTCTCCGGACTGACGAAGCCCTGAAAGCCCGCGAACAATCCGCCGGAGATGCCGCCGAACGTCGCGCCCATGGCAAAGGCGAGCAGCTTGATATTGCGCGTATTGATCCCCATCGCGTTGGCCGCCACTTCGTCTTCGCGTATCGCCATCCAGGCGCGCCCGATACGCGAGTGTTGCAGGCGCAATGAGACGAAGGCCACCAGCAAGGTGAAGGCAAGGAACAGGTAATAATGCTGGTGCACACTGGAAAAACCGATACCGAACAACTCATGCTGGCCAGCAAAGGAAAATGTACCGACATGCAGGGGATCGATACTGCTGATGCCCTGCGGGCCGTTGGTGATGTTCACCGGCGCATTCAGGTTGTTCATAAAGATGCGGATGATCTCGCCAAAGCCCAGCGTGACGATAGCCAGATAATCGCCGCGCAGGCGCAGGGTGGGCGCACCGAGCAATACACCGAAGAAACAGGCGAACAGCGCGCCCAGCGGCAGCACCACATACATCGGCCAATGCAGGCCGAACTGCGGCGAGCCGAGCAAAGCATAGGTGTAAGCACCAACCGCAAAGAACGCGATGTAGCCGAGATCCAGCAACCCGGCATAACCGACCACGATGTTCAGTCCCAGTGCCAGCATGATGTAGAGCAGCGCGAAATCGGCGATACGCACCCAGCCGTGGCCGAACAGTGCGTCGATCACGAAAGGCAACACCAGCAGCGCGAGTGCCAACAACAAGTGCCGGTTTGCGGGACGATGCAGCTTCATGCGCGCTCCGCCACACGTTCACCCAGCAGGCCGGAAGGCCGCAACACCAGCACCGCGATCAATACAAAGAAGGCGAACACATCCTGATAATGGCTGCCGAGAAAACCACCGCTGAGATCGCCGATGTAACCCGCTCCCAGACTTTCGATCAGTCCCAGCAACACCCCGCCCAGCATCGCGCCGCGCAGGTTGCCGATGCCACCCAGCACTGCGGCGGTAAAGGCTTTCAGCCCGAGCATGAAGCCCATGTAGTAATGCACGATGCCGTAGTTGGCGCTGACCATGAGTCCGGCCACGGCAGCGAGTGCGGAACCCAGCATGAAGGTGGCGGAGATGACGCGGTTGATGTCCACCCCCATCAGCGCGGCGGCGGACGGATTCTCGGCCACGGCACGCATGGCGCGCCCCATGCGTGTGCGGTGTACCACCCCCATCAGCCCGGCCATCATCACCAGTGCCACCAGCACGATCACGATCTGCACATCGGTGATGATCGCGCCGCCCATTTCATGCAGACCATTGTTGAACGGCAGGGGAAACGCATGGTATTCGCGTCCCCAGATCATCATCGCCAGATTCTGCAACACGATGGACACACCGATGGCGGTGATGAGCGGCGCGAGCCGCGGCGCGTTGCGCAAGGGGCGGTAGGCGATACGTTCAATGCCGTAGCCCAGCGCCATACAGGCCGCGACCGCCAACATCAGACTGAACAACACCGCCAGCACGGGCGCGAACGCCGCCGCCAACAATGCCTGCAACGCCGTGAGCGCCACCATGGCACCGACCATCACCACTTCGCCGTGGGCGAAATTGATCAGACCGAGGATGCCGTACACCATGGTGTAACCGAGCGCGACCAGCGCATACACGCTGCCCTGCACCAGACCGTTGATGAGTTGCTGGAGGAAAATATCCACGGGGACCTACAAAGAAAAAGCGACACACGCGGTGTCGCTTCGGGTTTTACTGTGTTGCATCACGGCGCCGCGCCGCCCATGGTCTCGACTGCCTGCCACTTGGCCTGGCGCACTTGATACAGGGTGACCGCGCCGCCTTTCAAGTCGCCCTTCGCGTCGAATGCGATCTTGGCGGTCACGCCGTCATGCACCACCGCGCCCAGCAGCGGCAGATACTTGGCCGGTTCGGCGGAATCGGCTTTTTGCATCGCGGCGATCATCACATTCACCGCATCGTAGCAATACGGCGCATAGAGCTGGATGGGTTGTTTGAACTGTGCTTCATAACGCGTGGCGAAATCGCGCCCGCTCGGCATCTTGTCCAGCGGCACTCCGGGCAAAGAAGCATACGTGCCCTCGGCAGCACCGCCCGCGTTGTCGATGAACTTCGGCGTGTAACCGCCATCCCCCATCATGAACTGGGTCTTCATACCCAAGGCACGCAGCTGTTTGACCATGGGAGAACCCTGCGGGTCCATGCCGCCGAAAAAGATCAGGTCGGGTTGTTTGCCTTTGATGGAAGTCAACACGGCCGCAAAATCAACCGCCTTGTCGGTGGTGTATTCACGCGCGACGATCTGTGCACCGCTGGCCTGAGCCGACTTCACGAATTCGTCGGCGATACCCTGGCCGTAGGCGGTACGGTCATCCAACACGGCGATCTTCTTCGCGCCCAGCTTGTTGCTGGCGAACTCGCCCAGCACCTTGCCCTGCTGCGCATCGTTGGCCATCACGCGAAACGCGGTCTTGTAACCTTGCGCGGTATAGGCCACGGCGGTCGCCGATGGCGCGATCTGGGGAATGCCGTTATCGCTGTAGATGCGCGCGGCGGGGATGCTGGTGCCGGAATTGAGATGCCCGATGACACCGTTCACTTTTGCATCCACCAGTTTCTGCGCCACGATGGTCGCCGCCTTGGGATCGGACTGGTCGTCCTCACTCAGCAATTCGAAACGAACTTTCTTGCCCGCGATGGTCAGCCCTTTGGCATTGGCATCCTCGATAGCCATACGTGTGCCGTATTCATTGTCCTTGCCGATATGGGCCTGTGGCCCGGTAAGCGGTGCCGAGGCACCGATCTTGACCACCAGCTCGGCGGCATCTCCCGCCTGCGGCGCGGAAGTCTCCGTTTTGCCGCAGGCAGCGAGCAGAAAGATCGGACACAAGGCGAGGAGCAAGGCTGGCTTATTGAATGACATCATGAAAACCCGATGGTAAAAGGACTGCGGGATTATCCGTAGCCCCCTGTTGCTTGTCAATTTTGGGCAATAAAAAAGCCGGCTTGCGCCGGCTTCTTCATTTACATCAGGCGAAATTACAGGCCTTTGATGAAGGCGATGATCTCAGCCATATCTGCATCGCTGACTTTAGGATTTGCCGGCATAGGCATGGAACCCCAAGCACCCGAGCCACCCTTCTTAACTTTGGTAGCAACACCGTCCCAAGCTGCTGCATTGCCCTTGTACTTGTCAGCAACTGCCTTCCAAGCCGGACCAACCACCTTCTTGTCCACAGCGTGGCAAGCGGTGCAGTTGTTCTTCTTTGCAACAGCCGGCATGTCAGTCGCCAGTGCGGAACCAGCAACCATCAGACCTGCTGCAGCAATCATGCTAACCAAAATAGATTTCATAGTCTCTCCCTAATAGATTTGGACTTCGCTAAAGTTTGGGAATTGTTACCCCGCACGCATTCTAAACAACTCCATCAACTTTGCAACTCCCCCAAAGGACACTTTCTCAACTGCCCTCCAGCCACTGGGTCAGGTCTGACCATTGTGCGACATCCTGCTCGGCCAGATGCGGCGGCAAGTCGAAGATGCTCTTGCCCTCGAACGCCGCATTCACATACACCTGCGCCTCGCGCAGATACCCCAGCACCGGCACATCAAGTTGCGCGAGGAACTGTTCCAGTGTCACAGCGGCACGGGTACGCGGGGCCATCCGCATCCCCACTACACCGATCTGCACCCGGCCTTTGCGCGCCGCCTTTTCCTCACTCAGCGCATGCAAGAAGTCGTAACTGGCCTGGATATCGAACAGCGAGGGCGCGATGGGCACAATAATCTTTTGCACCAGTTTGATCGCATGCTCCAAGTTCTTGCCATGCAACCCCGCAGGTGAGTCGATCACCAGCACATCGGCCTGCTCCCGCTGTCCCTGCATAGGCCAGATGATGGGCAAGTCACTGTCACGCTGCGCCAGCCACAGACTGGCCGATTTCTGCCTGTCCAGATCGAGCATCGCCACATGTTTGCCGGTCGAGGCCAGATACCCGGCAATATTGGTACTCAGCGTAGTCTTGCCGCTGCCGCCCTTGGGATTTGCAATCAGTATGGCTTCCATCATCGTCCCTTTATCTGCCTACTCGCTTATTTTTCCACTTGCGACACGTCGCGCACTGCACCCTTGTCGGCGCTGGTCACCATGAAGGCATCGGCCTGCGGACGGCGGAGCAGTGGCTCCACGACAGTGGAGATGCGACCCGGTAGCAGTGCCCTACGCTGCCGCATTATTTCTCCACTTGCGAGACATCGCGAACAGCCCCCTTGTCAGCCGAGGTCACCATTGCAGCGTAGGCACGCAACGCCGCCGACACCTTACGCGGACGCTCGGCAGTCGGCTTCCAAGCCAGCTTGCCTTTGGCTTCCATTGCGGCACGACGTTGTGCCAGTTCTGCATCGGAGATCGCCAGATTGATGGTGCGATTGGGGATGTCGATCTCGATACGGTCGCCCTCCTGCACCAGTCCGATGGCACCGCCGCTGGCTGCTTCCGGCGAAGCATGGCCGATGCTCAAGCCCGAAGTACCGCCGGAGAAGCGTCCGTCAGTGAGCAAGGCACAGGCTTTGCCCAGCCCTTTCGATTTCAGATACGAGGTCGGATACAACATCTCCTGCATGCCGGGGCCGCCTTTCGGACCTTCGTAACGGATGATGACCACATCGCCCGCCACGATCTGGTCGGCCAGAATGCCTGCCGTCGCTGCATCTTGGCTCTCGAACACGCGCGCACGTCCGCTGAATTTGAGGATGCTCTCGTCCACACCCGCTGTCTTCACGATGCAGCCGTCCAAGGCGATGTTGCCGTGTAACACCGCCAGCCCGCCGTCCTGAGAATAAGCGTGTGCCTGGTCGCGAATGCAGCCCTTGGCTCGGTCGGCATCCAGCTCGGGATACAGCATGGATTGCGAGAACGCGATGGTGGTGACAATACCGCCGGGAGCGGCACGGTAGAACTTCTTCACCTCTTCGTCTTTGCTCAGCGTGATGTCCCACTGCTTGAGACCTTCGCGCAAATTCTTGCTGTGCACAGAGCCGACTTCGCCGTGCAACAGCCCGGCACGATCCAGCTCACCGAGGATGGCGACGATACCGCCCGCGCGATGCACATCCTCCATGTGATATTCGGAAGACGGTGCGACCTTGCACAAGGTCGGCACATGGCGCGACAACCTATCCATATCCTTCATAGTGAAATTCACCTCGGCTTCGCGCGCGATGGCCAGCAGGTGCAGTACGGTGTTGGTCGAACCGCCCATAGCGATGTCCAGCGTCATTGCGTTCTCGAACGCAGCAAAGGTCGCGATGCTGCGCGGCAATATCGATGCGTCGTCCAGTTCGTAGTAACGCTTGCACAGATCGACGATCAAACGTCCGGCGCGCAGGAACAGTTGCTTGCGTTCGGCATGTGTCGCCACCAGCGAACCATTGCCGGGCAAAGACAATCCCAGTGCTTCTGTTAGACAATTCATCGAATTGGCAGTGAACATACCGGAGCAAGAACCGCAGGTCGGACAAGCGGAACGCTCGATGGCATCCACTTCTGCGTCGCTTATACGGCTGTCGGCGGCAGCGACCATGGCATCCACCAGATCGAGACCTTTGATCTTGCCCTGCCAGTTGACCTTGCCCGCCTCCATAGGCCCGCCGGAAACGAACACCACCGGGATGTTCAGGCGCATCGCGGCCATCAGCATGCCGGGCGTGATCTTGTCGCAATTGGAGATACACACCAGCGCGTCGGCGCAGTGCGCGTTCACCATGTATTCCACCGAATCGGCGATCAAGTCGCGCGAAGGCAGCGAATACAGCATGCCGTCATGTCCCATCGCGATGCCGTCGTCGATGGCGATGGTATTGAACTCCTTGGCGATGCCGCCCGCCTTTTCGATCTCGCGCGCCACCAGTTGCCCCATATCCTTGAGGTGCACGTGGCCGGGCACGAACTGGGTGAAAGAGTTGGCGATGGCGATGATGGGCTTGCCGAAGTCGCCTTCGGTCATGCCTGTGGCGCGCCACAGGGAGCGGGCGCCGGCCATGTTGCGGCCATGGGTGGAGGTGCGGGAACGATAAGCAGGCATGATGTCTCTCTAATGTAATGGTGATACACGTATAATCTACCGCTCAATTCTAACCGATTCGCCCCATGCTCGTTCATCCGCAATTCGACCCTGTCGCCATCCACCTCGGCTCCTTCGGCATCCACTGGTACGGGCTGATGTATCTGCTCGGGTTCGCCGCCTTCATCTGGCTGGGCAGAAAGCGTCTGCACGCACGGAACCAACCCGGCTGGGACGACAAATTTCTCGATGACCTGTTGTTCTATGGCGTGTTGGGTGTGATCCTTGGCGGGCGGCTGGGCGAGGTGTTGTTCTACAACCCCGATTATTATTTTTCACATCCGGAAAAGATCCTCGCCGTATGGGAAGGCGGCATGTCTTTCCACGGCGGTTTCCTCGGCGTACTGGTGGCGATGGCAATATTCGCGCGCAGCCGCCACATCGGCTGGCTCGCGCTGATGGATTTCATCGCGCCACTCACGCCGCCGGGGCTGGCGTTCGGGCGTATCGGCAACTTCATCAACGGCGAACTGTGGGGGCGCCCGACCGATATGCCGTGGGGCATGGTTTTCCCGAACGTGGACGGCTTGCCGCGCCATCCCTCTCAGTTATACGAATTCGCTCTGGAAGGCGTCCTATTGTTCACAGTGCTGTGGTTGTATTCGCGCCAGCCGCGTCCGGCTGGTGCCGTGCTCGGACTGGCCATCGCCGCCTACGGCTGTTTCCGTTTCCTGGCCGAATTCACGCGCACACCGGATGACGGCATCTTCGGCCTGATGACTCTCGGTGTCAGCATGGGACAGTGGCTGAGTCTGCCGATGATCCTCGCCGGTGTCCTGCTGATGATATACGCGCACCGCCGCGCGGCTTGACAGCGATGTCGCACTCACCCACCATTTCACCCCTTTCATTCCGGTAACATCCCGATTTGGACACACTTTCTTTAGATGCACTGCTCGGAATTCTGCTGTTGCTGCTGATCTTCGGCGCATGGTTCTCGGCGGCAGAGACCAGCATGATGGCCATCAACCGCCATCGCCTGAACCACCTGATACGCAAGGGCAACCGTAGCGCCAAACTCACCGGCCGCCTGCTGTCCAAGGTGGACAAACTGCTCGGCTCCATCCTGTTCGGCAACACCCTGCTCAACGTGGCGGCGGCGGCCATCACCAACATCGTCATCATGCGTCTGTTCGGTGCCAGCGAACTGGCACTGCTGCTCGGCACACTGCTCATCACCTTTATCCTGCTGGTCTTCAGCGAGATCATGCCCAAGGTCATCGCGGCCAGTTATCCGGAACGGGTCGCGCTGCCTTCCAGCTACCTGCTCACCCCGCTCATCACCCTGTTCCATCCGGTCGTCTCCATCGCCAGCGCCATCGTCAAAGGTTTTCTGTCGCTGTTGCGTATCAAGGTGCAGACCGACCAGAGCAAACAGAAGGTCAGCCTGGAAGAAGTGCGTATGCTGGTGCTGGAAGCGGAGCAGTTCCTGCCGCACAAACACCAGAAGATGCTGCTCAATCTGGTCGATCTGGAACGGGTCGAGGTCGATGACGTGATGATCCCGCGCAGTCAGATCGAGGCACTCGACATCCATGCCGATCCCGATGTCCTGAAGCAGCAATTGGCGACTTGTCACCATACCCTACTGCCGGTGTATGAAGACGCACTGAACAATATCGTCGGCATCCTGCATGTACGCAAGACCCTCGCCCTGTTGCAGCAGGAGACGTTCAGCGCCGAAGCCCTGCGTGAGTTATTGCAGGAACCGTATTTCATCCCGGCCAACACCACCCTGCTCACCCAGTTGCAACATTTCCAGGAACGCCAGTTGCGCCTCGGACTGATCGTGGACGAATACGGCGAACTGCAGGGACTGGTCACACTGGAGAACATCCTGGAAGAGATCGTCGGCGACTTCACCACCCAGTCACCGGCACAGACGGGTAAATTCTTCCGCCAGGAAGACGGCAGTCTGTTCATCGAGGGTAGCACCCTGCTGCGCGACCTGAACCGCAAGATGGGCTTACATTTCCCGCTGGACGGAGCCAAGACCCTGAACGGCCTGATCCTGGAACATCTGGAAGATATCCCGGAAGCGGGAACCAGCCTGAAGATCAGCGGTTATCCGATCGAGATCATGCAGACACAGGATCGTGTGGTGAAAGTCGCGCGCATATTCGTAGTTCCGCAAAAAACCGCTGCGCCCTAGCCGCTTTACAAAGCGTGCAAAGCCAAGCATGATGCAAAAAACCTTTACAATCCCGCTTATTGGGGAGAATTGTTAATAATCCGAATCACTCATGATCGTGGCTCTTTGAGTTGAGGAAACAGAATGGCGACTGCACACAAAACAGAAAAAGCAAAAGAACATCTTTATAGCTGGGAAGGCAAGGACAAGGGCGGCAAAGTCGTCAAAGGTGAGATGCGCTCCTCCGGCGAAGCCAGCGTCTCCGCCCATCTGCGTCGTCAGGGCATCACCGTATCCAAGATCAAAAAGAGTTCCGGCCGCGGCGGCTCCGTTTCGGAGAAGGATGTCACGCTGTTCACCCGCCAGCTCGCCACCATGCTGAAATCCGGCGTGCCGTTGTTGCAAGCGTTCGATATCGTGGGCAAAGGCCACGATAACCCCGCAGTCGCGCGTCTGCTGCTCGACATCAAGACCGATGTCGAGACCGGCAGCAGTCTGGAACAGGCGTTCCGCAAATTTCCGCTCTACTTCGACGACCTGTTCTGCAACCTCATCGGCGCGGGTGAACAGGCCGGTATCTTGGACAGTCTGCTGGATCGTTTGGCTACTTACAAAGAAAAGATCCAGGCTATCAAAAGCAAGATCAAGTCCGCGCTGTTCTACCCGATCTCTATCATCGTCATCGCTTTTGTCATCACTGCGGTCATCATGATCTTCGTCATCCCCGCATTCAAGGAGATGTTCAAGAACTTCGGTGCCGACCTGCCCGCACCGACGCTGGTGGTGATGGCGATGTCCGACTTCTTCGTCACCTGGTGGTGGGCGATCTTCGGTGCCATCGGCGGCGGCGGCTATTGGTTCTTCTACACCTGGAAACGCAGCAAAGTGATGCAGCGTGCGATGGATCGTTTGCTGCTCAAAGTCCCCGTGTTCGGCCCGCTGGTGCGCAAAGCCACCATCGCCCGCTGGACACGCACCCTGTCCACCATGTTCGCGGCGGGTGTGCCGCTGGTGGAAGCGTTCGATTCCGTGGCCGGAGCATCCGGTAATGCGGTGTATTTCGATGCCACCAAAGCGATACAACGCGAGGTGATGTCGGGCAGCAGCCTCACTGTCTCCATGCAGAACACCAACGTATTCCCGAGCATGGTGTTGCAGATGGTCGCCATCGGCGAAGAGTCCGGCTCCATCGACAGTATGTTGTCGAAAGTGGCGGACTTCTACGAAGCCGAAGTGGACGATGCGGTGGAAGCACTCTCCAGCCTGATGGAACCGATCATCATGGTGGTACTGGGAACACTGATCGGCGGCATGGTGGTGGCGATGTATCTGCCGATCTTCAAGATGGGTCAGGCTGTCGGCTAAACATTCAAATAAACAGGAGGCGCGGCGCACGCCGCGCTTTTTTTCAATCTCAGCAAAACCGTGATGACCGAACTATTCCTGCTTTTCCAATCGGAGCCTGTTGTTTTCATCGTTGTATGCGGTACGCTGGGCTTGCTTGTCGGCAGTTTTTTGAACGTCGTCATCCACCGCTTACCCAGGATGCTGGAACGCGGCTGGCAGGCGCAATGCGCGGAACTGTCCGGCACCCCGCTCAAACAAACCGCCCCGTACAATCTGCTCGCACCACGCTCGGCGTGTCCGCACTGCGGCCACAAGATCAGCGCGCTGGAAAATATTCCGGTCATCAGCTACTTGCTGTTGCGCGGCAAATGCAAAGGTTGTCTGGCCCCTATCTCCATACGTTACCCTGTCGTGGAGGCTATCAGCGGCATACTCAGTGCCTATGCCGCCTGGCATTTCGGTTTCGGCCTGGCCGGAGTGACTGCCATCCTGTTCATCTGGGCACTCATCGCACTCACTTGTATCGACCTTGACACCCAACTGCTGCCCGATGACATCACCTTGCCGCTGTTGTGGCTGGGCTTGCTGCTCAACCTGTCCAACACCTATGTCACGCCGGGCGACGCGGTGATCGGTGCCGTTGCTGGCTATCTGGTGTTATGGAGCGTGTACTGGGCGTTCAAACTCACCACCGGCAAGGAAGGCATGGGTTATGGTGACTTCAAATTACTCGCCGCCATCGGTGCCTGGCTGGGCTGGCAGATGTTGCCGCTGGTCATCCTGCTCTCCTCCGTGGTTGGCGCCGTGGTCGGCATCAGCCTCATCCTGTTCGCCAAACATGGGCGCGACATCCCCATCCCGTTCGGCCCTTATCTCGCGGGTGGCGGTTTGATCGCCCTGTTCTGGGGTACAACGCTCACCCAAAGTTACCTGCAATTCATCGCCGCGCCATGAGCGCATCACACGGACATTTGGTGATCGGCCTGACCGGCGGTATCGGCAGCGGTAAAAGTACGGTAGCCGGACTGTTCGAGGGAATGGGAGCCCGCATCATCGACACCGATGTTTTGTCGCGCGAACTCACCCAAACCGGCGGCGCAGCCATCAATCCGATCCGTAGCACTTTCGGCGACGCTTATCTCGATGCTGACGGCGCGCTGGAGCGGGGCAAGATGCGTAGCCTGATCTTTGCGGATGCGGTCGCCAAGCAACGTCTCGAGGCTATCCTGCATCCGGCCATCCGTACGCTGGCCGGGCAACGCCTCAAGACGGCCACCCCAGCGCCCTACACCCTGCTGGTCGTTCCCCTGTTATTCGAGACACGGGCTTATCAGGACAGCATACGGCGCACCCTGCTGGTTGATTGCCCCGAACATCAGCAGATCACCCGCACCATGCAGCGCAGCGGCATGAGCCGAGACGAGGTGCAGTCCATCATGGCACAGCAACTGAGCCGCTCCCAACGCGCGGCTTTGGCCGATGACATCCTCTGCAACGATGCCGACCTGCCGACACTGGCCGGACAGGTCGCGCACCTGCATGCAAAATATTTGGCGATAGCAGCGGGAAGCGATTGACGGCATGAGCTACTCCATATATCGTTTCGAACCAAATTTATCCCTTCTCTGACTGTTCGATGATTAGTTACGAGTTTCCTCTGAATGAACGTGTGCGCACCCTGTTGCGACTGGAGGATCTCTTCACCCGGATCGAACGTTTCATCATCCGCGATGACAGCCTCGACCATCATGCCGCTTTGGGCGTGTTGTTCGAGATATTGGAAGTCGCGGCGCGCGCCGATCTCAAATCCGACCTGTTGCAGGAACTGGAACGGCAAAAGAAGATTCTCGCCTCGCTGCACAGCAATCCGGCCATCTCCGAAAGTGCGCTGGAAGCCATCCTCAACGAGATCGACGGAGCCAGTACCGACCTGTTGGCTATGAACGGCAAGATCGGCCAGCATCTGCGCGACAACGAATGGCTGATGGGCATCAAACAGCGCGCCTGCATCCCCGGCGGTGTCTGCGAGTTCGACCTGCCTTCCTATCACTACTGGCAACACCAGAGCGCCGAAGCCCGGCGCGAATATCTGCAAGGCTGGCTCAACCCCATGCTGCCCCTGCACGAGAGCCTCAACATCGTCCTCAAGTTATTACGCGAGAGCGGCAAGACCCATCGCTTCACCGCCATTCGCGGCAGCTTCCAGCAGATGCAAGGGGGCAAAGTCGCGCAGATGCTGATCGTCAACATCGACGCGACTTTGCCGTGTGTCCCGGAAGTCAGCGCCAACAAATACGCCTTGAACATCCGCTTCGTCACAGCCGACTACGCGGCCAAGACCTCCCTCTACGACAACGACGTGCCGTTCGATCTGACCTTCTGCTCGCTGTGATGCCCGCCCCGAAACCACCCATCGTCGCCTGTCCGCAGTGTGGCAAAGAACACGCATGGGACAGCGCCAATCGTTTCCGCCCGTTCTGCTGCGAACGCTGCAAGATGATCGATTTGGGCAAATGGGCGAATGAAGAATATCGCGTGGAGACACGCGAGCGCGACTCCGGCGATCAGGAAACCCAGGCCTGACGCAGCAGCGCGATGCCGTGCGCGCCGCGTTGCCAAGCCGTGTGCATATCGTCGTTGCTCAGCCCGCCCAACGCATACACCGGGATCGTCGAACCCGACACACACACCGCAAACTTCTCCCAACCCAAGGTCGGTTCGCCGGGATGTGATTGAGTCGGCAGCACCGGCGACAGCAAGGCGAAGTCGCACCCCAAGGCTTCGGCGCGACGCAACTCTTCGGCGCTGTGGCACGATGCCCCGCACCACGGCACATCCGGTCGTTCGTCCAGGCTCGCCACTTGCGCAGCGGTGAGCTGCACACCATCCGCACCGATCCCGCGTGCCAATTCCACATCGGCATTCACGATCAGCTTCGCCCCGTAGGGTTGCATCATCGCCACCATGCGCAGCGCCAGCGCATGTAATTCATCGTGCGACAGATGCTTTTCGCGCAACTGCACTAGCTGAAGACCCGCATCCAGCTTGGCTTGCAGACTCGCCAAAAACGGCTCCACACCCAGCTCGGCGACGTTGCTGATGGCATAGAGCGACGGCAATTCCAGCGCACGCAGAATGGGCGCATTAGCGGGAAGGATAGGATTCACGGAAACCTCTGTCGGACGTTGCCAAGAGAATTGTTGCCCTTCATGCGGATGCATCTCGCCTGTCCACTCCGTAACGCGAAAGAAACTCAGCCGCACCGTGGCATGCGGATAAGTGAATACTCGCGTGAGCCACGGATAGGCCGTCTGCACTTCGATACCCAACTCTTCACGCAGCTCGCGCACCAAAGCGTGATGCGCCGTTTCGCCCGGCTCGACCTTACCGCCGGGAAATTCCCAATAGCCAGCCCAGATTTTATCGGCAGGGCGTTGCGCAAGAAGGAACGAGCCGTCCGAGCGTTGCAGAACGGCAGCTGAGACTTCGATGGTTTTATTCTGTTCAATACCGGTATTCAAGGCTATCTTTCATGTGACAAAGTCGATTTCAGGCAACGCTGAAGTTCTATCGCCCGGCAAACGATCTTGCTTGTAGCGCATTGGCAATAGCGCAGAATAGCAAGGGTATTGTTTATCATCCAGCACAAAAAACAAGGGAGACCGAAGTCTCCCTTGTTCATTTACTACTTAGGCTTTTGTGTGA
>JAVBYO010000034.1 GCA_030823955.1 Gallionellaceae bacterium
GAGGCCGCGCAGATGACGTGGCTGAAGCGTTGCGTGTCTTGTGTCGTGACGAGTTCGATGCCGTCGTCGCGCGGTACGATGGCTTCCACGCCGCAGGAAATGAGCACCGTGCCGCCGTGTCGCGTCACGTACTCTGCCGCGCGCTCCGGGAACAAGGCGGAGAAGTCTATGGTTGGCAACAGCATTTCGCTATCCGCAAAACTGCCGTTCAGACTGTCGCGCAGTACGTTGAGCAATACCTGTGCGGAGGCTTTGTGCGTCGGCGTGTTCAGCGCCGAGATACAAATTGGTTCCCACATTAGGCGGATGAGTTTTTCGTTCTGTCCGTGGCTACGCAACAAGTCGAGTGCGCTGATGTCGTGAGTCAGTTTGAATCTCAGCTGGCGCATGGACAGCATGAAACGCGCTGCCTGAAAGTGCTCTGTCCACGACAAACCTTTCGCCGAGAGCAGGGCGACGAGTAAATGCAGCGGCGCGGGCAGATGCGGGGCTTTGAGTTCGAAGCGCCGATGCAGGGTGAGCTGTAGCGGTAAACGCAGGAAGTCTTGCGCGATATTGCCGCCAACCTGTTCGATCAGCTTGAGTGTGTTGCGGTAGCAGCCAAGCAGGATGTGCTGGCCGTTATCCAGCTGTGTATCGTTGTGGCGTACACCGCGTGCGCGTCCGCCCAGTTGTTTCGCGCATTCAAAGACAGTAACCGGAATGCCTTGTGCGGCAAGTGTGACGGCGGCAGCCATACCCGCGTAACCGCCACCGATGATGGCAGGATTTATAAATTGTTTATCACGGTTGCCCCCTCTCCCTCCGGGGGAGGGTTGGGGAGGGGGAATAAACTTCAATTCTGCCACCATGCCTTGATTGCCAGCCACAGCTTGTAAGTCGGCGTGAGTGAGACCCGTTCTTTCAGTACGTGGCAGCCACTGCTGACCACCTCGTCCAGTGTAGCCTGATAGATCGCGGCCATGATGAGCCCGGTGCGCTGCGATTTGCGGTCCGTGGCAGGCAGATGGGCAAGTGCCTGACGGTAATATTGCCTGGCGCGTTCGATTTGGAATGCCATCAGCTTTTGGAAGCCTTCGCTCTCGCGCGAACCCAGGATATCCGCCTCGGTGACCCCGAACTGCCGCATCTCGTCCAGCGGCAGATAGATGCGGTTGCGGCGGGCGTCCTCCCCCACGTCACGGATGATGTTGGTGAGCTGGAAAGCGATGCCGAGGTCATGTGCGTATTTGAGTGTCTGGCGGTCGGAGTAGCCGAATATCTCCACCGTGAGCAGGCCGACCACCGACGCGACGCGGTAACAATACAGTTGCAAAGCTTTGAAGTCGGCGTAGCGCGGACGATCCAAGTCCATCTCCATGCCGTCGATAATCTCCAGCAGATGTTCCTGCGACAGCCGGTATTGTTTGACGATAGGGATCAGCGCTTGTCCCACGGGGTGTTGCGGGCGACCGGAATAGATCGCTGCCACTTCGCTGCGCCACCAGTCGAGTGTGGTGCGCGCCACTCCGGCATCGGAACATTCGTCCACCACATCGTCCACTTCGCGGCAGAAGGCATACAGCGCGGTGATGGCGCGGCGTTTGTCCTTCGGCAGGAAGCGGAAACTGTTGTAAAAACTGGAGCCGCTGGCGGCGGCCTTGTCCTGGCAGTATTGATCTGGTGTCATTTAAAAATTGAAAGGAGCGCTCTTGAACAGCATGATAACCCAGTCGAACGGACGTAATACCGGACGTTTGTTGAACATGTCGTAACGCACGTCATCCAGTTTGGCGAGGATACGCAACCCGCCCGCGATGATAAGGCGCATCTCCAAGCCGATGCGTCCGCTCAGGATGGTGCCGAGCGGTTTGCCGCTGTGCATCATGGCGCGCGCACGCTGAATTTGAAATTGCATCAAGTTTTGCCAGGCCGCATCCACACGGCCTTCCGCAATGTGGGCTTCCGTCACGCCGAAGCGAGCCATTTCGTCTTGCGGCAGATAGATACGGTCAATGGCGATGTCTTTTTTCACGTCCTGCCAGAAGTTGATGAGTTGCAGCGAAGTGCAAATGGCATCGGAATAGGCCAGATTAGTCGGGGAGGCTTCGTCGTACAAGTGCAACAATAAACGTCCCACCGGATTAGCCGAGCGGCGGCAATAGTCGAGCAATTCCTCAAAACTTTCGTAGCGCTTCTTCACTACATCCTGCGAAAAGGCATCCAGCAGGTCATGGAACAGTTGCAGCGGTAGCCGGTGTTGTTCGACGATGGCGGCCAGGTCATTGAACAGCGGCGTGAGCGGCGCTTCGTGCGCGGCGATGCGATTCAATTCGACGCGGAACTCATCCAGCTTCGCCAGCCGCTCCGCATCCGGCATATCGCCTTCATCGGCGAAGTCGTCCGCCTGCCGCGCAAAGTGGTAAATGATTTCTACTGCCCGGCGCAAATGCTTGGGCAGCAGGATAGAGGCAACGGGGAAATTCTCGTAGTGATCTACCGCCATCGTTTAGATCAGGTCTTCGCGATGCAGCAGAAACACAAACTCGTCACCCGCCGCCACATCCAGCCAGTTGAACGGCAAGTCAGGGTAAGCGGCTTCGAGCACATCGCGGTTGTGGCCGATCTCGACCACCAGTATGCCGCCGGGGTTGAGGTGGGCAGCGGCTTGTTTGAGGATCTCGCGTGTGGCATCGAGTCCGTCCTGGCCACTGCCGAGTGCCAGTTTGGGTTCGTGCAGGTATTCGGCGGGTAGGGCGGCGACGGATGCGGCATCGACATAGGGCGGGTTGCTGATGATGATGTCGTATTTTTTGCCGCCGAGTTTGGCGTACAAATTGGACTCGATCAGGTGTACGCGCTGTTGCAGGCTGTAGTCGTCGACGTTGCGTTTCGCCACGGCGAGCGCGTCGCCAGATAGATCGACGGCATCGACCTCGGCATTGGGGAAGATATGCGCGGCGAGGATGGCGAGGCAGCCGCTGCCGGTGCACATATCCAGCACGTGGCCGACGTTGTCCGCCGATTCGACCCAGGGGAACAGGCTTTGGTGCAGCAGTTCTGCAATGAAAGAACGCGGCACGATGACGCGCTCGTCTACATAAAATTTAAGCGGCCCTAGCCACGCTTCATGCGTGAGATAGGCGGCGGGGACTTTTTGTTCCACGCGCTGTTTGAGCAGTTCGCCCAGTGCTTTTTTCTCGTGGTTGGTGAGACGTGCATCGAGGAAAGGCTCCAGCGTATCCAGGGGCAGGTGCAGCGTGTGCAGGATGAGATAGGCGGCTTCATCGTAGGCGCTGGCGGAGCCGTGGCCGAAACTTAATTTGTTTTCGCTGAAGGCACTGACGGCAAAACGTAGCCAGTCACGGATGGTGGCGAGTTCCGCCGTATCGGAGAAATGATGCAGGGTAGTCATGCGTGTTTCACCAGGAGTTTGATGAGTGTCAGCCGGTAGATCTCGGACAGGGCTTCCATATCGGCGACGGATACACATTCGTTGAGTTTATGGATGGTGGCATTGAGCGGACCGAGTTCGATCACCTGCGGGCAGATGTCGGCGATGAAACGCCCGTCCGAGGTGCCGCCGCTGGTGGAGAGTTCCGTTGTTACTCCCGTTACCTGCTGGATGGCGGCGGCGACCGCATCCACCATGTCACCGCGCGGTGTGAGGTAGGGTTTGCCGGAAGAGTTTTCCCATTCCAGATCGTATTGCAAGCCATGTCTGTCGAGGATGGCGTGAAAGCGTGACTTCAGGCTTTCTACGGTGCTGGCAGTGGAATGGCGGAAGTTGAACAACATCTCGACTGTGCCCGGCACCACATTGGTTGCACCGGTACCGCCGCGAATGTTGGAGATCTGCCAGGAGGTCGGCGGAAAATATTCGTTGCCTTTGTCCCATTCGGTCGCCGCCAACTCGGCGATGGCCGGAGCCGCCAGATGGATAGGGTTCTTTACCAGATGCGGGTAGGCGATGTGGCCTTGCACTCCTTTGACGGTGAGTGTGCCGGACAGCGAGCCGCGCCGCCCATTCTTGATGGTGTCGCCCAGTTTGCTCACGCAGGTCGGCTCGCCGACAATACAGTAATCCATTTTTTCGTTGCGCGCCTGCAAGGCTTCGACCACACGCACGGTACCGTCCACCGCGATACCTTCCTCGTCCGAGGTGAGCAGCAGGGCGATAGAGCCGTGGTGCTGCGGGTATTCGGCGACGAATTTTTCGACGGCGGTGACGAAGGCGGCAATGGAACCTTTCATGTCCGCCGCGCCGCGCCCGTACAACATACCGTCGCGCACAGTCGGCTCGAACGGCGGACTGTCCCATTTGTCAGCCGGGCCGGTGGGGACGACATCGGTATGCCCGGCGAAACAGATCAGGGGAGCGGTGTTGCCGCGTCGTGCCCACAGATTGTCCACCTCGCCATGACGCATCTTTTCCAGCTTAAAGTCCTGCACGGTGAGACGGGTGCCGATGATATCCAGGCAGCCGTCATCCAGCGGGGTGAGGGAGCGGCGTGAGATGAGTTGTTTGGCGAGATCCAGTGTGCTGCTCATAGTTTCAGTTCTTCGTAGTCGGTTTCAGGAATCAAATCTATCGTGGTTATTCGTTTGCTCCCTCGCCCGCTTGCGGGAGAGGGTTGGGGTGAGGGAGGCGGGCAAACAGATTTTTGTATTCATCTCCTTGCCCGCTGAATCCGGTCGCCAGCACTTTACCTTTGTGCTCCAACACCGGACGTTTGATGACGTTGGGTTTCTCCAGCATCAGTGCCAGCGCCGAGGCATCGTCCTTGATCGAGGTTTTTACCGCATCGGGGAGTTGTCCCCAGGTCGGCCCGGTCTTCTTGAGCAGCTTTTGCCAGCCGATCTGCTTCATCCAGCCGGATAGCAGCGCTTCCGTGACGCCCTGTTTCTTAAAGTCATGGAATTCGTAGTCGATGCCGTTCGTCGCGAGCCAGTCACGCGCTTTTTTCACCGTGCCGCAGTTGGGGATGCCATATAGCTTCATGGCGTTATTCGAGATTCAGTTTGATGGTGTCGAATTTTGCGGCCGCCGGATTACTTGCGGGAGGCTCGTCCTGTGCGGGTGCGGACGGGTCATAGGCTTTCATCTTGGTGGTTTGCGAATAGTCGATCAGGGAGGAGAGGTTGCTGGCCGAGTCGGCGTTGCGCAAGGCTTCTTCCTTGGTGATGAGGCCGGCCTTGAAAAGTTTGTACAACGCCTGTTCGAAGGTTTGCGAACCGGCGGAGACACTTTGCTCCATCGCCTCGCGTATCTTGTCGATCTCGTCGTTCTTGATCAGGTCGGCGATGAGCGCCGAGTTGAGCAACACCTCGACCGCCGGCACCAGTTTGCCCTGGCTGTTGCGGATCAGGCGCTGCGAGATCACCGCGCGCAGGCACATGGAGAGGTCCGACAACACGCTTTGGCGGGCATCGTAGGGGAAGAAGTTCACGATGCGGTTGAGCGCGTGGTAGCTGTTGTTGGCATGCAGCGTGGACAGGCAGAGATGGCCGGTCTGCGCGAAGATCAGAGCGTGTTTCAGGGTGTCGCGGTCGCGTATCTCGCCGATCATCAGCACATCGGGCGCTTCGCGCATGGCGGAGATCAGCGCGGTGCCGTAATCCATCGTATCGGTGCCGACTTCGCGCTGGTTGACGATGGATTTGTTGTGTTTGAAGATGTATTCGATGGGGTCTTCGATGGTGAGGATGTGTCCGCTCTTGGTGGCGTTGCGGTATTCGAGCATGGCCGCCAGGGAAGAGGATTTGCCGGAGCCGGTCGCGCCGACCACCAGTACCAGTCCGCGCTTTTCCATGATGAGCTCTTTGAGCACCAGCGGCAGGTTCAGGTCTTCTATGTCTTGTATTTGTCCGCGCACATAACGGATGACCATCGCCACATCACCGCGCTGGCGGAAGATATTGACGCGAAAATTGCCGATCTCGGGGACGCGGAAGGAGAAGTTCATCTCCATGTTCAGCTCGAACTCGGCGATCTGCGTTTCCGTCATCATCTCGTAGGCAATGCGCTTGATGGTCTCGGCATCCAGGAGCTGGGCATTGACCGGCATGGCGATACCGTCGATCTTGACATTGATCGGTGCACCGACCGAGAAGAACAGGTCGGAGGCTTTCTTTTCGGCGGCCAGTTGCAACAACGGCGTGATGATCATGAGATTCTCCTAGGCGTTAGGATTGAGGAATCAGGATTGAGTTAGAAGCGGAGCGGCCGCACTTTCTAAATTCTAAGTCCTCAATCCTCAGTCCTGTTTTTTAGATACCGCGTAACAACTCGTTGATACCGGTCTTGCCCAGCGTCTTCGCATCCACCTTCTTCACGATCACGGCGCAATACAGGCTGTATGAACCGTCTTTGGAAGGCATGCTGCCGCTGACCACCACGGAACCGGCCGGTACGCGACCGAAGTGGATCTCGCCAGTCTCGCGGTCGAGGATCTTGGTGCTCTGACCGATGAATACACCCATCGAGATGACCGAGCCTTCTTCCACGATCACCCCTTCGACCACTTCCGAGCGGGCACCGATGAAGCAGTTGTCTTCAATGATGGTGGGGTTGGCTTGTACCGGTTCCAGCACGCCGCCGATGCCGACACCGCCGGAAAGGTGCACGTTTTTGCCGATCTGGGCGCAGGAGCCGACGGTGGCCCAGGTGTCCACCATGGTGCCTTCATCGACGTAAGCGCCGATGTTGCAATAGGACGGCATCAACACCACGTTCTTGGCGATGTAGGCACCACGGCGTGCGGCAGCAGGAGGCACCACGCGGAAGCCGCCTTCGCGGAATTCTTTTGAGTTGTAGTCGGCGAACTTGGACGGCACTTTGTCGAAGTAGTTGGTGAAGCCGCCCTTGATGAAGGCGTTGTCTTCAATGCGAAAAGACAGCAGCACGGCCTTCTTGATCCACTGGTGGGTGACCCATACGCCGTTGATCTTCTCGGCCACGCGCAGTTTGCCCTGATCGAGATACTCGATGACGGTGTTGATGGATTCCTTCAGTTGCGCATCCACATTGCGCGGGGTGATGTCGGCACGGCGTTCAAAGGCTTCTTCGATGATGGCTTGCAATTGCGGCATGGTGATTTCCTAGTTTAGTTTTGATGTGAATTCGGCGATGCGTCGTGCTGCTTCCAAAGTCTCGTCCAGACCGGCGACCAGCGCCAAGCGGATGAAGTTCGCACCGGGATTGATACCGTGCGCTTCGCGGGCAAGGAAGCTACCCGGTAAGACGGACACATTATAGTCGCGATGCAATGCCTGCGCGAAGGCCGTGTCGGCGATGGGGGTTCGCAGCCACAGGTAGAAACTGGCATCCGGCTTTGCCACAGGCAGGACGGGACTGAGGATGGCGATGACCTTGGCGAATTTTTCCGTGTAAAGAAGGCGGTTCTCTGCGACATGTGCCTCGTCGTTCCAAGCGGCGATGGTGGCGGCCTGCACGGCGGGGTTCATGGCGCAACCGTGGTAGGTGCGGTACAGCGCGAATTTCTCCAGAATTTTTGCATCGCCAGCGACGAAGCCGGAGCGCAAGCCCGGCACGTTGGAGCGCTTCGACAGGCTGGAGAATACCACCAGATTCTTGTAATCGCCGCGGCCCAGTTGCTGTGCGGCTTGCAGCGCGCCCAGCGGCTTGTCTTCACCGAAATAGATCTCGGAATAACATTCGTCCGAGGCGATGACGAAGCCGTAACGGTCGCTCATCTCAAACAATGTCTTCCATTCCGTCAGTGGCATGACCCGGCCATTGGGGTTACCCGGCGAGCACACATAGATTAGTTGTGTACGCTGCCATACCGCTTCCGGCAATTGCGCGAAGTTCAGTGCGTAATCGTCTTCCGGCAAGGTGTTGAGGAAGTAGGGTGTGGCCCCCGCGAGGAAAGCGGCGCCTTCGTAGATCTGGTAGAACGGATTGGGGCAGATTACGGCAGGATCATTCTTGCTGCGGTCGATCACGGCTTGCGCAAAGGAGAACAACGCCTCGCGGCTGCCGTTCACCGGCAACACTTGCGTCTTCGCGTCCGGTGTCGGGATGCCGTAACGGCGCGTCAGCCAGTTGGCGATGGTGGTACGCAGCGCGTCGCTGCCGAGGGTTGTGGGATAATTCGCCAGTCCGTCGAGCCCGGCGATCAGCGCGTCTTTGATGAATCGCGGTGTCTCATGTTTGGGTTCGCCGATGTGCAGGCTGATCGCTTTCAATTCTTTGTTCGGCGTGACTGCGCCGAACAGCTTGGCGAGTTTTTGGAACGGGTAGGGTTGCAGCTGATTCAAGTCTGGGTTCATTGCGGTTTTACGACGTGCTGTAATCAGCGCGCATTATAAAGGTCGGGCGAGTGCCAACAAAACAAAATGTGATGCCGGTCGCCGGTGTGTTGAGCGGTGCGCTGGTATGGGGACTGATCTGGTATCCCTACCGTGTATTGCAGGACGTCGGCCTCTCGGGAGCGATGGCCACCATGATCACCTATCTGCTGGCGATGGCGTTCGGTGTGTTCATGCTGCCGCGTGTATGGCGCGACCGTTCGGTTTTCGGCGGCTGGGTGGTGTTGCTTATCCTGAGTGCCGGTTGGGCGAATCTCGGTTATGTGCTGGGTATGTTGCACGGCGAGGTGATGCGGGTGCTGCTGTTGTTCTATCTTGCGCCGGTGTGGACCATCCTGTTCTCGTTCTGGTTGCTGGGCGAACGTCTCAACCGTTACGGTTATTTCGTCGTCCTGCTGTCGTTGAGCGGCGCGGTGGTGATGTTGTGGGAGCCGAGTATGGGGCTGCCCCTGCCGCAAAATGTCTCCGAGTGGCTGGGACTTTCCGCAGGCATGGGATTCGCCCTGTCCAACGTCACCTCGCGCCGGGCCGAGCATCTTTCCGTGGAGACGAAATCGTTCAGTATCTGGCTGGGTACGGCGGCGCTGACACTGCCGTTTCTGCTCTGGCAGGGTGATGTCGCCGTACAGTTGGCGGTCATCAGCGCGCAGTTCTGGTTGATGATTGTGTTGATGGGGATCGTGTTGTGTGCGACCGCGTTCGCGGTGCAATATGGCGTCACCCATATGACGGCTAACCGTGCCGTGGTGCTGTTCCTGTTCGAGCTGGTGGTCGCCGCGATCACATCTTATTTCCTCGCGGACGAGCTGATGGAGTTGCGGGACTGGTTGGGTGCGGCGCTCATCGTTTCAGCCAGCCTGTTGTCAGGCAAAATGCACACTTCGGACATTCAGGAAAACAAGAAATGAGTCTTATCATCGGTACACCGCTGTCACCTTCCGCCACCAGGGTCATGCTGCTGGGCAGCGGCGAGCTGGGTAAAGAAGTCATCATCGCGCTGCAACGGCTGGGGGTGGAGGTCATCGCGGTGGATAGGTATGAGAATGCGCCGGGACATCAGGTGGCACACCGTGCGCATGTCATCAATATGGCGGATGGAGCGGCTCTGCGCGCACTCATCGAAAAAGAGAAGCCGCACATCATCGTGCCGGAGATTGAAGCTATCGCCACCGATATGCTGGTGCAGATCGAACAGCAAGGATGGGCGCGTGTCATCCCGACCGCGCGCGCCGCGCAACTCACCATGAACCGCGAGGGTATTCGCCGACTCGCGGCTGAGACATTGTGGCTGCCGACCTCGCCGTACAAGTTCGCGAGCAGTCTGGAAGAATTGCAGGCCGCTATCGACGGCGGGATCGGTTATCCCTGCATCGTCAAGCCGGTGATGTCGTCTTCCGGCAAGGGGCAATCGAAAGTCGATAATGCCGACGAGGTGCAGGCAGCTTGGGATTACGCGGCCAGCGGTTCGCGGGTGAATCAGGGACGGGTGATCGTCGAGGGGTTCATCGCGTTCGATTACGAGATCACGCAACTCACCGTGCGCGCGGTCGGGATAAACGGCGAAACTGAGACGCACTTCTGCGAACCCATCGGCCATGTGCAGGTGCATGGCGACTATATCGAGAGCTGGCAGCCGATGATGATGAGTGCGCTCGCTTTGCAGCGTGCGCGTGATATCGCCAGGAAAGTCACCGATGATCTGGGCGGGCTGGGCCTGTTCGGTGTCGAGCTGTTTGTCAAAGGCGATATGGTGTGGTTCTCCGAGGTCAGTCCCCGGCCGCACGATACCGGCATGGTGACGATGTGTACCCAACGCTTCAACGAATTCGAACTGCATGCCCGCGCCATTCTCGGCCTGCCGGTGGATACTTCGTTGCGCGAGGCAGGCGCCTCTGCCGTGATCTATGGCGGGATGGAAGCACAGGGAATCGCCTTCAAGGGAGTCGACGAGGCGTTGCGTGTGGCGGGAGCCGACCTCCGTCTGTTCGGCAAACCGGAAGCGTTCAAAAAGCGGCGTATGGGAGTGGCACTGGCGACGGGGTGCGATACCGACGAGGCGAGGGCACGCGCCAAAGCGGCGGCAGGCAAAGTCGTTCCGGTCGAGGTTGCATGATCACCGGTATCCAGCATGCCACTTTCCTGACGCGCGATTTGTCGCGGGCACGGGACTTTTACGAGGGTGTACTGGGATTGCAGCGCGATCACAAACGGCCCGATATGGGTTACGACGGAGTGTGGTACGACATCGCACCGGGGCAACAGATCCATCTGATGGTGTTGCCAGACCCGGACGCCGGTGTGTTGCGTCCAGTGCATGGCGGGCGTGATCGCCATGTCGCATTGGGCGTTGAGGATCTAGCCAAGCTGATAACTGCGCTGGAACGGGCGGGGGTGTCTTATACCCTGAGTCGTTCCGGTCGGGCTGCCTTGTTTTGCCGTGATCCGGATCAGAATGCGCTGGAGTTCGTGGCTTAAGGACAAAAGCTGAAGTAATATCCACATTTGTGTGCTGGGATTATAGAATAAAAACGGGGCATTCCATGTGGCGAACCATGTCGGAAGCTAGGAATAGTCAGGCATTTACGGGGTAAGCATGACGATGCAAAAGAATAAAAAACCACAGGGTTATCCTGTTCTTATCATCGGAGCGGGGCGCGGCGGGTCGGCACTGCTCGAGATGTTTCAGGAGGACAATCTGGTCGAAGTGCTGGCCATCGTCGATCCCAATGCCGATGCACCCGGCATCAAACTGGCGCAAAGCCACGGCATCCCAACCTATACGGATGCTTCTGAGGCACTGCGGGCCTGTAAAGATTATCCGGACTGTATCGTTTATAACCTCTCACATAACGACGATATCGCGCTTGAGGTCAGCAAGGTGTTCGGTGAACACAAGCGGGTAGCGAGTGGTTCCGAGGTGCTGCTGTTCTGGCAGATGGTGACCAATCTGAAACAGATGAAGGTGGAGTTGGAGAAGAGCCAAAGCCAGCTGCAAGCCATCATCCATAACGCGATGGACGGCATCATCACCATCAACGAGGGCGGCGAGATACAGGGATTCAATCCCGCTGCCGAACAGGTGTTCGGCTATTCGCAGCAGGAGGTCATCGGCAAGAACCTGAAGATGCTGATGCCGGAGCCGGTGCGAAGTGAACATGACGGTTATCTGGCGCGTTACCGGGAGACGGGGAAAGCTACAATATTGGGAGTGTGCGGGCGCGAAGTGACCGCCATCCGCAAGAACGGCGAACAATTTCCCATGGAGTTGTCGGCATCGGAGATGGTGTTGGCCGGGCAGCGTTATTACGTCGGCATCGTGCGTGATATCACCGAGCGCAAACGTGCCGAGGAAAAGATCGCGCATCTGGCACATTACGACCTGTTGACCGATCTGCCGAACCGGGCGTTGTTTCAGGATAGTCTGCTGCATGCGCTTGCGCTGTCCAAGCGCAAGGCGTACAGGACCGCTGTACTTTTCCTCGATCTGGATGGTTTTAAGAAAGTCAACGACACGCTGGGGCATGATGCGGGTGACCAGTTGTTGCAAGAGGTCTCGCAGAGACTGAAAGACACGATCCGGGGTTCGGATACTGTGGCGCGAGTGGGCGGGGACGAATTCATCTTCGTACTGAACGAGATCGGTTCGGATGAGAATGCGGCTTTTGCGGCGACCAAGATCATCGTCGCACTATCGCGTCCCTTCGAGTTGAAAGGTCAGCACTGCCAAGTAGGCGGGAGTATCGGTATCTCCATCTATCCGGACGCCTCGGAGGATTCCGAGGTGCTTATCAAGCAGGCCGACGACGCGATGTACCTAGCCAAACAGAGCGGCAAGAACACCTATCGCTTCTATCGCGACGTTCCGGCGCGGGACGCGCAGTAGGGCTGGCCGTTTCCGGTGGCAGGGATCAGCCGCGCGTGTTGGATTGGATATCGAACTGTCCGAGCTCTACCCGTGGCGCAGGTAGCCAGCCGGGTTTGCGGTGTTCCGCGACAACATTGGTGAAGATCCCGCCGCGTACGTAGAACTTGGCTGTGAGGCGCATGAAGCGCGGCCGTGTGGCAGCGGCCAGATCGTCCAGGATGCGGTTGGTGACATCTTCATGGAAGTGCCCCTCGTCGCGGAACGACCACATATACAGCTTGAGGCTCTTCAGTTCGACGCACTGTTCGTCGGCGATGTAATCCAGGATCAGTGTGGCGAAGTCGGGCTGACCGGTCTTCGGGCACAGGCAGGTGAACTCCGGTATCTCCATGTGGATATGGTAGTCGCGCCCGGGATGGGGATTGGGGAAGGTCTCCAGTGTCTTGTTGGGTTGTGTACTCATTTTGTTACGTTGCCCGGCTTAGGTTAGAATGGCGCGCATTATATCGTTAGCCTGAGTCAGCTCGGATCAAATTGCGTCTATCCCATATCAAGCTTGCTGGATTCAAATCCTTTGTCGATCCCACGCACATCGCGCTGCCCGGACAGCTTGTGGGCGTCGTCGGCCCGAACGGTTGCGGCAAGTCCAATGTCATCGACGCGTTGCGCTGGGTGCTGGGCGAGTCGCGTGCCTCCGCGTTGCGCGGCGAATCGATGCAGGATGTCATCTTCAACGGTTCCGGCAACCGCAAGCCGGTGGCGCGTGCCAGTGTCGAGCTGATCTTTGACAATTCTTTGGGCAAGGCGGCCGGACAGTGGTCCAGTTATGCCGAGATATCCATCAAGCGCGTGTTGCAGCGCGACGGCGACTCCAGTTATTTCATCAACAACCAGCACGTACGACGCAAAGACGTCACCGATATCTTCCTCGGGACGGGCTTGGGGGCACGCGCCTACGCCATCATCGAACAGGGCATGATCTCGCGCATCATCGAGGCTAAGCCGGAAGAGTTGAGAGTGTTCCTCGAAGAAGCCGCCGGGGTATCCAAATACCGCGACCGCCGCCGCGAGACCGAACTGCGTCTGGGCGATACCCGTGACAATCTGTTGCGTGTCTCCGACATTCTGCAGGAGCTCGATAAACAGCTGGTGCATCTGGGCGAACAGGCCGAGGTGGCGAAACGTTACCGGGATATGGAGTCCGGCCGCGAGCAGGCCCAACGCCTGTTGTGGCTGGTCAACAAACAGGAGGCCGAGGCGCGCAGGGGACGTTTGGCGCAACAAGTCGAAAAGACCAAGAACGAACTGGAAGCCGAGATCGCCAAGCTGCGCGAGGTCGAGAATGGCCTGGAAGGGGCGCGTAGCGAACATTTCGCACTGGCGGACACACTGCATGCCAGACAGGGAGATCTGTATGCCACCAATGCGGAAGTGTCGCGTCTGGAACAGCAGATCGCGTTCCTGAACGAACAGCGCAACCGTATGGCGCAGCAGATCACCAACGGCGAGCGCCAGATCGAGCAGCAGCGCGGCCAGTTGCAGGGCTTGCAATCACTGCTGGCGCATTGGCAACAACAGCAGCAGGAGGCGGCGGTGCGCGTGGAGATCTGCGAGAGCCATGCTGAGACCGAGGCGCAGAAGTTGCCGCGCATGGAAGACGGCGCACGTGCGGCGCAGGAACAGCACAACAGCGTGCAGCGCGAACAGTTGCTGGCGCAGCAGCAATTGCAGCTGGCCGAGACACAGCGCGGCCATGTGCAAAGCAATCTGCAACAGTTGGGCGGGCGCAGATCCAAGCTGATGCTGGAGCAGGACAATCTGCCGCAACCGAATAACGAGGTGCTGCAACAGGTGCAGGAGCAGGTCGCGGAAGTGCAGCAGGAGTTCGAGGCGCAGCAGGAGATGCTGGCGCAACTACAGGAACAATTGCCTTTGGCCGACGCTGAGCGGCGCACTAAACGTGCCGCCGCACAGGATGCCGAACGCCAAGCGGGGCAGGTGGAGGCGCGCTTGGCCGCACTCGGGCAGTTGCAGAGCAAGCTGGATAACGACAAGGATCTTTCCGCTTGGTTGGCGACGCATCAATTGGAGCATGCGCCGCGTCTGTGGCAGGCGGTGCGTATCGAGCAGGGCTGGGAAGATGCGCTGGAGGCGGTATTGCGCGAGCGTTTGAACGCACTGGCCTTGTCCAGTCTGGAGGAGACCGCCAATTGGCGCGATGTACCTCCGGCCAAACTGGCGGTCTTCGCTGCCAACGGTGCGCGGAGTGCCGCTGCACCAGCCCATGCCGGGCTGACGCCATTGGTCGACTATGTGCGTTGCGAGGATGCGCAGGCGCTGCCGGTAGTGCAAGACTGGCTGTCCGGGGTGTATGCCGTGGCTGATCTGCCGCAGGCTTTGGCTCTGCGTGCAGAACTGCCGCCGGGGGCATGGCTGGTGACCGCACAGGGGCATCTGGTCGGTGCACACAGCGTGTTGTTCCATGCCCCGGATAGCCAATTGCACGGAGTATTGGCCCGTCAGCGCGAGATCGAGGGGCTGCAACTTGAAGCAGAGCAACAGCTGGCCGCCTTGGAACAGAGCAAGCAACTGGTGTTGCAGGCGGAAGAGGCATACCGGAGCATCGAAAACCGTATCGGTCCGCTGCGGGGGTCGGTCAACGATCTACAGCAGAAGCAACATGCCATGCAGATGCAGATACTCAAGTTGACCCAGGCCAACGAGCGCACTTATGAGCGGCGCATGCAGATCTCGCAGGAGTTGCGGGAGTTGGCGGACCGTTCCAACGAAGAGCAGCGCCAGCTGGAGGAGATCGCCGAGCGCATCCTGATGTTGCGTGAAGACATGGCGACACATCAGGAGATCGCCGAGCAGGCCAGGCAGCATGCTTATACCCAGGATGTGCAGTTGCGCGAGCAGCGTGAACGTGCGCAAAAGGCGCAGCATGAATTGCAGGAGGCCCGCTTTTTTGCCAAGACCTGTGTCGACAAGATCGGAGACCTGGATCACAACATCAAACACAGCGTCACGACGCTGACCCAGTTGGAGCTGGCCTTGGCTCATACCCGCCACGAATTGGCCAATATGGCCGACGATGTGAACCAGCAGCAATTGCAAACGGTGTTGCAGCAGCGTCAGGTGCATGAGCAGGCTTTGGCCGAGGCGCGCAACGTGCTGGAACATGCAACACTGACGCTGAACAGGCTGGAGCAGGAGCGCATGTCGTGCGAGCAGAGGCTCAATCCCTTGCGCGAAAAGGTGAACGAGATCACCCTCAAAGAGCAGGAGGCGCGGCTACAGTTCGAACAATGGGCGGAGCAGTTGCAGGGGGTGGACGAGACGCCGCTGTTGGCTCATCTGGAAGCCAACCCGGCCAGACCGGCGGTGCTGCAATCCGAGCTGAGCCGCTTGAGCGAAGGGATCGCCGCGCTCGGTGCGGTGAACTTGGCCGCGCTGGAAGAGTTGCAGGCGGCACAGGAGCGCAAGGCTTATCTGGATGCGCAGGCCAAGGATCTGAACGAGGCGATGGAGACGCTGGAGGCGGCGATACGCCGCATCGACAAAGAGTCGCGCGACCTGTTGATGGGTACCTACGATGAAGTGAACCGCCATCTGGCCGAGCTGTTCCCGGTGTTGTTCGGTGGCGGTGATGCGCGTCTGGTGCTGACCGGTGAGGAGATCCTCGACAGCGGTGTACAGGTGATGGCGCATCCTCCGGGCAAAAAGAACTCTTCCATCCATCTGCTCTCCGGCGGCGAAAAGGCGCTCACCGCCATCGCGCTGGTGTTCTCCCTGTTCCAGCTCAATCCGGCACCGTTCTGTCTGCTCGACGAAGTGGATGCGCCGCTGGATGACACCAATACCGAACGCCTGTGTAATCTGGTCAAGAAGATGGCGGTGCATACCCAGTTCGTGTTCATCAGCCACAACAAGATCGCCATGGAGATGGCGCAGCAACTGATCGGTGTGACCATGCAGGAGCGCGGGGTATCCAAGGTGGTATCGGTGGATATCGAAGAAGCACTGCGTATGCGCGACGAGAGCGTGTTGCCGGCTTAACAACAAATGCGGCAGGCCGGCTCCCCTTGGCCGGTCAGAACAGGTCGATGTCGCTGCCTTTGTCCTTCATCTCGCTCATGAACAATTCCAATGCCTGTGCGACCGGCATACCTTTCATCACGGACTCGAACATCGCCTTTTCTTCCACCGTGGTGTATTTGGAACGGATCTTTTCCTGCAAGACCACCCACTCTGACGGGTTGTAGATGCGGCGTTGGTCGCCGACCAGATCGGTGAGTGTCGCCAGGCTGTGGATGACATGCGACAGGCGCTGGGACATCTTGTCATAGAATTGGAACGCGATGATCGACTGCATCACCATGCCGGTGACATGTTCCGCAGCCCCGGACATCTCGCGTTTGGTCGCACCGATCTCGCCCTCGTCCGGCAGCGTGGACAAGCGCTCGTTGATCATGCCCATATAACCCGCCATGGTGGTGAAACTGTCCGTCAATACATCGATGGAGGTATTGCTGTCGGTCATTGCGGCTTCGATCTGGGCGGTGGCCAGTTCCAGCATCAGCATGGTTTCCCGTACTTGGCTCCAGGCCAGATCGGGCATGTGTGCATGTGTGCCGCCGGCGGTGATCTTTTCTGACATCGTTCTTCTCCCGATAAGCGTTTTTTTCGGTCATTGTAAAGGATGGCGAACGGAGCGATGATCTTTTTCCAAGGTCGGCTATGGTGCCGGGGGGCTACTGTCGGCAGTCCCTCGCGCACGGAGTATCTATGCTAGGATTCCGCCAAAATGCTGGGTTTGTTAAGGAGAGGAACAAGATGCGGTATCCGATATTGCTGGTTATTGTGACGCTATCCGCGACTGCGGCTTGGGCTAACGAACTTCCTGCGCCAGAAAAGACGGAAGTATCTGCGGCAAACACGGATGCGGCGCAGGTCGACGCGCCGGCTGTCGATACCCCTCAGCCTGATTCGGAAGTCGCCACACCGGTAGCGGAGGTATCCCCAGCCAAGCCGGATTGCCCCCCGCCGCCTCCGCCGCCGCCTGAAACGGACGCGGATATATTGAACAAGGTGCGGGGCCAAATCGCCCTGCAAAAGATAGAGTCCTTCCGTGCGGTAGTGAAAGACACCTCGCGCAACAGCGGTTTCTTCAGCAGCCTGTTTACGACCACGGTCTATCCGGTCGATTTGGATCTGTTACTGAACATGGATCACTTCATCATCAGACATCCGGATTTGCCGGAGACGGCAGAGGTGTTTTATCTCAAGGCTCAGGTGCATCGTCGTATGGAGGCATATCCGGCCGCGGCTGTGGATCTGCTGATGTTGTTGGCGGCTTATCCCGACTCGGTCTGGCATAACGAGGCGAACAAGCAGTTGAAGGAGTTGGCCGCTGACCAATTGAAGAAACAGGCCGGCACCATCAAAGACTTGACCCAAAAAGCCAGGGCGGTGCAGGGCGAACGTGACCAACGACTGGCGGCTTACCTCGCGGATGTCGGCAAGACCGTCAACGAGCCGGTTTTTGCTCCGGCATTGATTGCCGAAAGCGCCTTGTTCCTGATGAGTAACCGCAATTTTCTTGATGAGGATGTGATCGAGCACGCCCTTGCCAAGCAGGCCGCATTGACAGATGACCAGATCGCCATCGCACATTTCAACAAGTTGCTGCTGTTCTATCCGGACAGTCCTTTGCGTCCCGACAGTCTGTTGTCGCTGGCTAACGTGCAGCGCAAGGGGCTGAAACAATTTGACCGTGCGGGCAAGACCTATGCCCAATTGATCGAGCAGTATCCCGCTTCGCCCGAAGCGAAGTCCGGACATCTCGCGCTGGCCAAGATGTATGAAGAGGAGGTATTCAATTATCCCAATGCGCTTAAGGCCTACGATGCCATCGTCGCCAAATACAATGACGATCCTATCGTGTTGCTCAGCCTGCGTGCGATGGCGCAGATCTATCAGAGCCGGGTCAGTCAGCCGGCCAAAGCGGTTGAACGCCATATCAGGATATCGGAGACATTCAAAGGCAAGGATGCCCTGGATGCACTTAATACTGCCGAAGGGATCGCGGTCTTCACGCTCAGGGATTGGAAAACAGCGATGGAGATCAACGACCGTATCATCGCACTGACGCCGGGCAGCAATGATGCGATTAAGGCGTTATTCGCCAATGCGGATATCACGGATGCAAACCTGAAAGACAAGGAACAGGCGAAGAAGCGTTATGCCGAAGTGATCACTAAACATCCGGATCATGCTTTGGCCAAAGAGGCCCAGAAGCGCATCACCGCGATGGAGAGTAAAAAAGCCGATTGAGTGGCGAGGGGCGGGCACAGGCCCGCGTCGGATGTCGCAGCTTCCGGTCGTTGAAGCGGAAGTGGCAGGGGGCATTCTTTTGATATAATGCGCGCTTTGCAGAGGACAGATTTCATGCGCATCATTCAAAAAGCACTTACCTTCGACGATGTATTGCTGGTTCCGGCTCATTCCAACGTGTTGCCGCGTGATGTGAGTCTGCGTACACAACTTACCCGCAATATCGCGCTGAACATCCCTTTGTTGTCGGCTGCGATGGATACGGTGACAGAATCCCGCTTGGCGATTGCGCTGGCGCAGGAAGGTGGCATCGGTATCGTACACAAAAACATGAGTTCGCAAGCCCAGGCTGGCGAGGTCGCCAAGGTGAAACGTTTCGAGAGCGGTGTGGTGAAAGACCCGGTCACGGTCTCGCCCGAGATGACGGTGCGTGAAGTTCTCAATCTGACGCGCAAATTCAAGATATCCGGTTTGCCGGTGGTGCAGGGGGCCCAATTGGTCGGCATCGTGACCAATCGCGACCTGCGTTTTGAGACTCGTCTGGACCAGCCGGTGCGTGCCATCATGACCCCGCGCGAACGCCTCATCACCGTCAAAGAGAATGCACAACTGGACGAGGCGCGCAGCCTGATGCATGAACACCGCATCGAACGTGTGCTGGTGGTGAATGATGCGTTCGAGTTGCGCGGACTGATGACGGTGAAAGACATCCTGAAATCCACCGAACATCCCAATGCCTGCAAGGATGAACAGGGCCGTCTGCGCGTCGGTGCGGCGGTCGGGGTGGGTGAGGGTACGGATGAGCGCGTCACGCTGCTGGCCGAAGCCGGTGTGGATGTGATCGTGGTCGATACGGCGCACGGTCATTCACAGGGCGTGCTGGATCGTGTGAAGTGGGTCAAGAAGAATTTTCCCAAGATAGAAGTGATCGGCGGCAACATCGCCACCGGTGCGGCAGCTCGTGCGCTGATCGATCACGGTGCCGATGGGGTCAAGGTCGGTATCGGCCCAGGCTCGATCTGTACCACACGTATCGTGGCCGGTGTCGGTGTGCCGCAGATCTCCGCGATCCAGAACGTGGCCGAGGCTCTGCGCGGAACCGGTGTGCCGTTGATCGCCGACGGCGGCGTGCGTTTCTCCGGTGATATCTCCAAGGCCATCGCTGCCGGGGCGCATGTGGTGATGTTGGGTGGCTTGTTCGCCGGTACGGAAGAAGCACCGGGCGAGATCGAACTGTTCCAGGGGCGTTCCTATAAATCCTACCGCGGTATGGGTAGCCTGGGGGCGATGCAGCAGGGCAGTAGCGACCGTTACTTCCAGGACAACGAAGGCAACCAGGATAAGCTGGTGCCCGAAGGTGTGGAGGGCCGTGTGCCGTACAAGGGCAGCGTGCTGGCGGTGATCCATCAACTGATGGGCGGTCTGCGTGCCAGCATGGGTTACCTCGGCTGCGAGAGCATCGCGGCAGTCCATGAGCGCGCGGAATTCGTGCAGATCACCGCTGCCGGGATCCGCGAATCTCATGTGCATGATGTGCAGATCACCAAAGAAGCGCCTAACTACCATATCGACTAACTGCGGGAAGGGAAAGGGGGGAAGAGGGAAGGGTAAAACCGGAGCCGCTTGTCCCTTGAGCGCCGCAGGCGCGTTCTCTTCTCCCTTTACCCTTCTCAGGTTCTAACCATGCACAAAAAAATCCTCGTCCTCGATTTCGGTTCCCAGTACACCCAACTCATCGCACGGCGTGTGCGCGAGACACATGTCTATTGCGAACTGCATCCGTGGGATATGAGCGAGGCCGATATCCGCGCCTTCAACCCGGCGGGTATCATCCTTTCCGGCGGACCGAACTCGGTGTACGAAGACGAGACACCGAAAGCGCCGCAGGTGGTGTTCGAACTCGGCGTGCCGGTGTTCGGTATCTGCTACGGCATGCAAACCATGGCGGCGCAACTGGGCGGCAAGGTCGAGTCTGGCAAGGTGCGCGAGTTCGGTTATGCCGAGATCCGCGCGCAGGGGCATTCCAAGCTGTTCGACGGCATCCAGGATAAGACCAATACACAAGGGCATGGCCTGCTTGATGTGTGGATGAGCCACGGCGACAAGGTCACGGCCTTGCCGTCCGGTTTCTCGGCCATCGCCTCCAATGAAGCCACACCGTATGCGGCGATGGCGGATGAAGCACGCCGCTTCTATGCGGTGCAGTTCCATCCCGAAGTGACCCATACCCACCAAGGCAAGGCCATCATCGGCCGCTTCGTGCACGACATCTGCGGCTGCGGTCAGGACTGGAACATGCCGGATTACATCGCCGAGGCGGTGGCGAAGATCAAGGCGCAGGTGGGCGACGAGGAGGTCATCCTCGGCTTGTCCGGTGGCGTGGATTCTTCCGTGGCGGCAGCGCTCATCCACCGTGCCATCGGCGATCAGCTCACCTGCGTGTTCGTGGACAACGGTCTGTTGCGCCTGAACGAAGGTGAACAGGTGATGGAAACCTTTGGCAAGAACCTGAAGATGAAAGTCATCCATGTGGATGCCAGCGTTGAATTCCTGAAGTTCCTTGCCGGTGTCACCGATCCGGAGCAGAAGCGCAAGATCATCGGGCGCGAATTCGTCGAAGTATTCCAGCGCGAATCGGCCAAGCTCAAACAGGCCAAGTGGTTGGCGCAGGGCACCATCTATCCGGACGTGATCGAGTCAGCCGGTTCCAAGACCAAGAAGGCGCATACCATCAAGTCGCACCACAACGTTGGCGGCCTGCCGGAATCCATGCACTTGAAACTGCTGGAACCGTTACGCGAACTATTTAAAGATGAGGTGCGCGAGCTCGGTGTGGCGCTGGGTTTACCGGCGGATATGGTGTATCGCCACCCGTTCCCCGGCCCAGGCTTGGGTGTCCGTATCCTTGGCGAAGTGAAGCGCGAATACGCCGAGTTGTTGCGCCGTGCCGATGCCATCTTCATCGAAGAGCTGCGCAACACCAAAGATGCCAGCGGCAAAAGCTGGTATGACCTGACCAGCCAAGCTTTCACGGTGTTCCTGCCGGTGAAGTCGGTCGGCGTGATGGGCGATGGCCGTACCTACGAATGGGTTGTCAGTTTGCGCGCGGTACAGACACAGGACTTCATGACCGCACACTGGGCGCACCTGCCGTATGAGCTGCTGGGCAAGGTGTCCAACCGCATCATCAACGAAGTGCGTGGCATCAATCGCGTGGTGTACGATATTTCCGGCAAGCCGCCCGCGACCATCGAGTGGGAATAAAATGCATGGCAGCGTAGTCTATTGGAACGTTGTGTTGCTGGTACGGCACGATGGCCAGGAAGTCGCGTATCACGGCCACACTCATGACATCTCACTGACCGGCGCGACCGTGTTCACCGAAAACAGGGTGAATTGCCACGAGCCAGTGGTTCTGGCGGTCAGGATACCCAGAGGCAACAAGATCCAGGACTGGAAAGAGATCGAGATCAAATGCCGGAATGCTATCGGCGTTTCTGAAGAAGATCACTTTCGTGTCCCGTTGCAGTTCATTACCTTCACCGGGGATGGTCGTCAGGTGCTCGAGGCGGCACTCAGGGAGCGGGGGGGTAATCTGGCTGGAGGCGAATAGCTTCGATTCGAAGAGCTGTCGGGTTAGGGGCTGCACCTCACAACCGAGCACCAATCAGAACAGGTAGCTGTAACCGTAGCCTAGATTGTGTGATCTGTTATTCCCATTGATATCCTCTATCTGGTCCGCATACAGGGCCAAACGGTGATGGTCGGCCAGTACTGTCACCAAAGACAGGCCGATGACGGAAGTTCGTGCCGTTTGCCGGTATACGATCTCGTCATAACTCAATTCGATGCTACTGCTGCGCCCCTCGTCCAGAAATACTTTGCCGAATACTCCAACATCGATACCGCTGTCTCCGGTCACACTACAGATCGAGGTGAGTGTCGAACAAGCCTGCAACGAACTGGAAACCGGGGCCAGCACAGCCCCCACATCCACCTGATCTCCCATATCGACGATGGTTTGCAAAAATACCGAACTGCCGGTCGACTTCAGCGTGGAGGTGCTGCCTGTCGATTGCAGGTAGGAGGCCGAAAGTCCCAGAGCGAAGTTGGGTGCAAACTGGTACGAATACACCATACTTGGACCGGCCAACCCGGCATGACATTCGGTGCCGATACAGATCGGGGTGGAAAAAGTCGTGCTGCGGTAAGACAGGCTGAAAGATGAATAACTGCCGTTCGGTTCGGCTTGGACTGTTGTCGTACACAATTCAGCGGCACAAACCAACATGACCGGCAGGACAAGGGAGGTAATGCTCAGTTTTGATGCTGACATAGTCGGATATCCGCATTGGTTTTCTGCCGGAATTATAAGCGCATCTTGGCGAACGGCAGTAGCGGCTGGGCTGATGCCGTTGAATTGACCGGTTTTCCCACCGTTATTCGGCACATGCCGGAAACCCCAAGCTGCTACCTTAGCGACAGGCCAGAATCTTGGTTATATAACGCTAATGAGGTAGATCATGTCAGCTCAAAAGAAAATTCGTTTGGTGACCGATGAGAATCGTGCCGAAACCGAGGCTATCCAGGAGACACGTAACCGTATGGAGGCCGAGATCGAGGCGCAGCTCGCGATACAGGCCCGTGCCCGTGCCGAAGCACATGCCAGGGCTGTTGCACATAACAAGGTGCAACAGGAAAACGAATTGGCTGAACAGATCGAGGCGCGTAGCCGGGCCGAAGCACAAACGATCGCCGAAGTGCAGTCGCGTCTGCGCCTGGAGCGCGAATTGGCCGAATCGGCCAACGCTAAATTGAAGACCGAACAGTTGTTGGCCGAAGCCGTCCAGGCCAAGCTGGCCGCGGAACGTCAGGCTCAGGCGGAACTTGAACAACGTCTGGAAGAAGAGCGTCGTATCCGCGCATTGGTCGAGGAACGGGCCAATCTGGATCATGAGGCGGCTTTGCTGGCGCAGGAAAAGAGCCGTGCCGAAACGATATTGGCGCAGACCTCGCAGGATAAATTCAATGCGGAAAAAGAGGTATTGGCGCTGGTGAAGGCCAAGATGATGGCCGAAGCCACCGTGTTGGAAGCGAATCAGGCCCGCTCCCGCGCGGAGACCTTGGCTTTGGCCGAAGTCCAGAAACGGGTCGCTGCCGCACTTGAAGCCGAACGCGCCGAGCAGGCGCGTGCCGAAGAGGAACATAAGGTCGCAGAAGCAATCGAGCTGCGTGTCCGCACCGAACAAGCTGCGCAGGCTGATGCTCGCGCCCGTGTTTCTGCCGAGTTGCAAGCTGCGGAATTGGCCAAGGTGAGCGCACAGAAGGAACAGGAAGAGCGTCTTGCTGCGGAGCGCAAATTACATGCCGAGCAAGAGATGCTGGCATTGTTGAATGCCAGAGTCGAAGCCGAGCAGGCTGCCGCCAAGGAGCGCGAGGCCGCGAACGTCTTGTTGCAGCAGGCTGAAATGGAATCACGCGATCATCTGGCTGCCGAGATGCAGGCCAAACAAGCGGCAGAAACCCGTTTGCAGGCCGAGCGGGAACTGATTGAGATGGCGCGTCATCGTGCCGAATCCGAGATGCGCGCCGCACATGCCGTCGAATTGCAGTTGCATGCAGAAGCGGAAGCGATTGAGGCCGCGAACGAAGAAGCTGAGATGGCCAAACAAAAGGCCGAGATGGCGAAATACGCGAAACTGATGTCCGCAGAGCGAGCTGCTTTGGATGCCCAGATCCGCGATGACGAAACCGCTGTTGCACAGGCCGATATGCAGGCAAGCACGGAGCTGCAGAAGAAGCTGGATGCTATCAATGCACGCCTGAAGCTGGCCGAAGAGCATGCCCATCTGATGGTGGTCGAATGCCTGGCGGAAGAAGAGCGTTTGGCAGCCGAGAAAGCTCTCGTCGAAGCAGAGCGTCAGCGTATCGAAGCCGACCAGCGCGCGACCGAGGCGGCAGCGCAGCGTGCCGCACTGGAAGAAAATGCGAAACGCCTGTCAGAAGAACGGGTTATCACTGAAAACAAGACCATCGCGACGATCACCGAACGTATGGATACCGAATTGCGTGCCATCGAGGCGGACAACGCCCGTGCCGCCATGGAAGTGAGAGCGCAGGAGGCTGCGGCCGCAAACGTACTGGCCGCTGCCGCCGCGATAGCGATCACAAAATCAAGAGAGGATCTTGAGATGCGTGCGTTGAATATGGCCCGGGTGCGCTGCGAGTCCGAGGCGAATGCCAGCAAAGTCGCCGAGGAGGCGTTGCAGGCGGAGGCGCGTGCCGCTGTGCTGGCACGCCAGCGTGCGGCAGTGGCGCTGAAGAACAAACAGATGGCGGAAGAGCTTATCCGTGTCGAGGCCGCACAGCTTGAGATCGAACAGCAGAAATGCGACGAGGCATCCCGTACCGGAGAAGTGATCAAGGCACGCTTGGATCAGGAGCGCCGCACAGCCGCAGAGATCGAAGCGCGGGTCGCTGCCGAGCAGGTCGCGGCAGAAGCCGAACAAAAACGTGCCCAAGCCGAGATACTGGCAAGAGAAGCCGCCAACGAAAAATTACAGGCCGAGGAACAGACGATCATGGCGATGCAGGCACGCGAAGAGATGGATCGTCAATTGACCGCATTCGAGAAGAAAGAGTTTGAGCGCATCAGATCCGAGATCGAGACCGGTCAGTTGTTGATGAAGTTGCGCAAGACCAGTCTGATCAGCAGGGTATCGCAAGTCGCCCTGGCCGCTTCGATGGTGTTCAGTCTGAGTTTCCTGGTGGCCGGTGGAAGTTCTGTGGCGACGGCGGAAGATGCGGCAAAATTGGCGCACTCCCCAAGCGCGCTCAAGATACCTGCTGTGCTTGTATCGGCACCGGGCACTGGTCAGGGAACGCAATCCGTGGTGATAGCCACGCTGAAGATGTCCACCGAATTGGCGGGTTTCCCGTCGCGGTCGGCAAAGAACTGAATCAAGGGATCAGGCTTCAAGCGGGGAGTGATCCCCGCTTTTTTTATGTCCGGCATTGTTATCCAGCCGTTCCCTTGAGTCCGGGGCCGGTTTCGGTTACAATCCGCGCCCTGTTTTATCGGCATCTGCCGGAGAACATAATTCGCACATCCGTTCATGTTGGGGTGCCCGCAAGGGTCAAGCTGACGGGTGGAGGACTTAACCCTTAACACATTGGAGTAATCATGGCTGTAACTATGCGTCAAATGCTGGAAGCCGGTGTCCATTTCGGACACCAGACCCGTTTCTGGAATCCCAAGATGGCACCGTTCATCTTCGGTCACCGCAACAAGATCCACATCATCAACCTGGAAAAGACCGTCGTGATGTTCAACGATGCGCTGAAGCACGTGAGCAAGCTGGCTGCCAAAAAAGGCACCATCCTGTTCGTCGCGACCAAGCGTCAGGCGCGCGAGATCATCCGCGAAGAAGCTCTTCGCGCCGGTTCCCCTTATGTTGATTACCGCTGGTTGGGCGGTATGCTGACCAATTTCAAGACCGTGCAGACATCGATCAAGCGCCTGCGCGAACTGGAAGCCATGGTTGCCGACGGCAGCATCGAGAAGGTTTCCAAGAAGGAAGGCCTGATGTTGCGCCGCGAATTGGAGAAGCTGGAGCGCAGCCTGGGCGGTATCAAGGATCTGCAAGGTCTGCCATCCGCGATCTTCGTGATCGACGTGGGCTATCAAAAGGGTACTGTGACCGAAGCGCAAAAGCTGGGCATCCCGGTCATCGGCGTGGTCGATACCAACCACAGCCCGCTGGGTGTGGATTTCGTGATTCCCGGTAACGACGATTCCAGCCAAGCGATACGCTTGTATGCGCGCGGCGTGGCCGATGCGATTCTGGAAGGTCGTGCCAGCGCATTGACTGAATTGACGGAACAAGTCGTCGAGGCGAGTGCCGCGTAAGCAGCCTCTCCAAGACGAAGGGGCGCAAGCCCCTTTTTTTATAAATGTGATTTGTTAGGAGTGCAATATGGCAGCAATTACCGCAGGGATGGTTATGGAGCTGCGCCAGGCGACTGGTCTCGGCATGATGGAATGCAAAAAGGCGCTGACTGAAACTGACGGCGACTTTAAGGCGGCTGAAGAGCTGCTGCGTATCAAGAGCGGCGCGAAGGCCAGCAAGGCCGCATCGCGTGTAACCGCCGAAGGCGTGGTTGGCGCGTTCATCACTGCCGACGGTAAGGCCGGTGCAGTTGCGGAAGTGAACTGCGAAACCGACTTCGTGGCCAAGAATGATGACTTCGTTGCGTTTGCCAAAAACGTTGCCGAGATCATAGCCAAGTCCAATCCGGCTGACGTTGATGCGTTGCTGGCATTGCCGATGGCCGGTTCCAGCGTGGAAGAAACCCGCAAGGCGCTGGTGATGAAGCTGGGCGAGAACGTGACGATACGCCGTATCGCCCGTTATGAAGCCGCTAACGGCAAACTGGCGAGCTATTTGCACGGCAGCCGTATCGGTGTGTTGTTGAGCTACACTGGCGGCGACGAAGCGCTGGGCCGCGATCTGGCGATGCACATTGCCGCCAGCAAGCCGAAGTCGGTTGATGCTTCAGGTGTGAATCCGGAAGACATCGAAACCGAGCGCCGCATCGCCATCGAGAAGGCCAAAGAAGCCGGCAAGCCGGAAGCGATGCTGGAAAAGATCGCCGAAGGTACCGTGCAGAAATTCCTCAAGGATGTCACCCTGCTGGGCCAAGTGTTTGTCAAGGCGGAAGACGGCAAGCAGACTATCGAACAGTTGCTGAAGAGCAAGGGTGCAACAGTGACCGGCTTCCAGATGTTCGTGGTAGGAGAGGGCATCGAGAAGAAGGTCGAAGATTACGCGGCTGAAGTGGCCGCGACTGTTGCTGCAATCAAGAAAGGCTAAACCTATGCCGAACACCCCCGCTTACAAACGCATCCTGCTCAAACTCTCCGGCGAAGCCCTGATGGGCGATGATAGCTACGGTATCAACCGGGCGGTCATCGAGCGCATCGTGGCCGAGATCAAGGAAGTCTCCGAGCTGGGCGTGGAGGTGGCGATGGTGATCGGCGGGGGCAACATCTTTCGTGGTGTGGCACCGGCCGCTGCCGGGATGGACCGAGCGACCGCCGATTACATGGGGATGCTGGCCACGGTGATGAACTCGATGGCTTTGCAGGATGCGATGACGCGTGCCGGATTGCAGTGCCGTGTACAGTCGGCACTGAGTCTGGAGCAGGTGGCCGAGCCGTTCATACGCGGCAAGGCCCTGCGTTATCTGGAAGACGGCAAAGTGGTGATCTTCGCCGCCGGTATCGGCAGCCCGTTCTTTACCACGGACACCGCCGCCGCATTGCGCGGAGTGGAGATGGATGCCGAAGTCGTCATCAAGGCGACCAAGGTGGACGGTGTATATACCGCCGACCCCAAAAAGGATCCGACCGCGACGCGTTACCAAAAGGTGAGCTTCGATGAAGCCATCAACAAAGATTTGAAAGTCATGGATGCGACTGCATTGACCCTGTGTCGCGACCAGAAATTACCTATCATCGTGTTCAGTATCTTCAAGGCGGGGGCACTGAAACGTGTGGTGATGGGGCAGGACGAGGGTACGCTGGTACATTGCGATTGATGAGGGATTGAAATGATTGCTGACATCAAGAAGAACGTAGAGCAGAAGATGAACAAATCGCTGGAGGCGCTCAAGGCGGACTTCGGCAAAGTGCGTACCGGGCGTGCGCATACGGGGATTCTGGATCATGTGATGGTGGATTATTACGGCAGTCCCACAGCAGTGAACCAGGTGGCCAACGTCACACTGACGGATGCGCGCACCATCGGTGTGCAGCCATACGAAAAGAATATGATCGGTCCCATCGAAAAAGCGATCCGTGATTCCGATCTCGGTTTGAATCCTTCGACCAATGGCGACATCATCCGTGTACCGATGCCGATGCTGACCGAGGAACGCCGCCGCGATCTGATCAAGGTCGTGCGCAACGAGGCGGAGAACGCCAAGGTGGCCGTGCGCAACATCCGTCGCGATGCCAATGAGCAATTGAAAAAACTACTCAAAGACAAAGAAGTCGGCGAGGATGACGAGCGCCGTGCGCAAGATGAGGTGCAGAAGTTCACCGACCGCTTTGTGACCGAGATCGACAAGGCCCTGCAAGCAAAAGAAGCAGACCTGATGGCCGTCTGATCGGGCGCTAGGATTGAGGATTGAGAGAAAACCTCTGCGCGGCTCCCCTCAACCCCACAGTCCTAAATCCTAACTCTAGGGATTCGTAATGGCGCTATTTAAAAGTTCCACCCGTATCATCCCCGATGCGCCGCTCGTTCCGCGTCATATCGCCATGATCATGGACGGTAACGGACGCTGGGCCAAACAGCGTTTTCTGCCTCGTGTCGCGGGTCACCAGCGCGGGGTCGAGACCGTACGCGAGATGGTCAAAGCGTGCCGCATCTTGGGCGTGGAGTACCTCACCCTGTTCGCGTTCAGCAGCGAGAATTGGCGGCGTCCGGCCGACGAAGTCTCTTTCCTGATGCAATTATTCGTAAAGATGCTCGAACGAGAAGTCGGCAAGCTGCATGAAGCTAAAGTCCGCCTGAAGATCGTCGGCGATCTGTCGCGTTTCGATGAACAACTCAGACGTTATATCGCCGAGGCCGAACAATTGACCGCTGACAATGACGGACTGACCCTGACCATCGCCGCCAACTACGGTGGTCGCTGGGACATCATGCATGCTATGCAGGGCCTGTGGAAAGCCCATCCGGAAAAAGCCGGAGATTTCAGCGAAGAGGATCTGGAGCCTTACCTGTCGATGCATTATGCCCCCGAACCCGATCTGTTCATCCGCACGGGGGGCGAGCAGCGCATCAGTAATTTCCTGCTCTGGCAATTGGCCTATACCGAACTTTATTTCACCGACATCTTGTGGCCCGCATTCGATCAAGCGGCCCTGGAGGTGGCGATCCAGTCCTACCAGAAACGCGAGCGGCGTTACGGACGCACCAGCGAGCAGCTCACCGGGGGTAAAACGGATGCTTAAACAGCGTGTCATCACCGCCGTCATTCTGTTCGTACTGTTGCTGGTCGCCGTGTTTGCTTTGCCGGCCTGGGGATGGTCGGCTCTGGTCGCGCTCATGGTCTGGCAAAGCGCGGTGGAATGGGCACGTTTGTCCGGTATGACAGGGCGGGTCTCGATTTTTTACTGTGTCGCCACGCTGGCGGTGATGGCCGGGATATTGTGGTTCGATAGCGGCGCCACAGTCGAAGCCAGCCGTTTGTTGCACCTATTCTGGTATTTCATGGCCATCGTGCTGTGGGTACTGGTAGTCCCGGCCTGGATGATCGCCAGCTGGAAACCCACGAGTCCGTGGTTGATGGGCTTGGTCGGCTGGGCCGTGGTGCTGCCGACCGCTTTGGCGATGATCGATCTGCGCAATGTCAGCCCTTGGCTGTTGCTGGGTGCGATGTCGGTAGTCTGGGTCGCCGACACGGCCGCGTATTTTTCGGGCAAGCGTTTCGGCCAGAATAAACTGGCTCCGGCCATCAGTCCCGGCAAGACCTGGGAAGGGGTGTTCGGCGCATTGATCGTGGTTTCCTGCTATGTCCTGCTGGTCGGCTGGGGAAGCGGATTGTTCAAGAATTATCCCGTGTTTCCCGGCATCATCATCGCGTCCTGGTGGTGGGTCGGCCTGGCGGTGATCGGCGATCTGTTCGAGTCTGCGATCAAACGCCAGGCCGGTGTGAAAGACAGTGGCGCTCTGTTGCCCGGACACGGCGGATTACTGGATCGTATCGACGCGTTGACCTCGACCTTGCCTTTCGCAGCCATCGCGCTGGTGTTCCAGCAATTGGCCTGAGCTCGGCTCAATACCCATTCGGTAGCCAGTTCGACAATCACAGATATATAAGCACATGAATAAACCACAATCCATCACGGTACTCGGCGCAACCGGCAGTATAGGTAAGAGCACTCTGGATGTGCTGGCGCGCCATCCCGAACGTTATCGTGTCTATGCACTCACGGCTTATCAGCAGGACGAATTGCTGTTCGAACAATGTGTCCGCTTCAAACCGAGCTTTGCGGTGATGCTGGACGAACAGGCCGGTCTGCGTTTGTCCGGGCGTGTCCGGGCAGCCGGGTTAAAGACCGAGGTGTTGGTCGGTGTGGAGGCACTGGAACAGGTCGCTGCGGCAACCGAGGTCGACGCGGTGATGGCTGCCATCGTTGGCGCGGCGGGGTTGCGCCCGACACTGGCGGCGGCACGTGCGGGCAAACGTATCTTGCTGGCGAACAAGGAGACGCTGGTGATGGCCGGACGTCTTTTTATGGATGTCGTGCGCCAGAGCGGCTCGCCGCTACTGCCCATCGACAGCGAACATAACGCCATCTTTCAGGCCCTGCCCGAGCGTTATACCGGCGATATGGGTGCAAACGGGGTGAGCAAGATATTGCTCACCGCTTCCGGCGGCCCTTTTCGCAATACTTCCCTGGCCGATTTGCAGCAGGTCACACCGGAGCAGGCGTGTGCCCATCCCAATTGGAGCATGGGGCGCAAGATATCGGTCGATTCCGCCACGATGATGAACAAGGGACTGGAGGTCATCGAAGCGCACTGGCTGTTCAACGCACCGGCGGATGCCATCCAGGTAGTGGTGCATCCGCAAAGTGTGATCCATTCCATGGTGCAGTATGTGGACGGCTCGGTGCTGGCCCAATTGGGAAATCCCGACATGCGTACGCCCATCGCTTATGGCCTGGCGTATCCGGAACGGATCGATGCAGGTGTGGCACCCTTGGATCTGTTCAAGATCGCGCGACTCGATTTCGTTGCGCCCGACTTTGAGCGTTTCCCTTGTTTGGAACTGGCTTATCGCGCTCTGCGTGCCGGGGGAACGGCACCGGCACTGATGAATGCGGCCAACGAGGTGGCGGTGGAAGCGTTCCTCGAACGGCGCATCAGTTTTCTGGATATCCCGCGTCTGATCGCACATGTGCTGGATGAACTACCGACAGTTGTCGTGAATGTATTGGAAGACGTGTTGTCGGCGGATGTTCAGGCGCGTGCCGCAGCTCAGGCCTGGATCGCGCGTTCATGACTTTACTGGCGTTCATCATCGCAATCGCGGTGCTGGTGACTTTCCACGAGTTGGGGCACTACTGGGTCGCACGGCTGTTCAATGTGAAGGTACTGCGTTTCTCGCTGGGTTTCGGCAAACCTTTCTACATCAAACGCTTTGCCGACGGTGGGACCGAATGGGCAATCGCGGCGATCCCTCTCGGCGGCTATGTCAAGATGCTGGACGAGCGTGAAGGTGATGTGGCCGAACATGAACTGGCGCGTGCGTTCAACCGGCAGCCGGTGCTGCACCGTATGGCTATCGTGGTGGCGGGGCCGCTGGCCAATCTGCTGCTGGCCGTGCTGCTTTACTGGGGGCTGTTCATCTACGGTGTGCCCGGCATCAGGCCCGTACTCGGGGTTATTCCTGTTTCCTCACCGGCTGCGGCTGCGCAGCTCCACGCAGGGGACAACATCGTTGCCATCAACGGACAGCCGACACCGAGCTGGCAGGAAGTACGCTGGGGCCTGCTCGACCTTATCTTGCAGCAGCGCACTGCCAGTATCGAGTTGCGCAGTGCCGTAGGTGAGACACATTTTCGCGTGCTGGACATGAGCGTATTACAGCCCAGTGATCTGGATGGCGATTTTCTGGACAAACTTGGTCTGCGCCCATATCGCCCACCGGTCTTGCCGGTGATCGACAAACTCGTCGAAGGTGGAGCCGCGCAGCGGGGCGGATTGCAGGAGCAGGACCGGATATTGGCAGTGAACGGGCAGAGCATCCCGGAATGGGAAGTCTTCGTTGAATCTGTGCGCGCTAATCCGGGCAAACCGCTCAGCCTGGAAGTCGAACGCGGCGGTGCGACACGGATGTTATCCGTCACGCCGGATACACTCGCCGAGTCCGGGCGAGAGATCGGACGTATCGGTGCCGCACCCAAGATAGACCGCGCACAGTTCGAAGCGCTGCTGACCGAAGTACGCTACCCCCTTGACACCGCCCTGACCGAGGCCTTGCGCAAGACCTGGGAGACTTCGGTGGTGAGCCTGAAGATGATGTGGATGATGGTGCAAGGCGAGGTGTCACTGAAGAACTTGAGCGGTCCGATCACCATTGCCGATTACGCCGGTCAATCTGCCCAAGTCGGGCTGGGAGCCTATCTGGCCTTTCTGGCACTTATCAGTATCAGTCTCGGTGTGCTGAATTTACTTCCCGTCCCCTTATTGGACGGGGGGCATTTGCTGTATTATGCGGTCGAGTTGATTAAAGGCAGTCCGGTATCCGAGCGTTTTTGGGAAGCCGGACAGCGGATAGGCATTGCCTTGTTGGTTACCATGATGGCTTTTGCGTTGTATAACGACATCAGTCGCCTGTTTTTGGATTGAAAACGAATGAATTTTAAGAGACTGGCGGGGCTGTTCCCGCTGTTGTACGTTGCGTCTGTCTGGGCGGTAGAACCTTTCGTCATCAAAGACATCCGTGTTGAAGGGATACAGCGTACCGAGGCCGGTACGGTGTTCAGCTATCTGCCGGTCAAGGTCGGCGATACACTCAACGACGACAAGGCGACGACGGCGATCCATGCCTTGTTCTCGACCGGTTTCTTCAAGGATGTCAGCCTGAAAGCCGAACAAGATGTGCTGATCGTCTCGGTGCGCGAGCGCCCTTCGATCGCCGAGGTCGAGATTGAGGGAGTGACGGACTTTCCCAAGGATCAGCTGCGCGACAATCTCAAACACGTCGGTTTGGCGGAAGGGCGTATCTTCGATAAATCGGCCCTGGAGAAATCCGAACAGGAACTCAAGCGCCAGTATGTCGCACGCGGCAAATACAGCGTCTCGGTCAAGACCACGATCACGGAATTGGAACGTAACCGTGTCGGGGTGAGCTTCCGGGTGCTCGAAGGCGAGGTCGCCAAGATCCGCCAGATCAATATCGTGGGCAACAAGGTCTACAGCGAAGAAGAGTTGCTGGATATGATCAAGCTGAGTACGCCGACCACCTTCAGCTGGATGACCAAGAACGACCAATATTCCAAGCCCAAGCTGTCGGCGGATTTGGAGACCCTGCGTACCTTCTATCTGGATTCCGGCTATATGGAGTTCTCCATCGACTCCACCCAGGTTTCCATCTCGCCTGACAAAAAAGACATCTTCATCACCCTGAACATCACCGAGGGGCCGAAATACACCATCTCTTCGGTGCAGGTGGCCGGCCCGCAATCGGTGTTCTCCCATGAGCAGATCCGCAAGATGGTCAGCCTGCAGCCAGGTGATGTGTTCTCGCGCAAAGCGATCACGGCCTCGACCCAGAAGATCACCGAACAGTTCGGGGATGAAGGTTATGCCTTCGCCAATGTGAATGCGGTACCCGAGATCGACAAAGAGAAGCATCAGGTCGGTTTCACCTTCATGACCGACCCGTTCCAGCGCGTGTATATCCGCCGGGTCAACATCTTGGGCAACACCAAGACCAAAGACGAGGTGATCCGCCGCGAATTTAGACAGATGGAAAGCGGATGGTTCGCTACTGAAAAGATCAAGAAGTCCAAGCAGCGTATCGACAGACTGGGCTTCTTCGGCCCCACCAATATCGAGACCGTGCCGGTACCGGGCACCAAGGATCAGATGGACCTGAACGTGTCGGTGGAAGAGAAATCGACCGGTACACTGTCCGTTGGTGCGGGTATCAGCAGTACCGAAGGTTTGACCTTCATGGGCAGTGTGAGCCAGAGTAATGTGTTCGGCACAGGCAATTCGCTCTCCACCCAGATCAATACCAGCGAATTCAACAGGATCTACTCGGTCTCCTATACCAATCCTTATTACACGGACGAGGGGGTCAGCCGCGGTTTCGATATCTACAACCGCAAAACCAGCTCCACTCAGGCCAGTGTCAGTCAATATACGTCGGAAAGTCTGGGCGGCGGCGTGCGTTTCGCCGTCCCCTTGAGTGAAGACCAGATGATCCACTACGGACTTGCTGCCGAAGATACCACCATCGGTCTGACGTCGCTGAGTCCGCAACGTTATTCGGATTACATCAACCTCTACGGGGCAAGAACGATCAACTACCTGGGGTCCATCGGTTGGAGCCGGGATAACCGTGACAGCGCGCTATACCCGACCGAAGGTACCATGCAACGGGCCTCCACCGAGGTCAGTCTGCCTGCTTCCAGCCAGCATTATTTCAAACTGACCTACCAGCACCAGTGGTTCTTCCCCGTCAATCGTGACATCACCTTCATGATGAACGGTGAAGCCGGTGTCGCGGGCGGGTATGACGGACAGGCGCTGCCGTTCTTCAAGAACTTCTATGCCGGCGGGGTCGGTTCCGTGCGCGGTTATGACTCGTACTCTTTGGGGCCGCGTGATGCCAACGGGTATGCACTCGGCGGCGACCGGCGTGTGATCGGCAATGCCGAGTTATTGTTCCCCATGCCGGGTTTTGAGAAGGAAAAGTCGGTCCGTTTGAGCCTGTTCGTGGATGGCGGTGCGGTCTATGGCGAAGAGACGCAGAGTCTGGCATCGATGGGGCTGCGCTACTCGACCGGCGGAGCATTGACCTGGTTCTCGCCGGTGGGGCCGATCCGGCTGAGTTATGGTATTCCCATAGGTGTCCAAGAACAGGATAAACTACAGCGTTTCCAATTCACTTTGGGCACACTGTTTTAACACGGTCTGCCGGATAGAGCTTGTTACAAGGAGGGAAGATGAGAAAGTTACTGGGAATGGGTCTGTTGCTCACGGCGTGTGCCGTTCCTGCCTATGCCGCGGATTTTCGGATCGGCATCGTCAACACCGAGCGTATCCTGCGCGAGTCTGTCCCCGCCGTGAAAGCCGAGAAAAAGATCGAAAAAGAGTTCGCCCAGCGCGACCAGGAGATCAAACAGATGATGAAGCAGGCCAAAGAGATCCAGGCCGCTTTGGAAAAGGACAGCGGCAAACCGGATGTGGAGCATCGCAGCAAAGAGCGCGAACTGGCCAATCTGAACGTCAATCTGCAACGTTTGCAGCGCGAGTTCCGCGAAGACCTCAACCTGCGCAAGAACGAAGAACTGGCACAGGTGCTGGCACGTGCGGACAAAGCGATACAAGCCATCGCCGAAAGCGAGAAATACGACCTCATCCTGCAGGAAGCGGTGTACCGTAACCCGCAGATCGACATCACCGAAAAAGTCCTGGAGTTCCTGGCGGACGACAAAGCCGGCAAATAGGGAGCGGGATTGGTCATGGATCGTACCGCCTACCGTTTGGCAGATATCGTGGCGCGCTTTGGCGGCCGCGTGGAAGGGGATGGCGGGGTCGCGATCACCCAGATCGGCACGCTGGAATCCGCAACGGCGGGACAGATCGCCTTCCTCGCCAATGCCAAATACCGCAAACAACTCGAATCGACCGCAGCTGGGGCAGTGATCCTGTCCGCAGCGGATGCCGATGCCACAACGTTGCCGCGTATCGTCAGTGACAACCCGTATTCCTACTTTGCCAAACTATCCGCATTCCTCAATCCCTTGCCCGCGTTCGCGCCCGGTATCCATGCCAGTGCCGTGATCGGGGAGGGGGCTGTTGTGGCTCCCGGTGCGCATATCGCCGCCCATGTCACGATAGGCGAGGGCGCACGCATCGGTGCCGGTAGCGTCATCATGTCCGGTTGCAGCATCGGGGCGAATGCCGTCATCGGTGAGAACACCCGCCTGTATCCGCGCGTGGTGGTGTATCACGATTGCGTGCTGGGCAACAATGTCATCGCCCATTCCGGGGCGGTCATCGGTGCGGACGGATTCGGCCTGGCGATGGAAGGCGGACGCTGGCTTAAGATCCCGCAGATCGGCCGTGCCATCATCGGCAACGATGTCGAGATCGGGGCGAACACCACCATCGACCGCGGAGCGCTGGACGACACCGTGATCGAAGACGATGTGAAACTGGACAACCAGATACAGGTCGCACACAACGTGCGTATTGGCGCACACACCGCCATCGCGGGCTGTGTCGGCATCGCGGGCAGCACCACCATCGGCCGTTATTGCCGTATCGGCGGCAGTGCCGGCATCCTGGGGCATCTGACCATCGCGGATGGCGTGGAGATATCCTCGTTCACCCTGATCGGTAAATCGATTCGCGAAAAAGGTACCTACAGCGGCATCTATCCGTTCAGCGAGAAAGACGGCTGGCTCAAGAATGCCGCACACTTGCGCCATCTGGACGATATGGCATCGCGTATCAAGAACCTAGAAAAAGAACTGGAAATATTAAAGAGGAGAGATTGATGAGTATCACCATGGACATCAACGAGATCATGAAACACCTGCCGCACCGTTACCCGTTCCTGCTGATCGACCGCGTGTTGTCTATCGATCCGGGCAACGAGATCGTGGCTTTGAAGAACGTATCGATGAACGAACCGTTCTTCCCCGGACACTATCCGCACCATCCGGTGATGCCGGGTGTATTGGTCATCGAAGCCATGGCCCAAGCTGCCGCGATCCTGTCCTTCACCGGCGGGGCGGGCAAGGCAGACGACAGCAAGGTGTATTACTTCGTCGGCATCGACAACGCGCGTTTCAAACGTCCGGTCGTGCCGGGCGACCAGCTCATCCTCACGGTCAAACCGCTGTTCAACAAACGCGGCCTGTGGAAGTTCAGCGCCGTCGCCAAGGTGGACGACCAGGTCGCCGCCGAAGCCGAGATCATGTGTACGATGCGGGACAAGTGATGCGTCATCCCACCGCGCTCATCCACCCGGACGCCAAACTGGCCGACGATGTCTCGGTCGGAGCCTATTCCATCATCGGCGCACATGTAGAGATCGGCGCCGGATCGGTGGTCGGACCGCATGTCGTCATCGACGGGCATACCAGCATCGGCAAGAACAACCGTTTTTTCCAGTTCAGCTCCATCGGCGAGATCCCGCAGGACAAGAAATACCAGGGCGAACCGACCCAGCTCATCATCGGCGACAACAACACCATACGCGAGAGTTGCACCCTCAATCTGGGCACGGTGCAGGACGGCGGTATCACCTCCATCGGCAGCGACAACTGGATCATGGCCTATGTACACGTGGCGCATGACTGCCATATCGGCGACCACAATGTGATCGCCAATTCGGTACAGTTCGCCGGGCATGTGAGCGTCGGCAACCGCACTTTGATCGGCGGCATGACCGGCATCCACCAGTTCGTGCGTATCGGCGATTTCGCCATGGTCGGTTTCCAGACGCGCCTGTCGCAGGACTTGCCGCCGTTCGTCACCGCCGTGGGCAATCCGGCGGAAGCCAAAGGTCCGCATCAGGAAGGCCCGCGCCGCGCGGGTTATTCCGCGGCGCGGGTGGATATGCTCAAGCAGATCTACCGCACGTTGTACCGTGCAGGCAGCAGTTTCGAAACGGCCAAGAAAGAGATCGCCGAATTGCGCGGTCAAGTTGCGGAATCCGATGCCGATATCGATAACATGTTGACCTTCCTGAACAGCGCCAGCCGCGGCATCGTCCGCTGATTCCCATGAACCAGACTGTCAAAACCATCGCCATCGTGGCGGGCGAGACCTCGGGTGACCTGCTGGGCAGTCATCTGATCGAAGCACTCAAACTATCGTTGCCCGATGCACGTTTTATCGGTATCGGCGGCCCCAAGATGCAAGCCGCGGGTATGGACATCCGTTTCCCGATGGAAAAGCTCGCGGTGTTCGGCTACATCGATGCCCTGCGCCATTACCGCGAGATCCTCGGCATCCGCAACAAACTCAAGGCTGAACTGATCGCGAACCCGCCGGACCTGTTCATCGGTATCGACGCTCCCGATTTCAATCTTGATCTGGAGCTGGCACTCAAACAGCGCGGCATCCCCACGGTGCATTACGTCAGCCCGTCCATCTGGGCATGGCGCGGAGAGCGTATCCACAAGATCAAGAGCGCGGTCTCGCATATCCTGACCCTGTTCCCGTTCGAGTCGGCGATCTACGAACAGGCCGGAGTGCCGGTCACCTATGTCGGCCATCCACTGGCCGACATGCTGCCGGAAGTACCCAAACGCGAGCTGATGCGCGAACAGATGCGCATCCACAAGCAGACCAAGGTGTTCGCACTGTTGCCCGGCAGTCGGCAAAGTGAAGTGCGCCATCTGGCCGAGACTTATATCCAGACTGCCAAGCTGATCCTGGAAAAATCGCCCGGCGCGCAATTTCTGGTGCCGCTGGCAAGCCGCGAGACACGCACCATCTTTGAGGACACCTTGTGGAAGCTGGAGGCTCAGGAACTGCCGATCACCATGCTGTTCGGCCATGCCCACGACGCCATGATCGCCGCCGACGGGGTGCTGGTCGCCTCCGGAACCGCCACGCTGGAGGCCGCGCTGCTCAAGCGACCGATGGTCATCACCTACAAGATGTCGCCGCTGACCTATAAACTGAGCAAACGTAAAGCCTACTTGCCTTATGTCGGCCTGCCCAATGTGCTGGCCGGCAAGTTCGTGGTGCCGGAGATACTGCAGGACGACGCGACACCGGAGAATCTGGCGCAGGCGCTGCTGAATCTGGTGGGTGACAAGAACGCCGTGGCCGAGCTTGAAGTGTTGTTCGGCGCGATGCATACCCAACTCAAGCAGGATACCGCCCACAAAGCCGCGCAAGCCATCTTGCCGTACCTGAACGCTGCATAGATGAGCCGGATACACCTAGTTTGCGGGGTGGACGAAGCAGGGCGCGGCCCTCTGGCCGGGCCAGTGTATGCCGCAGCAGTCATCCTTGATGCCCAACGTCCCATCTTGGGCTTGGCCGATTCGAAAAAGATCAGCGAAAAGAAACGCAACCAGCTTGCGTTGGAGATACGCCAGCACGCCAGCGCCTGGGCCATCGCCACCGCATCGGCGGCAGAGATAGACGAGATCAACATCCTGCGCGCCAGCCTGTTGGCGATGCGCCGCGCCGTCGAGGCGTTGGCACTGCAACCGCATGAGGTGTTGGTGGACGGCCTGTATTGTCCCGACACCGGTCTGCCCAGCCGTGCCATCGTGAAGGGCGACAGCAGTGTGGCAGAGATCTCTGCTGCCTCCATCCTGGCCAAGACCGCGCGTGATGCGGCCATGATCGAAATGCATGAACGCTTCCCGCAATACGGCTTCGCCGTGCATAAAGGTTACCCCACGGCGGCGCATCTCGCCGCTTTGCAGCAACATGGTCCCTCGGTCGAGCATCGCAAGAGCTTCGGCCCGGTACGCAAATTATCAAGACAGGAGAACTGAGATGTTAGCGATCAAATTCCTACATGTATTGTCGGTCACCATCTGGGTCGGGGGCATGTTCTTCGCCTACATGGTGTTGCGCCCCAGTGCCGCCAAGATGCTGCAAGCGCCGGAACGGCTCGGATTGTGGAACGATGTATTCGCCCGTTTCTTCCAATGGGTGTGGATATTCTCCCTGCTGACCGTATTCAGCGGGCTGTACCTGATCCACCTGTACGGCGGCATGGGCAACGTGTCGCATGCGGTACACGTCATGCTGCTGTTGGGCGTGTTGATGCTGGGCATCTTCGTCTATCTGTTCTTCGCCTTGTACCGTCCTTTCGCCGCAGCAGTGCAGGCACAGGACTGGCCGCGTGCCGGCGCGTTATTGGGCAGCATACGCAAACTGGTGGCCACCAATCTGGCGCTGGGTTCGGCGATCTTTGCCGCACTGATGCTGGGGCAGTTGCTCTGACGACAGCCGTGACACGATGAAGACCCCCAAGAGGATAGTGCCGCTGGTCGAGGACGGTCTGGTCGATGATGTCATCCGCCAACTCAAGAGCGGTAAAGAAGCCACGGTGTACGTGGTCCGTTGCGGCGACGAGATCCGTTGTGCCAAGCTCTACAAAGAGGCCAACCAGCGCGGCTTCCATCAAGCCGTGCATTACACCGAAGGCCGCAAGGTCAAGAACAGCCGCCAGGCACGCGCCATGGAAAAGGGTACTCGTTACGGTCGCCAGGAGCAGGAAGCCGCCTGGCAACATGCCGAAGTCGATGCCTTGTATAAACTTGCTGCCGCCGGGGTGCGCGTGCCGCACCCGTTCGGGTTCTACGACGGCGTATTACTCATGGAGCTGGTGGCCGACGATGAGGGACAACCCGCGCCCCGGCTCAACGATCTCGAACTTTCACCGCAACAAGCACGCGAATTCCACGCCTTCCTCATCCGCCAAGTCGTACTCATGTTGTGCGCGGGCATCGTGCACGGCGACCTGTCCGAATTCAACGTGCTGGTCGATAGCCGCGGCCCTGTCATCATCGATCTGCCGCAGGCGGTGGATGCAGCCGCCAACAACAATGCCAGCCGCATGCTCGAACGCGATGTCGATAATCTGGCCGCATACTTCGGCCAGTTCGCCCCTGAACTGCTGGCGACCCAGTACGGCAAAGAGATATGGGCGATCTACCTGCGCGGTGAACTGCTGCCCGACACCCCGCTCACCGGGCGCTTCCATGAAGTGGCAAAGAAAGCCGACGTACGCGCCGTCATGCGCGAGATCGACGCGGCCAAAGACGACCACGCCGCCAAACTGCGCTACCAGCAACTCAAACGGGAAGAGGGCAGATGAACGACTCGTTCGTTCTTTGTAGGAGCGTGCCCTGCACGCGACAAGAGTGTTCGCGTGCAGGGCACGCTCCTACAACACCTATCTATATTGTATGAGCGACTTTCCCCTCATCCACTGGCACGAAGACGGCGTTGATAAATCCGCCCGCTGGCGTTCCGAGAGCGGCATGCCGCCGCCCAAACGTGTCGTCATCGCCGACGACCGGATGACCGCCGATGCCGCCTACCGTCTGGCATGTGAAGGTACGGCGCTGTTGTGGCGCGGCGATTTTCAGAACGCACGGCAACTGCTGCAAGCCATGGCGCGCCGTGCCGATGAGAAGCCGCGCAAGGCCAAAGTGACAACATCCCCCAACGGGCAAGCCCGTTCCCCTCTCCTCAATCCTCTCCCGCACGCGGGCGAGGAAGCAAACGAATCGCTGCGCGAGTCTCGTCTCAAGGAAGCATTCCACCTGCACCGCCAAGCCCAATCGCAACGCGCGCGCACCTTGGGCATGTTGCTGCTGCCGTTCGAGGCCGATCACAGCGTCCCGCTGCGCCGCGCCCCCGATGTGCGCGCCGTCTGCGAACAAGCCTACGGTGCGGCCAGCGAGCCATACATCGCCTCGTTGCGCGGACTGCAAGGCTTGATCGGTGCCTACGAATGGCGCAAGAACGGCGTCGAGGTTGCCGTGTTGAACGCGCGTATCCATCCGCATTACGGCGTGTTCGCCCCGATACGCGGCGAATATGTGGGGCTGGTGAACGACGCCCCCTTGCCAAAACTCATCGCACAGAATTCGGTCGCCTTCGACATCGGCACCGGTACCGGCGTGTTGGCCGCCGTGCTGGCGCGGCGCGGCATCAAACATATCGTCGCCACCGATCAGGACTGTCGCGCGCTCGACTGTGCACGCGAGAACCTGAATCGCCTCGGCTTGGCCGCACAGGTGGAGGTGGTGCAGGCCGATCTTTTTCCGCCGGGGCGCGCGGCACTCATCGTGTGCAACCCGCCTTGGGTACCGGCGCGTCCCAGCTCCCCGCTGGAGTACGCGGTGTTCGATCCCGGCAGCAAAATGTTGCTCGGATTCCTGAACGGACTGGCGGCGCATCTGGAAGAGGGGGGAGAAGGCTGGTTGATCCTGTCCGACTTGGCCGAACATCTGGGTTTGCGCAGCCGCGCCGAATTACTCTCAGTTATCGATGCTGCGGGACTGCGTGTAGCAGGGCGGCACGAAGTAAAGCCACATCACCCGCGTGTCGCCGATGCCGCCGACGCGCTGCATAGCGCACGTGCCGCCGAGCTGACTTCCTTATGGCGGCTGGTGGTCAGATAAAAACAAGGGGGCGGGAGTGTTTTACTGTGTCACAAGCCCTTCCCCCGCTTGCGGGGGAAGGGAGTTGAATACAGTGGTCTAGTATGTTTTTGACGCAGTAAGATTAGTCGTCATGCGGGATAGCCGGTTTTCCGGGGAAGATGCGGCGTACCACCACGAAGAACACCGGGATCAGGAACACCGCCAACACCGTCGCCGTGATCATGCCGCCCATCACCCCGGTACCGATGGCGTGGCGTCCGTTCGCACCCGCACCGGTCGAGATCGCCAGCGGCAACACTCCCAGAATGAACGCGATGGAGGTCATCAGGATAGGGCGGAAGCGCAAACGGCAGGCTTCCAGCGTCGATTCCACCAGGTCTTTGCCTTGTTCCTGCAAGTGGCGGGCGAACTCGATGATCAGGATCGCGTTCTTGGTGGACAGGCCGATGATGACGATCAAACCCACTTTGAAATACACATCGTTGGGAAGGCCGCGTAAAGTCACCGCCAGCAAAGCGCCAAGAATGCCGATGGGAACCACCAGCACCACCGCGAACGGAACCGACCAGCTCTCATACAAGGCCGCCAGACACAGGAACACCGCCACCAGCGACAGCGCGAACAGGAAGCCGGCCTGACTACCCGACAGACTTTCCTCGTAGGAGGTGCCCGACCATTCGAAGCCGAAGCCGGGCGGGAGTTGGGCGGCGATCTCTTTCATCGCGTTCAATGCGTCGCCGCTGCTGCGTCCGGGAGCCGGACTACCGGCGATCTTCATCGACGGGATGCCGTTGTAGCGGTCGAGCTTGGGAGAGCCCACCGTCCAGCGCAGCGTGGCGATCTCGGATAACGGCACCATGCCGCCTTGCAGATTACGCACCGGCACACGCAGGATCTGTTCCGGGGTGGAGCGGGTTTGCGGCTCGGCCTGCATCTGCACGCGCAACACGCGGCCCTCGCGCACGAAGTCGTTGATGTAGGACACCCCCAGCGTCGATTGCAGCGTCTCGTTCAGGTCGGCCAGATCGATGCCCAGCGCACGCGCCTTCATCTGATTGATATCCAGACGCAGTTGCGGTGACGGCTCCTGACCTTCGGGACGCACCCCGACCAGGGCGGGATTTTTACTCGCCATGCCCAGCACCATGTTGCGCGCTTCCATCAGTTTCTCGCGGCCTTGCCCGGCGCGGTCCTGCAAGCGGAAGTCGAAACCTCCGGCGGCGGCCAGTTCCGGGATGGGCGGCACGTTGATGGAGAAGATCATCGCCTGCTTGATACGGAACAGCATCATGTTGGCGCGCTGCACCATGGACGAAGCGGAGCTCTCCGGCTTGGGCCGCTCATCCCAGCCTTTCAGGCGGACGAAGGCGATGGCGGCATTCTGACCGCGCCCGAAGAAAGAGAACCCGGCCACGCCGATGACATGCTCCACTTCCGGCTGTTTCAGATAGAACTGCTCCACCTGCGACAACACCTCGATAGTGCGCTCGCGGGTCGCTCCCGCCGGTAACTGCATCACACTGATGAAATAACCCTGATCCTCTTCCGGCAGGAAGCTGGTCGGCAACTTGCTGAACAAAAAGCCCACCGCCACCAGGATCAGCGCGTAGATCACCAGATAACGTCCGGTGCGTTTGAGCACGCGCGCCACACCGGCCTGATAACCCTTGGTCAGGCGCTCGAAGAAACGGTTGAACCAGCCGAAGAAGCCGGTGCTCGGCTTCAGCTCGTGCCCCGGCGTGTGGCGCAGCATCGAGGCGCACAGGGCAGGGGTGAGGGTCAGCGCCATCAGCAGCGAGAAGAGGATGGTCAGTATCAGCGTCACCGAGAACTGGCGGTAGATCGCCCCGACCGAGCCGCTGAAAAAGGCCATCGGGATAAATACCGCGATCAGCACCACGGTGATGGCGATGATGGCGTTGAAGATCTGGCCCATCGCCTTGCGCGTGGCTTCGCGCGGCGGCAAGCCTTCCTCGGTCATGATACGTTCGACGTTCTCCACCACCACGATGGCATCGTCCACCACCACGCCGATGGCCAGCACCATGGCGAACAAGGTCAGCGTGTTGATGGAATAACCGATGGTGTAGAGCCCGACGACCGCACCGGTGAGCGCGATCGGCACCACGATGGTGGGGATCAGCGTGGCGCGGAAATTCTCCAGGAACAGATACATCACCAGGAACACCAGCAGAATAGCCTCGGCCAGCGTCTTCACCACCTCCTTGATCGAGATATCGACGAACTGCGAAGTGTCATAAGGCACCACCCAATCCACGCCCTTGGGGAAGAACTTGGCCAGTTCGGCCATCTTGGCCTTCACCGCCTTGGCGGTATCCAGCGCGTTCGCGCCCGGTGCCAGACGCACCGCGATAGCTGCCGTCGGCTGGCCGTCCATACGTGCCGCGATGGAATAGTCCTGTGCGCCCAGCTCCACTTTGGCCACATCCTTCACCCGTATGCTGGAGCCGTCGCTATTGGCGCGCACGATCACGTTGCCGAACTCTTCCGGCGTGGTCAGGCGTCCCTTGGTGACGATGATGGCGTTGAGTTGCTGGCCTTCCGGCGCGGGCAGTTGCCCCATTTCGCCGGTGGCGAGTTGGGTGTTCTGCGCGCGCACGGCGCGGCTGATATCGCCCGGTGTCAGGCCGTAGGCTTGCAGCCGGTCCGGCCTGAGCCAGATACGCATCGAATATTCGGTACCGAACTGGATCGCCTCACCCACCCCCGGCACCCGGCGCACACTCTCCAGCACATGGGCCGCGCTGTAACTGCCCAACGCCACGTTGTCGTAACTCTTGTCCGGCGAGATCAGCGAAACGAACATCAGGTAGTTACGTGCCGACTTCACCACGTTGATGCCGAGGCGGCGCACCTCCTCGGGCAGACGCGCTTCGGCGCGTTTGATGCGGTTCTGCGTCTCCACCGAGGCGGCATCGAGATTGGTACCGGCCTCAAAGGTCAGCGTGATGGTGCCGACACCCTGTTCGGAAGCCGACTCCATATACAACAGGTGTTCGATCCCGTTCATCTCCTGCTCGACCAGCGAGACAGCGGTTTCTTCCACCACCTGGGCCGATGCGCCCGGATAGTTCAGGGTGACGGCCAGCGCGGGCGGGGCGACCGCCGGGTAGGACGCGACCGGGACATGGCGCAGCGCCAACGCCCCGCTGAGCAGGATGACGATGGCGATGACCCAGGCGAAGATAGGTCTATCGATAAAGAACTTTGGGATCACGATCTACCTCTATTTCTTCTCGGGAGCGGGGGGCGCAGGCGCTTGGGCCGGAGTCGCGCCCAGCGGCACGGCTTTTACCACCGTGCCGGGACGGGCTTTCTGCAAACCGTTCACGATCACCTGTTCACCGCCTTGCAATCCGGATTCGATGATGAAATCGCCACCGCTCATGCCGCCGGTCTTGACCGGACGCGGCGTGGCCTTGTTCTCGGCACCCACCACCATCACGAACTGGCCCTGGTTGCTGGCCTGCACCGCGCGTTGCGGCACCGCGATCACATTGTCAGCCTGAGCCGTGGGGAAACGAATGGTCACAAAAGAACCGGCCAGCAATTCGTGGTTGGGGTTGGGGATCTCGGCGCGCAGCGCCACGCTGCCGGTGGAAGGGTCGGCTGCCATGTCGGTGAACAACACCTTGCCGGGCAGGGAGTAGAGGCTGCCGTCTTCCAGCAACACATCGATGCGGGTCGAATCGTTGCGTTTCAGCTTGCCCGCTTTCACCGCCTGTTGCAGACGCAACACATCCGCGCCCGACTGGGTGAAGTTCACGTACAGCTTGTCCGTTTGTTCGATGGTCGCCAGCAAAGTCGATTCGCCGCGCCCGACCAACGCCCCTTCGCTGACCAGCGAACGGCCAATGCGCCCCGAGATCGGTGCGGGCACGCGGGTATTCTCCATATCCTCGCGGGCTTTGGAATAAGCCGCTTCCGACTGCTTGAACTTGGCGGCGGTGAGGTCGAAACTTTGCTGGCTGATGAATTTCTCCTCCAGCAGCTTTTTGGCACTTTCCAGATTCTGCCGTGCCACGGCCAGATCAGCCTTGGCTGCCTCGAAATTGGCGCGGTAGTTGCCGAGGTCGATCTGGTACAACGCCTGTCCGACCTTGACATCGCTGCCCTCGCTGAACAGGCGTTTCTCGACGATACCTTCCACCCGTGCGCGCACCTGGGCGGTGCGATAGGCCTGCAAACGTCCCGGCAGGTCATTGGTCACCGATACATTACCCGCCTTAACGGTGATCACATCGACCTCGGGCGGGGGAGGTGCCGCGCCGGTGGCAGGCGCAGCCGGTTTCTTGCTGTCATCGCCTCCGCCGCAGCCGCCGAGCAGCAGGGCCAGCGTCAATGCGCTCAAGGTGGCGAGAGTAAAGGGGTTTCGTTTCATAGCGTTTCTCCGTTCGTGCTTCATTTGCCTGCCGCTTGTTTCAATCCGGCCAGCGAAAATTCGGTGATATGTTTGGCCGTCGCCTCGATCTCCTGCGCGTCATAGGCCAGTTCCGGGTACATCAGCCGGTTCATCTCCCGTGTATTGCGGTAATAACTGCATTGCCCGAGCAGGCTGAACACATGGCGCCGCACCTCCGCATCACTGACCCTGTCGCCCACAATCTCGCGCACCAGCCCGGTCAGATGGCGGTGCAGCGGGATCATGATCTCTTTGGCGATGCTGTCGAGCGCGGGCGAGGGCTCCAGCAGTTCGCGCATGATCAGTTGGCTATGCGGCGTGCAGCAGCCGTTCATCAGGCGCAGCATGAATTCGTGGATGAAGCGCCCCAAGCGAACTTCCGCGTTATCCGGCCCGCAGGAAGAAGCGATCATGTTTTCCAGCGGCTCCAACTCCAGCGCCGCCATGAACAAGGCTTCCTTGCCGTTGAAATGGTAGTTCACCGCCGCGACGTTCACCCCGGCGCGACGGCAGATCTCGCGCACGGTCGCGCCCTTGAAGCCCGACTCGGCAAACACCTCGCGTGCAGCCACCAGCAGGCGGTCGCGGGTGCATTCTGAAGATTCGGTTTCGGGAAGTCGTGCGCTCATGTCGAGTTTTATCCGGCACAGCGCCGAAATTGGAAAAGGTAAACGACTGTATCAAACGCTTGTTTGAAATTCAATCAAAAGCTGAAACAAGGATGGCGAAACGTTATCATTCATATTAAATAATCACATTTATACAATTAAATGTAAGATCAATTGAATGTGATAGATTAGATGTAAAATCCGCCTTGCCGGGGTGGTAAGGCGGGAGAGGGCGCTACAGTTCGGAGTATTTTTTGGCGATGCCTCTGGATTTTTCCACCGGATATTTCAGCGCATTCTTGGCGATCTTATCCAGCACGATCTGCTTCACATCGAAGTCGTAACGCTCGGCCAGAAGCAAAGCGAAGGCCAATACATCGGCCAATTCCTCCTTCACCTGGGTGATGTCGGCCTGCTCGGATGACTTCCACAAAAACGCCTCCAGCAACTCGCCCGCCTCGATATTCAGCGCCAGCGCGAGGTCTTTGGGATTATGGAATTGCGCCCAATTGCGCTCGTCGCGGAATTTGAGCAGGGCGGAGGTGAGGTCTTTGAGGTCGCTCATGGGGTATTTGATTCGGGTTGAATCGAGTTAAGCAACTGCGACTCTGTCGTGTTGTGCACAAATATCCATGTCCACCGTTAAGTGATGGATCGCCACTTCCGGTATCTTGGCTTTGCCTGCGCCTTGGCGTAGGCGCACAAAGCCCAATGCTTCAAGCTTGCCTAATGTGCGGCTGACATTGGGCTCCGCACGCTGCACCAGTTTTGCCAGATCAGCCACGGAGGCAGGCTTCTTCTGGTCTATGGTGGCAAGCAGGAAACGGTTCTCCGGGGTCAGCAGCCGAATCACGGCCTCTACAGACTCGAAAGAGACTTGGGTAGCATCGGCAGGCGCTTTGCCCTCACCGCGAGCGACAGACAACATCTCCTTTTTCAGGTCTTGCATAGACTGAATTTTCATTTTCATCATCATGTCTCCTTGTCATCCACCACTTCAGTCGATATGCCTTGCGCCTCGCAAAGCTCCTCAACCTCGGCAAAAAAATCTTCCAGCAACTGCGCCGCCGATACGAAGGCATACGGGCGGCCTTCATCGTTGACCGTTCTATGCCAATGATCGGCATCCGGCTTGGCCTTCACAAACTTCCCGCCCGCATGTGGCACTGGGTGCGCATTGTCGAAACCCAGCAGCCGCGTCCCATCGGCATCATGGAAGGTAAAGGAATAAGCGATGCCATGCGGCACTTGGTCTGACTGCTTAACCAGCCTGATCTCGAATTTCAGGAAGTGGCCGCTGGCGAAATAATGCTGCCTTCCATCGTAATCAAGTAACCATTCCAATGTGTGTTCTGGCGAGTCCATGTACGCATCCTATACTCAGGGGATAGGATGAGTCAATGTGGTGGGTAATGGGTTGTGCGGGATTGCAATGCGGGGATGGCTCGAATATCTAGATACTATTGGCGGTGGCAATATAGGGTTATTACTGTTAGATTCTTGCGTAATGTATTTTTGGTGCCTTGTATTATTTGAACGGTGACTGATATTTATAAGGAGGAGTCTTGAAAGTATTTATCTCTTGGTCGGGAACAACATCTTGTGAGGTTGCAAAGCTTCTTTCGGAATGGATTGGAAATGTTCTACAAGGAGTGAAATGCTGGTATTCACCAGATGATATTGAAAAGGGGTCACTATGGTTCAACGATATTGCAGATGGTCTGTCTGAAAATAATTTTGGGGTACTATGCTTAACAGCAGAAAACATTAATGCTCCATGGATACTTTTTGAAGCTGGGGCACTCTATAAAGGACTGACTCAGTCGCGAGTTTGCCCAATATTAATTGCTGGCCTCACAACCGCAGATATAAAACCTCCTTTTTCACATTTCAATCTGACCATGATGAATGAAGGTGATATGTTGCGTCTAATGCAAACTATCAATCGACACACAGCAATTCCTATTGAAGATGAGCGCCTTATAAAAACTTTCAAGCTATGGTGGCCACAACTACTGGAAAGTTATGAAAATGTAGTTTCAAATGTCCCCGTCGCAGCTTTGAATCCTCGTAAAACAGAAGATATGTTGAAGGAGGTTCTAGATGGAATTCGTCAAATTCAACGAACATTGCCAGCAAGCCGAGCTTTCAATGAAAATTCATTAGCGAGTCTAATAAGAGCCCCAGTCGTAGCCGTCAGTCAAGAGGTGGATGAAAATGCATCTCCTGAGCGCAATCGCGGAATGCTTAAAATAACTGTAAATCGTGATACTCCGATTGCAACAGGTACTGGGAAGTTATTTCCAGAGATGAATAGTGTCCCTATCTTGTCGGTGAAATTATTATCAATCCCAGACGGTTTTCCTGTTGAGATGATGAAATATACAGCCGCAACTGGCACAACTTTTGACTTTAACATCAATCTAAGAGCGGAGTCATACAGGGAACCTCTTCCAAGCGGAGAATATGTGTTCTCATATGATGCGCAGACTACAGCTAATATATTCGGTGGGCACGATTCTGAGAAATGAGAAAAACAAATTATTAGGTTATTAAAATTTGCTCGTTCCGTTGTCAAAATTTATCTTTTCGGGTGCCCCAGTTAATAAGTAACCGAGCACCAAACAAAAAGGACATCCTCACGGATGTCCTTTTCTTATTTGGCGGAGAGGGCGGGATTCGAACCCGCGGTGGGGTATTACCCCACACACGCTTTCCAGGCGTGCGACTTAAACCGCTCATCCACCTCTCCAAGTTTGCTGCACTTCGGTTTGGATAGGGGGCGATACATCCACCCCTCCGAAGGGCGCGCAGAATAAACTAGAACGGGGTTTACTGCAACTTAAACGCGGCCTTAGAACAGGTTGCGCCATTCCCGGAGCCGAGCGAAGACGGCGACTTCGTCGACCGGGGCTGTGGTCAGCTCGAAGTGGCGCATGACGTTGGCGCTGATCTCGGGCTGGTTGCAGCGTATGAAGGGATTGGTGGCTTTTTCCAGGGCGATGGTGCTGGGTAGGGTGGGGCGGTCTTGCTGGCGCAGGGCGGTCGTGTCGCGTTGGCGTTGTTGCAGTGCCGTATTGCTCGGTTCACACAGCAGGGCGAAGCGGACGTTGGATTCGGTGTATTCGTGGGCGCAATAGACTTGGGTGTCGTCCGGCAGGGCGGCCAAGCGTTGCAGGGAGTGCTGGAACTCTTGCGGGGTGCCGACGAACATCTTGCCGCAACCGCAGCCGAACAGGATGTCGCCGCAAAACAATAAGCCGTTGCCGACGTAGACGATGTGTTCGGGCAGGTGGCCGGGGACGTGGAGGATGTCGAAATGCAGCCCCAGCTCTGCGATGTCTACGTGGTCGCCTTCGCCGATGTGATGGGTGACGGTGGGGATCGATTCTGAGCGTGGCCCGTACACGCGGGTGTTATATACTTCCAGCAGTTTGGGGATGCCGTTGATGTGGTCGCCGTGGCGGTGGGTGACGAGGATGGCGCTCAGTGCCAGTTGCTGTGCTTGCAGGTAGGCCAGTACCGGCGCTGCATCCCCCGGATCGACGACGATGGCGTTTTTGCCGTCGTGTACGACCCAGATGTAATTGTCATAGGTACCGGTCAAGGCCGGGATGGGAACGATCTCAAGCATGATGGATTCTATAAAAGTGGTGTTGTATGCCTACCGCTAATTCGCTGGCCGCATGGCTCGATACCCATCAGGGGCAATATCTGCTGGCGCGCGAGCAGGACTATTTCGACCGTAGTGTAGCGGATATCTTCGGCTTCAACGCGGTGCAGTTGGGCTTGCCGGAGCATGATTTCCTGCGCGCCAGCCGTATGCCGCTGCGCTTTACCGCTGCGCATGAGGTCGGTGCGCAGGTGTTGATGGAGATGGAAGAGCTGCCGTTCGAGACGGGCAGCGTCGATCTGGCCTTGCTGCCGCATGTGCTGGAATTCAACAAACACCCGCACCAGATCCTGCGCGAGATCGAGCGGGTGTTGCGTCCCGAGGGCAATGTCATCATCAGCGGCTTCAATCCGCGCAGTCTGTGGGGGCTGCGCCGGGCTATGGGCTCCAAGGTGGGTTATCCCTGGTGCGGTGAATTCATCACCTTGTCGCGCCTGAAAGACTGGCTGGCGTTGCTGGGCTTCGAGATTGTCGGCGGGCGTTTCGCCTGTTACGCACCGCCCATGATCAGCCCGAAATGGTTGCAACGCTGCCATTTTATGGAACCGGCGGGTGACCGCTGGTGGGCGGTGTGCGGCGGGGTGTATTACCTGCATGCGGTGAAACGGGTGCCGGGCATGCGTCTCATCAAGCCGCAATGGAACAAGGGGCTGGTCAGCAAACTGATGCCCGCCGCACCGAAATTGAACCGGGAAGTCTCGCAACGGAGCAAGGATGACTGATTCCATCATCGAAATATTTACCGACGGCGCATGCAAGGGTAATCCCGGTGTGGGCGGCTGGGGCGCGTTACTGCGCAACAAAGGCAAGGAGCGCGAGCTGTGTGGTGGCGAGGAACTCACCACCAACAATCGCATGGAGTTGATGGCGGCCATCGTGGCTTTGGAGACTTTGACCCGTCAATGCAAGGTGCGTTTGCATACCGATTCAAAATACGTGCTGCAAGGCATCACCGAATGGTTGCCCGGTTGGAAGCAGCGCGGCTGGAAAACGGCAAGCAAACAACCGGTGAAGAACGACGATCTGTGGCGCAGATTAGACGAAGCCGTGACCCGCCATCACATTGAGTGGGTGTGGGTCAAAGGCCATGCCGGACATGAAGGCAATGAACGCGCCGACCAGTTGGCGAACCGGGGTGTGGAAGAGATATTGAACGGGAATAACAAATGAAACTGGAAAAAAAAATCTCACCACAGAGACACAGAGACACAGAGAAAGGCCAGACATCAACCTTTTCCAACTCTGGCTCGGCTACATTCCCGGCGTATCTTGAAGGTATGCTTTTCCTCGGTGTCTCTGTGTCTCTGTGGTGCAGGGGGTAAATATGAAACAAATAGTTCTGGATACCGAGACTACCGGCCTCGACCCCAAGCAGGGCCACCGCATCATCGAAGTGGCGGCTATCGAATTGAATGGGCGCAATGTGTCCGAGCGCAGTTTCCACCGTTATCTCAACCCCGAGCGCGACATCGATGAGGGCGCGGCGGCGGTGCACGGGCTGACGCTGGACAGGTTGCAGAACGAACCCAAGTTCGCCGAGATCGCCCCGGCTTTGCTGGAATTCATCGGTGATGCCGAACTCATCATCCACAACGCGCCGTTTGATATGGGTTTCCTGAATGCCGAGCTGGCGAAACTCGACCTGCCGCCGTTGACCAATAAGGTGATCGACACGCTCAAGGTGGCGAAAGAGTTGCACCCCGGCAAGAAGAACAACCTGAACGCACTGTGCGACCGATATTTCATCGACAACTCACACCGCACCTTGCACGGCGCTTTGCTCGATACCGAATTGCTGGCCGAGGTATATCTGGCCATGACCCGTGGTCAGGAAAGTCTGCTGGGGGACGACGCTCAAGAGACGGTGAGCGAGAACCTTTCCGCCAACGGCGAGGTGGTACGTATGAGTGTGCGCGTGTTGCCCGCCAGCGAAGAAGAGCTGGCTTTGCATGCCGGCCAGTTGGCCGACATCGACAAGGCCAGCAAAGGCGCATGTCTGTGGAAACAATTGGAAACGCAGGCATAAAGAGACACAACTGGAACACCTCTTCCTGTAGGAGCGTGCCATGCACGCGACCTGACAGGCTGTCGCGAGCAGGGCTCGCTCCTACAATTTCGGTCACCTATGACTAATTTCTCATCTGTAGATGTCCTGATAGTCGGTGCGGGCGCATCGGGCTTGATGTGTGCTATCGAAGCGGGCAAACGCGGGCGTTCGGTGCTGTTACTCGACCACTCCCACAAGCTGGCGGAAAAGATCCGCATCTCGGGCGGCGGGCGCTGCAACTTCACCAATCTGGCCCTCAAACCGGACAATTACCTGTCGCAGAACCCGCATTTCTGCCGTTCCGCGCTGGCGCGTTACACCCCGCAGCACTTCATCGCCCTGCTGGAGAAACACGGTCTGCACTACAGCGAAAAGACCTTGGGACAGTTGTTCTGCGACGATGGAGCCGAAGCCATCATCAAGATGCTCAAGGACGAGTGCGATGCGGCAGGGGTGAGGTTGCTGTTGTCGTGCGATATTGAGGACATTCAAAGTTCCCCTGATGAAACAACTAGCCATTCGACTAAGCCCGCAAGCGGGCAAGTCGCTGGTTATCGCCCGCAAGCAATGGTAGGTCGGGTTAGCCCTGTAGGGCGTAACCCGACAAGCGACATTGTTGGGTTACGCGATGAAACCGCTAACCCAACCTACATATTAGAAACGAGTCGCGGCAAATTTAAAGCCACCTCTTTGGTCATCGCCACCGGCGGATTATCTATCCCGAAGATAGGTGCAAGCCCCTTCGGCTACAAGGTGGCCGAACAGTTCGGCCTGCCCATGACCAAGTTACATGCGGGCTTGGTGCCGCTCAGTTTTCATCCCGAAGAGTGGCGCGACTATATCGATCTGGCCGGACTTTCTGTCGAGGCGGAGGTGAGTTTCGGCAAACAGCGCTTCCGCGAAAGTGTGTTGTTCACCCATCGCGGCCTGAGCGGCCCGGCGATCTTGCAGATATCGTCCTATTGGCTGCCGGGACAGGCGTTACACATCGACCTGTTGCCCGATCACGATATGGGGCAGATTTTCATCGAGCAGCGCGGCAGCCGTTTGTTGCTGGATAACTTCCTGGCGCAATATCTGCCCAAGCGCTTTGCCGAGATTTGGTGCGCCCGCTTTGCCGACAACAAGCCGGTCAACCAGCTTGCGGAAAAGACTCTGGCGGCATTGGCCGAGCAGTTGCACGACTGGCAGATCACCCCGACCGGTACGCTGGGTTACAGCAAAGCGGAAGTCACCTGCGGCGGGGTTGATACGCGGGCGCTTTCGTCCAAGACCATGCAGGCCAATGACGTACCCGGCTTGTATTTCATCGGTGAAGTGGTGGATGTCACCGGGCAGCTCGGCGGATATAATTTTCAATGGGCTTGGGCTTCGGGCTTTGCTGCCGGACAAGCGGTGTAGTTCGGCATTTTGGTAGGAGCACGCCCTGCGTGCGATGGTCTGTTTTGTTCGCGAGCATGGCTCGCTCCTACAGCAGGCGAACGTAAGCAGTTTAATGCTATAGTTTTCGCGTTAGATTTAGTTCAACCAAGGAGACCTGAAGATGCGTAAGTTATGGATACTGGTGATGGCGCTGTTGTTGAGCGGTTGCGGTTATAACGACTTTCAAACCAATGACGAGCAGGTGAAGGCGGATTGGGCAGAAGTGCTCAACCAATACCAGCGCCGCTTCGATTTGATCCCCAATCTGGTGAACACGGTCAAAGGTTATGCACAGCAGGAAAAGGACGTGCTCGTCGGCGTGACCGAGGCGCGTGCCAAGGTGGGTACGATACAGGCGACACCGGAACTCATCAAAGATGCACAGGCGTTTGCCAAGTTCCAGGCGGCGCAGGGCGAGCTGACTCAGGCTTTGAGCAAGCTGATGATGGTGACGGAGAACTATCCGCAACTGAAGTCGGACACGGTGTTCCGCGATCTGCAGGCACAACTGGAAGGTACCGAGAACCGCATCACCGTGGCGCGCAACCGCTATATCAAATCGGTGCAGGCCTACAACGTGCTGGCGCGTTCTTTCCCGACCAACCTGACGGCGATGATGTTCAGCTATGAGGTGAAACCTTCTTTCACGGTGGAAGACGAGAGGGCCGTATCCAAAGCACCCGCTGTCGATTTCGCCGCACCTCAGGCTGCACCCGCAAAATAAATGAACTCCTCTGACTATTCCCTCGCCCACTTGTGGGAGAGGGTTAGGGAGAGGGCGGGGGTAATGCTAACCCTCTCCCCAAACCCCTCTCCCACAAGTGGGCGAGGGGTGAAGTTCAGTGCTCGAATATTAATATTTAGGCAATGGCTAAGTTTCATTTCACTGGCGCTGTTGCTTTGCGGCACAGCACAAGCCGAGGTTGAAATTCCGCCGCTCAAGCAGCGCGTCACCGATCTCACCGCTACACTCGATGCTGCCCAGGTACAGGCACTGGAGGCGCGCCTGGCTGCGTTCGAGACCGGCAAAGGCGCGCAGATCGCTGTGTTGATGCTGCCGAGTACGCAGCCGGAAGCCATAGAACAGTTCGCCATCCGCGTGGTCGAGGCATGGAAGCTGGGGCGCAAAGGTGTGGACGATGGCGTGTTGCTGCTGGTCGCCAAGGATGACCGCAAGCTGCGCATCGAGGTGGGCTACGTGCTGGAAGGGGCGCTGAACGATGCCACCGCAAAACGTATCGTGGCCGAGATCATCTCGCCTTATTTCAAACGCGGCGAGTTCTATGCCGGTGTCGATGCCGGTGTGGCGGCCATCATCAAGGTGGTGGAAGGTGAGCCGCTGCCCGCGCCGTCGCGAACTGCGCCATCCTCTTCCGCTGGCGGCTTGGGGAATTTCGAGCTGTTGTTCGTGGCGGGCCTGTTCGTGTTCTTCATCGGCAATCTCATCCTCCAACAGTTCATGGGACGTTTGCCCAGCGGCATGTTCGTGGCTGGTGCCATAGGCGGATTGGCCTGGGTGTTGCTGGCTTCCATGATTCTGGCTGGTGCCGTGGCACTCATCGCATTCGTCGCTTCGTTGATCCTGGGCA
>JAVBYO010000017.1 GCA_030823955.1 Gallionellaceae bacterium
TCTTGAAAGGTCGCGAGCAAGGCTCGCTCCTACATTATTGTTTTCAGTTATGCGACCAGCAACGCCATCTGCTCCGTACTCAGGTAACACCATTCACCTTCATCCAGCTCCAGCGCGGCGAGTGTGAGCTGGCCGATCTGAGCGCGGTTCAGCGCCTCGCAATGGTTGCCTGCCGCTGCCAGCATACGTTTCACCTGATGGTATTTGCCTTGTTCCAGCACGATTTCCAGCCGGTGTTCGTCCAGCCTGTTACACACCAGCGCCGCCAGCGGAGCAGGTTCGTCGTTGAGTTTTACGCCGCCCAAAAGTTTGCTCACCAGTTCATCCGTCACCGGCGCATGTGTAGTGGCCACATACACCTTGGGGATGTGGCTCTTGGGGGAGGATTGCGCGTGAATGAACGCACCGTCATCGGACATCAGCAACAGCCCGGTGGTATCGTGGTCGAGGCGACCGACCGGCTGTACATCGCGATGCGAGAACTGTTCTGGCAACAGACTGAGTACACCGGGATGATGGCTGGGTTTGCGCGAGCATTCGTAATCGACCGGTTTGTTGAGCGCGATATACAGATGTTCGCGGTATAGCCACTCTTCATCGTAGACGGAAAAGACGAGCTGATCGGTTTCGAACTCGCGGCGATAGTCGGTCACGGTTTCCCCCGCGACGCTCACTTCACCCTCTGCTATCAAGTTGCGGCACCACTTGCGTGCGCCAAAACCCTGCGCTTGCAGGATGCGGTCTAAGGTCGATTTGCTCATGTCTGAAATGTAGCAGAAGCATCACTATCTTTGTAGTCGGCTCTGCTAGACTTAAGCGAATTTTTGAACAATGTTATGGCACCTGATCGTCGATCCGACTCATTCACCGCAGGCCAGACAATACCCCGCACCGCGCTGGTTATCGGCGGCGGTATCGCCGGTTGTGCGGCTGCTTACGCGCTAGCCAAGCACGGGATAGCGGTCACCCTGATCGACCGCGCGCCGCAACTCGCCAGCGCCGCTTCCGGCAATCCGCGCGGCATCCTGCATGCGCGCTTTGGTGCGGGTGACAATCCTTTGCATCACTTCGTGCGCGAGGCTTACGTTCATGCGCTCGGTTTGCTGGATAAGGTGTTGCCGGTGGATGGCGTCATGCGCGCCGAGTGCGGTTTGCTGCAACTGGCGTGTAATGCCGTGGAGCAAAAGCGCATCGCGCGTTTAGCCGAACAGGAGTGGCCCGAGCATCTGTTGCAGTTCGTCGATGCCGCGCAAGCATCCCGTCTGGCGGGCGTCGAGATGAGCTACGGCGGGCTGTGGTTTCCCACGGGGGGCTGGGTGGTACCGCCCGCGCTATGTGCCGCGCTTGTGCGTGATGCTCGCATCAGCCAACGCTTGGGGCACGGCGTCGAAACGCTGGAAAAAGCCGTGTCAGGTTGGTGCGTGGGCGGGCGGGATGCACAAGACAGGGCATGGAGCGACGAGGCCGAGGTCGTGTTGGTGTGCTGCGCGCATTCGGCAAAAAAGCTCGCGCCGTTTACGCACTTTCCACTCATTCCCGTGCGCGGGCAGATCACCGAAGTCTTGGAAACAGTGTCCAGCAAAGCTTTGCGCGCTGTAGTGTGCGGCGACGGCTATTGCGCCCCGGCAGTGGGTGGAGTGCATGTCACGGGGGCGACGCACGCCTTCGAGGATATATCCACGGAGGTGCGCGCTGCGGATCATGCGGAAAATTTGATGAAGTTGGCGGAATACGCCCCCGTTTTGCGGCAGGCATTGGGAGCGGAGGATGTGGCCGCATTGAATGGCAGGGCCTCCATCCGCTGCTCCGCGCCCGGCTCGATGCCGCTGGTCGGTGAGGTGCAGTCAGGCTTGTATTGCAGCCTCGCCCACGGCACACGCGGTTTGCTGACTGCCGGGATCGCGGGCGAAGTGCTGGCGGCGCAGATATGTGGACAGTTGCCGCCGCTTCCCGCAACCATTCTCGCCGCACTTAATCCGTTGCGTAGGGTGCATTTTCCCCTTGGTGCGCAAAGCGCCCCCTACCAAAATGTGCCGTTGCAAAGAGAACGCAATAACGGTTAAGGTGGCGACTTGCAAAATTCAATCCGTGCTTTTGAGGAAAATATCAAAATGAAAAAGCTACTTAGCGTAACCATTTCAGCCCTCTGTCTAGTTGTGATGCTGCCTCAAGCACAAGCCAAAACCGTCAAAGCACCCAAGCCACAACAAGCTTCAAAAGAACGCCTCGTCCTAATGCCGCTACGCGTAGGCGAAGACATTCAGAACATGTTGGGAGCGATGGAAACAGCACTAGCACAAGGCTTGCAACAGAAGTATGAGGTTTTCTCCGGCATGGAGGTTGAGAAGAAAACACGCGAGATATTTCGCAAAGAATCTGCCAAGAAAAACTGCGACGAAACACGTTGCATGGAAGACATTGCCATTGCATTTCAATCGGAGCTGATTGCCGTTGCCAACGTCACCAAAATTGAGGGAGGCTATTTACTCGCACTCAGCATCAAAAACGTCTTTGACAATAAGTCCGTGTACAACAACTCCGTGCCGTGCAAGAGCTGTGATGCTTTTCAAGTGGTGGATAAACTCAAAGAACTTAGCAGCATCGCTGTTGCACCAGTTCCATCATCTAGCGTCGCCAATGTACAAGAAGACATTGTTGGAGCCCACAGCGTTGGATTTCAGCCAATACAAAATGGCGGTGAGTTGCAAGGTTGCTCTCTTGTATACACGGCTGTGCAATATGACAGAGCTTATCTTGATGGAAGACCGATTGTGATAATTGGCAATATAACTCTAAAACAAATCGGCGCTAATTTGTTTCTGGCATTAAAGATCGGGGTAAAGAACCTCGTTGGAAACAATACAATTGAACGACCGAATTTCGCTTACCTACAGACAACATCGCATTCGACAGCAAAGGTCGAGCAACAGGCTATGGATGGAGAAGAGGGCTTTCGTTTGTATGGTTACTCGCTATTCGATTCATCGGTTATGGGTTTATATGGCGAAATATTAGATTCAGGAAAAGTCACTATAGCGTTCAATCGAAACAAAGGTGGAATGGACGTATTGGTGCCAATTGATTTTGAAGTCATTGATTCAGCCTATCAAGGGGGCGACAAAGTTGTGAGAAGGCGATCCAAAGAAACAATGAACAATTTTGTAAATTGCGCCTCAACACTTACAAATCAAGTGCAGGATAGTCTGGGAAAGTCACCAAAATAATTGTCGAGTAGGTGGGCATACTTCTGTACCCACGCTGAAACAAAACCGCGCGGGTACAGAAGCGAGCCTACCCTACGATCATCTTACATATGAAAAAAACACCGCCCCCCGAATACCCAGAAATCCGTGCAGGCCAATCCGTCGAACTGCTGAAAGCGCTGCACATCCTCACGCGCGACGGCAAGATGAACCAGGATTCGCGCCGCAAGTTGAAACAGGTGTACCACCTGTACCAATTCATCGAACCCTTGTTGCTCGAAGCGAAACAAGAAAAGGGCGCGATCACGCTGGTGGATCACGGCGCGGGCAAGTCGTATCTGGGTTTCATTCTGTACGACCTGTTCTTCAAAGAGCTTAAAGATGACTCCCATATTTTCGGCATAGAGACGAGGGAAGAGCTCGTCAGCCATTCGCGCGAACTGGCGCAGCAGCTTGGTTTCGGCGGCATGTCGTTCCTGAATCTGTCGGTGGCGGAGTCCATCGTCTCGGACAAGCTACCCGCCAAGGTGGATGTGGTGACGGCGTTACATGCCTGCAATACTGCTACCGACGACGCGATCCATTTCGCGTTGAAGAAACAGGCGCAGTTCATCGTGCTGGTACCGTGCTGTCAGGCTGAAGTGGCGGCGGTGTTGCGCAAGAACAAAGGCAAACAACTGGCCAAAGATGTGCTCACCGAACTGTGGCGCCACCCCATCCACACCCGCGAATTCGGCAGCCACCTCACCAACGTACTGCGCTGTCTGCAACTGGAAGCGCACGGCTACCAAGTGACGGTGACGGAGTTGGTGGGCTGGGAGCATTCGATGAAGAACGAACTTATCATTGCCCAATACAAGAACCTGCCGCGTCAGCGTGCGGCGGAGCGCTTGCAGGAAGTGTTGCATAGCGTGGGCTTGGAAGAAATGCAGGATAGGTTTTTTACGGAATAGGCCAATAAGATCTTTGCGAAGTGCGAGATGCGCCCTTCTCCCGCAGGCGGGAGAAGGGCTGGGGATGAGGGGTGGTGAGTACCTGAAAGTGTTCCGCTTCGATTGGGCACCCTCACCCCAACCCCTCTCCCGCCTGCGGGCGAGGGGCTAATTGAGTAGTAGTTCTTTGATGGGAAACAAGATGCAGACCAGCGAAAATCAGAACAAACATTATGAACGCATCGGCGGCGAAGCGAAGGTGCGCGAATTGGTACAACGCTTCTACTACCTGATGGACGAATTGCCCGAGGTACACCGCATCCGCAAGATGCACCATATCAGCTTGAAAAGTGCGGAAGACAAACTGTTCATGTTTCTCTCCGGCTGGTTAGGCGGCCCGCAGTTGTTCGTGGAGAAGTTCGGCCACCCGCGCCTGCGCCAGCGTCATCTGCCGTTCGCCATCGGCGATGAAGAGCGCGACCAGTGGATGATGTGTATGAAGCAAGCTGTGAATGACGTGGTGGAGGATGAAGCGTTACGTGCGGAGTTGTTGCTGGCGTTTCAGAAGGTGGCGGACTTTATGCGCAATCAGGAGTGATGTGTAGGCCAGTGCTATTTGAGTTAATGGTTAGGATTTTTCCAGTACGAGCCATGCTTTATTTTCAGCTACTTCTTTGCTGATACCCGGAGCCAATGCTGCGACTAATTTGGCGGCTTTATCAATCGGCTCGTCTTTTCCTGTAGCTAGATATTGCTGCACCAGTTGAATGAGCTCTGGTTGATTTTCTTTAGCGAGCAGTTCGACACTAAATTTTTTGTTATGCACAGCGTCTAGAACGAAATCTCTGAGTGCATACCAATTCTTAAAATTTAGTTTAGAGGGTGTGGTGTCGCTCATGATGGCATATCGTAATTTAGAAAATACTTTCTTATTGCTGCAATGTCGTTTCTTGTTGCTGCTGTGCCGCCTTCAACATCTCTTCCCTTGATGACGGAGTCTCCAAGCTGATCCTTCCCAGCACACCATCGCGATAATCTTGCAGCAAAGTCAGTGCCGCTTTTTCCAGATCGAATTCTCCGCCTTTGATGCGATAGCCCCGTTTTTTTGCCACGGCTTCGATGAGGTGGAAGCCGTCCATGCCTGCGGGGTTGCAGCCGTAGCGTTGTGTCACTAAAGCTGGGTAGTGCTTGAGCAAGATGTCGCCGAGGAAGGCGGCGACTTCTTCATCGATCACGGCGTTGCGGCCGATGGAGTGGCTGGCGGCGAGCATGAGGCCGTCGCTGTCGTGTTCGATCTTGGGCCACATCAGTCCGGGGGTGTCGATCAGGGTCATGTGGTCGTTGAGGTCGAAGCTCTGCTGGCTCTTGGTGACGGCGGGTTCGTCGCCCACGTTGGCGGCGCGGCGTTTGAGCAGGGCGTTCATCAGCGTGGATTTGCCGACGTTGGGGATGCCCATGATCATCATGCGCAGCGGCTTGAGTGTGGTGCCGCGATGCGGCGCGAGCTTGAGGCACAGTCCCGGTACTTTGGTGACATCGCCGGGTTTTTTGCACGATAGCGCGACGGCAAGTACACCTTTCTGGCTGTTGAAATGGTCCAACCAAGCTTTGGTGGCGACGGGGTCGGCGATGTCGGTCTTATTGAGTATCTTGAGGCAGGGGCGCTGGCGATGTTCGCGCAGCTCGCGGATCATGGGGTTGCTACCGGCGGCGGGCACGCGCGCATCCAGCACTTCGATGACGACATCGATGCGCTCCATGGTCTCGGCGGCTTTTTTGCGCGCGGAGGTCATATGTCCGGGGAACCATTGGATAGCCATTACGGATACGGGGACGTTGGTTGATGGGGTGTCGGGTGGGCAACGGGGACACCCCCGAGCTTCGACAACTGAGGGGTGGATTGTACGCTAGCGCTGCCCGACTTGCGACAGCGCGCCGGGCAGTGGCGGTCTGTGGCTCAGACGCAGCCGGTGGGTTTGGGCATGCCGCCGTATTTGGTGATCGGTTTCATCGGCCCGGTCATCCACAGTTCGAACACGTCTTTCTGATCTTCGCCGATGTGTTTGGCGAATTTGCGTATCGGCGGTACCGAACCGAGCTCTTCGTAATATTCGCGGGCTTTCATGATCTGTTCCCACTTCTTGTCGTTCAGCTCGTAGCCGTCTTCTTCAGCCATCAAACGAGCGATTTCCGGCGTCCAATCGCTCATGTCTACCAGATAACCGTCTCCGTCACGCTTGGGGATTTGCATCGTCAGTACCTTTCATGTCAGGGGGTGGCTCATTCAATCTTACCTGAGTATTACGG
>JAVBYO010000002.1 GCA_030823955.1 Gallionellaceae bacterium
GCCGGGCAACTGGCCCCCGCCCAGCGTCGACGTGCCAAAAATCAGATACGAATATCCGGCCACCAGCTCCGCCGTCGCCTTGTTGACGTTGAGAGCATCAGCCATGGTGTCATCGTCATATTGCTTCTTGATGGCTTTGGCGATACGCCGGGTGTTGCCGGTGCTGCTGGCAAAGAAAAGACCGATGCGTGACATTTTCGCTCCCGCTTGATGCTGCCGATTGTCACAAATGCGACAATCGGCAGCGACAAATCACACCGGCCCGCGCCCGGCCCGCTTCAACTCGACGGTACGTGTCAGCGCATCGGTGAACGAGACTTTGTCACCCTTGGGTTTGTAGTCGGACAGGGCTTTGTATACGGTCACGATCTTTTGTGTAGGCGACTGGCCTTTGAAATCCCCCTTATCCAGCGCCGCAATGTCGATCAACTCATTCCAGATCAGGCCTTCCTGCATGCCGATGGCAGCGATACTGAGGCCGTCCAGCTCGATCACCAGCGGTTTGTTGATGTTCACCACGAACATGATGAGACGCGCATCCGCCGCGAAATCGGCCTTGTAATAGGCCAATACTTTAGGCAGCAGCGAGAGTTCATCCAGACTACCGACATAGAGTTTGATCTTGTCATTTTCAGCTAGCACGATGGTGTTCTTGATGGTGAACACGGGAGGTTTGAGATGGCCGTGAGCATCGCCGACCTCGCCCAATTCCAGAACCAAATCACCGCGATAGGAGGCGAAGTTGCCTTCGGCTTCCTTGAAGTTCATATTGAACAGCAGACCTTTTTTCTCGTAAGCATCGAATAACATAGGGCACCTTGTCGTAAATGAATGATGGAGCCCTACCCTCAGCAATATCTGTACCAGCCATTTCGGCCCGCATCACGTGCAACCAGTCCCTGTGCAAAAACCGCTCCGAACACGTCACGAGAACTGTCCAGAGGCGTTCCTTCGGTTTACAATGGCGGCATGTCTCAACTTGATCTCAGTCACCACTTCCTGATCGCCATGCCGGCGATGACCGATCCCTATTTTGCCAAGTCACTCACGTATGTCTGCGAGCACAACGACGAAGGCGCAATGGGTATCGTGGTGAACCGTCCGATCAGCCTTACCCTGAGCGAACTGTTCGCCCAGATCAACATGCCCCTCAAACCTGCCGAGCTGGAAGATGTGCTAGTTCATTTCGGCGGTCCGGTACAAACCGACCGCGGCTTTGTGTTACACGAGCCCAGCGGCAGCTGGCAGTCCACCCTGCACATCAATGATAAGGTCGGCCTGACCACATCGAAAGACATCCTGCAGGCCGTAGGTGAGGGCAAGGGACCGAGCCATCTGCTGGTGACTCTAGGTTATGCCGGATGGTCGCAGGGCCAACTGGAGCAGGAGTTGTCCCAGAACGCATGGCTCAGCGTACCCGCCGATGAGCGCATCATTTTCGATTTGCCTGCGGAAGAGCGCCTTCCTGCCGCAATGGCACTGCTGGGAATCGACTTTGCCACCCTGTCCGAGGAAGCCGGACATGCCTGACGGCATGACTGCACCCGCCCCTTCCGGCACCTTACTCGCTTTTGATTTCGGCACTAAACGCATCGGCATCGCGGTAGGCAACTCCGTCTCGGGCACGGCACAGCCACTCACCACCATCAACGACGAGAAGAACGACACTCGCTTTGCCGTGATCGCCGCACTGATCAAGGAATGGCAGCCTGCTGCACTGGTGGTTGGCTTGCCCTGCAATGACGACGGCACGCCGCACGAGATGACTGCACTGTGTCGCCGCTTCGCCAACCGCCTGAAAGGCCGTTTTGATTTGCCCACGTTACTGGTGGATGAGCGGTATACTTCCGCCGCCGCGAGCTCAGTGCTGGATGAGGAAGGGATACACGGCAGGAAGCAGAAATCCCTCATCGACCAGTATGCCGCGCAGCAGATACTGCAAGCGTATTTCGATGAACCCAGCGCGGGAATCTATGCATGAATAATCCTCAGTTGAACAAACACGGCGAGCTGCAACACCTGCTCTCCACCGAAGGCCTCCCCGCGCGCATCCTGCGCGACATCCTCGATAAAGCTGGCGAATTCGTGAACGTGGCCGAAGGGCGCGAGATCAGAAAAGTACCGCTGTTACACGGCAAGTCGGTGTTCAACATCTTCTTCGAGAACAGCACGCGCACGCGTACCACCTTCGAGATCGCCGCCAAGAAACTCTCGGCAGATGTGGTCAACCTCAACATCGGCTCGTCTTCCACCAGCAAGGGCGAGACACTGCTGGATACGGTGGACAACCTGTGCGCGATGCACGCTGACATGTTCGTGGTGCGCCACTCCACCAGCGGCGCCGCGCATCTGATCGCTGCGCATGTCGCGCCGGATATCCACGTCATCAATGCCGGCGACGGCCGCCACGCGCACCCCACCCAGGCGCTGCTGGACATGTTCACCATCCGCCACTACAAAAAAGAATTCCACAACCTGCGCGTCGCCATCGTCGGCGACGTGCTGCACTCGCGCGTGGCGCGTTCGCAGATCCACGCGCTGACCACGCTAGGCGTGCCGGAAGTGCGCGTGGTCGCACCCAAGACATTGCTACCCACCCATGTCGAGAAGCTGGGCGTACGGGTCTATCACGACATGGAACAGGGTCTAAAAGATGTCGATGTGGTGATGATGTTACGCCTGCAGAATGAGCGCATGCAGGGCGCACTGCTGCCCTCGGCGCAGGAATATTTCAAATACTACGGCCTCACGCAGGAACGTCTGGCACAAGCGCGCAGCGATGCCATCGTGATGCATCCGGGACCGATGAATCGCGGTGTAGAAATTGACTCCAGCGTGGCCGATGGCGCGCAGTCGGTCATCCTGCCGCAGGTCACCTTCGGCATCGCGGTGCGTATGGCGGTGATGAGCACGCTGGCGGGAGGCAAGCAATGAAACAACTGAAAACGATTTCACCACAGAGACACAGAGAACACCGAGATGAAATTCCGGCGCACAACGGAATGTCGGCGTATCAGCCTAGTCAGTATCTGATGTCTTGTTTTTCTCTGTGTCTCTGTGTCTCTGTGGTGGAGGTTTTTGCATGAATATTCATATCAAAAACGGTCGATTGATCGACCCGCACAATAAAATCGACGCAAAACAGGACGTGTTCATCGTCGACAAACGTATCGCCGCCATCGGCACAGCGCCGCAGGGGTTTGTAGCCGAGCAGGTGATCGACGCCAGCGGCATGATCGTGATGCCGGGACTGGTGGATGTCGCCGCGCGTCTGCGTGAGCCGGGCTATGAATACCGTGCTACGCTGGAATCGGAGATGGAAGCCGCCATGGCGGGCGGGGTGACCTCGCTGTCCTGTCCGCCCGACACCGATCCGCCGCTGGATGAGCCGGGTTTGGTCGAGATGCTCAAGCACCGTGCGCGTTCGCTGAATCGAGCGCGGGTATTCCCGGTCGGCGCATTGACCTACGGTTTGAAGGGGGCGGAACTCACCGAGATGATCGAGTTGACCGAAGCGGGTTGCAAGGCCTTCGGCCAAGCCGACGCACCGCTCACCGATACGCGGGTGTTGCTGCGCGCCATGCAGTATGCAGCGACCTTTGGTTACCGCGTGTGGCTGCGCCCGCAGGACAGTTTCCTCGCCAAAAACGGCGTGGCACATGACGGCGAAGTAGCGACTCGGCTGGGGCTGCCGCCGATCCCGGTGGTGGCCGAAACCACCGCGCTGGCGACCATCCTGCAACTGGCGCAGGAAACCGGCGTGAAGTTGCATATCTGCCGCATCTCCAGTGCCGCAGGCGTGGAATTGATCCGTACCGCGAAGCGCCAAGGTCTAGCCGTGACTTGTGATGTGTCCATGAATCACGTGCACCTGACCGAGATGGATATTGGTTTCTTCGATGCCAACTGCCATCTGGCACCACCGTTGCGCAGCCAGCGCGACAAAGCCGCGCTGCGTGCCGGTCTGCTCGACGGCACTATCGACGCGATCTGCTCCGATCACTCACCGGTGGATGAGGATGCCAAACAGATGCCGTTCGCCGAAGCCGAAGCGGGCGCGACCGGCATGGAGTTGCTGCTGCCGCTGGTGTTGAAATGGGCGGAGGAAGACAAAGTATCGCTGCCCGATGCGCTGATGCGCGTCACCATCAATCCCGCACAGTTGCTCGGTGTAAAGACCGGCCATCTGTCGGTCGGTGCGCATGCCGATGTGTGTGTGTTCGACCCCAACGCCACATGGAAAGTCGCACCTACTGCACTCAAGAGCCAAGGCAAAAACACACCGTTCAACGGCTACACCGTGCAAGGCCGGGTGCGCCACACCATCGTCGAAGGTCATGTCGCATATTCAATCTAGGTCGCCGTAAATGAACCCCTTATTAGATTTTTCAGTCCTTCCCCGCTTCGCAGAGATCAAGACCGAACATATTACCCCCGCTGTCGATGAACTGCTTACGCGCAACCGTGCGTTGACCGAGAGGCTGTTGGCCGATGCCACCCCGCCATCTTGGCAAAATTTCGTGCAGCCGTTCGAGGATGCACACGAACATCTGTCGCGCGCATGGGGACAGGTCGGACATCTGAACATGGTGATGAACTCGCCGGAACTGCGCGAGGTGTACAACGCCAATCTGCCCAAGGTCACCCAGTATTACGCTGAGCTGTCGCAGAACCTCGCGCTGTTCCAGAAGTACAAGGCCATCCGCAACAGTGCTGGCTTTACGGCGTTGAATGTCGAGCAGAAGAAAGTCATCGAGAACGAGTTGCGAGATTTCCGTCTCGGCGGTGCTGAATTGCCGCAAGACCAGAAGGCGCGCTTCATGGCGATACAGGAAGAACTGTCCGAACTTACCGCAAAATTTTCCGACAATCTGCTGGATGCGACCAACGCTTACACCTGCGTGATCGATGACGAGAAGGATCTCTCCGGCATTCCTGCGGACGAGCGTCAGGTCGCGGCAGAAGCCGCGCAGGAGGCAGGAAAGAAGGGTTGGCTGTTCACGTTGAAGGCGCCCTCCTACGGCCCGGTGATGCAGTATGCCGACAACCGCGCTTTGCGCGAGCGCATGTACCGGGCTTACACCACACGCGCTAGCGAGTTGCTGGCGGAAGGCTCAAAGCTGGAATGGAACAACACACCGCTGATGACGCAGATCTTGAAGCTCCGTGCAGAAGAAGCCCGCATGCTTGGCTTCGCCAACTTTGCCGAGCTGTCCCTAGCCAGCAAGATGGCGGATACACCAAAGCAAGTCGCCGAGTTCCTGCTTGAGCTGGCGCACCGCGCCAGACATTTTGCGGAAAACGATTTGAATGAGTTGCGCGCATTTGCCGCAGCGGAAATGAAATTAAACGATCTGCAATCGTGGGACGTAGGCTATGCAAGCGAGAAGTTGCGCGAACAACGCTACGCATTCTCCGAGCAGGAAGTGAAGCAATATTTCCCCGAAGATGCGGTGTTGTCCGGTTTGTTCGGTCTGGTCGAAACTTTGTTTGGTCTTTATCTCAAGCCGTCTACCGCACCGGTGTGGCACGAGACCGTACGCTTCTTTGATATTCGCGACAGCAAAGATGCCTTGCTCGGCCAGTTCTATCTCGACCTGTATGCCCGCGCCAGCAAGCGCGGCGGGGCATGGATGGACGACGCCATCACACGGCGCCGCACACCGCAAGGTATCCAGACACCGGTGGCGTATCTCAACTGCAACTTCGCCGCGCCTGTAGGCGGACGTCCGGCATTGTTCACGCACGATGAAGTCATCACGCTGTTCCATGAATTCGGCCACGGCTTGCATCATCTGCTGACGCAAGTAGAAGAGCTGGGTGTGTCCGGCATCAGCGGTGTGGAGTGGGATGCGGTCGAGTTGCCCAGCCAGTTCATGGAGAACTTCTGCTGGGAGTGGGATGTGCTGCAAGGCATGACACGCCACAGCGAGACGAAAGAAAAACTGCCGCGCGACCTGTATGACAAGATGATCGCGGCCAAGAACTTCCAGAGCGGTTTGCAGATGTTGCGCCAGATCGAATTCTCTTTGTTCGACCTGCGGCTGCACAGCGATTACGATGCACATGGAGAACTCACGGTGCAGCAACTATTGAACGAAGTACGCAAAGAAGTCGCCGTACTCATCCCTCCCGCGTTCAACCGCTTCCAGAACAGCTTTTCACATATCTTTGCGGGCGGTTATGCAGCAGGCTACTACAGCTACAAATGGGCGGAAGTGCTTTCCGCTGACGCTTATAGCCTGTTTGAGGAAAATGGTGTACTGGATGCGGCTACCGGCAGTCACTTTCGGGCGCAGATCCTCGCGGTGGGTGGCAGCCGCGATGCAATGGAATCATTCCGCGCGTTCCGCGGGCGCGAACCCAAGATCGATGCATTGTTGCGGCATAACGGTCTGGCAGACCAAGTCGCCACGCACTGAGGCCTGCGAGGTAAACTTGTGAAAATCCTCTCGTTATTGTTTGCATCCCTGCTGACGGCAGGAAGCGCCAACGCCGACGAATATTTCCGCTCGATCGATGGCAAAGGCGAAGTACATTACGGTGACCGACCACAGGCGGCTGCGAATGATGTCGAGAAATTGAAATCACACGCCGATCCCGCACCAGAAGACGGTACTCTGCCGTACGCAACGCGGCGCGCACAAGAGCAATTCCCGGTCACGCTGTATGTTGCCGACGATTGCGGTTCCGGTTGTGTGCGAGCACGAGAGTATCTGAACAAACGCGGCATCCCCTATACTGAAAAGAACCTGCGTACGCCGGAAGAGATCGAGGCATTCAAACAGACCTCCGGAGGGAATCTGATACCGGCCCTGAGCGTCGGCCCCAAATGGCTGCAAAAATTCTCGGAAGTGCCGTGGGCCAAAGAGCTGGATGCCGCAGGCTACCCCAAGGTGGCGCCTTATGGTTATCGCCCTGCTGTAAAACCCGTCGACACACCTCCGCAAAACGAATGAGACTCGCGACCTGGAATGTGAATTCGCTCAAAGTGCGACTGCCCCATCTGCTGGATTGGCTGGTACAGAATCCGGTCGATGTAGTGTGCCTGCAAGAGACCAAACAACAGGATGCCGATTTTCCCCACGCGGCGTTACTGGCCGCCGGATATCACAGCGTATTCAGCGGGCAGAAGACTTACAACGGCGTGGCCATCCTGAGCCGTATACCGGCAAACGAGATACAGTACGGCATCAAGGACTTTGACGATGAACAGAAGCGGGCCCTCGCCGCGACCATCGGTGATGTGCGTGTGATATGCGTCTATATCCCCAATGGCCAGTCTGTGGACTCCGACAAATACCAGTACAAACTCAAATGGCTGGCCGCATTGAGATTATGGCTGAAAGAGGAATTACTGCGTTATCCGAAGCTGGTTCTGCTGGGTGACTACAACATCGCACCGGAAGACCGCGACGTGTATGACCCCGTCGCCTGGCAAGGTAACATTCTCGTCAGTGAAGCGGAACGGGATGCTTTCCGGGATTTGTTGCAACTCGGTCTGCAAGATGCTTTCCGCCTGTTCGAGCAGGAGGAAAAGAGTTATTCATGGTGGGACTACCGCATGATGGCTTTCCGCCGCAATCAGGGGTTGCGTATCGACCATATCCTGATCAGCGACGCACTCCGTTGTACCGGTTGTGTGATCGACAAATCTCCGCGCAAACTGGAACGGCCTTCCGATCACACTCCGGTGATTGCAGACCTGTCAGACTGAACCAAAATAAAAGCCCCGTGGATTGAACCACGGGGCTTGTCGTAGAAACACCCGACTTAGAAATTCAGGCCGAGACGCAGTGAGCCGCCTTGCTCGTTGGAATTGAAGGCATAAGCCAAGTCGAAATGGAACTTGAAATACGGGATGCGCGGCGATATACCCAAACCGACGGAAGTCAGGCTACGGGAAGAATCGACCAGATCCGCACGATAACCTGCACGCAGTTGCGCCCAGCCCAGCGCACTCAATTCGCCGCCGAGCGCCACATACTGGGAATGGTTTTCCAGTCCGGCCGGATCGTTCTTGGTCAGATCGGCATCCAGCGCCACGGTCGACCATTCATTCTCATGCGATACTCCGGCACGAATCTGCGGCTTAAGGCTCAGCTTGGCACCGGTAGCAACATTATTCCTCTTGAAATCAAAATCCTGCGGCAACACGTTCTTGATCACCAAGCCAGTACGCCAGCCATTTTCATAGTTGCGTGCGGTCCCGATATCGAAGTTGAATGCACTGTATTTGATCAAATTCGCACTGCCCGTAACACCATCGGTATTTCCGGAATTAGCATCTAACAAAGCGTCAAACAGCTGTAACTGCATCAGCTTGGGAGTCACGCCCAGCACCCACGCCTGGTCATGATAGATAAACCCGTGGGAAGCCGACAGCCCCACCTCGCTGATCATGGCTCCGCGAATGTGAATCTTCGATGCCACTTGGGTATTGGTATTGAAATTGAGTGCGTTGGAAGCATTGTTCAGCGTCGAACTCAGATTGCTGAGCGTTGCCGCATAGGCAATACAAGTATCAACATCGGCGGCAGTCAGAAGAGCACTACCTGTCGCCACCCTGGTGCAAGCCGCCTGGGCTGCTGCATCGTTTGCAACTGCAGTTGTTCCCGATAAAACATCAGCGGCCTTTTTTACGTCGGCAGATAAGTTGCTCAGCGTTGTTGCATCGTTATATTCAAGTGTTCCGCCTGCGGCCCCATATGCGTCGGCATAAAAAGCGAATCCATAATTCTTGCCGGGAATGCCAACGACCGTCGCCACGCCGAACTCACCTTGCAGCGGCTTGTTACTCAACGATGCTAGCTTGTTGTTCACTGTATCGATGTTGTTTGCCACGGTCGTCATATTGCCGGGAACTTTGGATATCTCCGTCAGAATAGTGCTGTTAGCATTTGCATTCACTGTCGCAATCGAGCTGTTCAACGCATTCACGTTGTCACTCAACGTGGACAGATTGTTCTGCATGTCGGCCGGGTCGTACAGGCGCGCACCGATGATGGGAAACTCCACGGAGTAGCTCTTGCCCGGATCGGATACCGACAATAAGGCCGGATTGAAGAAGGGCGCCGTCGCAGGGTCTCCTACGGCCACGCCAGCCCCGCCCATCGCCATCGAACGCGGGTCAAAAGAGTTGAACGGTAACGCCTGTACCGTGGCACAACCCAACATCGACGCAACGATAGCGGCGAGCTTCAAATGTCCTTGCTGCATGGTGTTCCCCCTTGGTTTTGAACGGTTTAATCTGCCGGGCAATCATACTACAAAAATGATCTGTATTTAAAATGCTCAAAGCCGCTCAAGCATCCTCCAGCCCAAGCTCCTGAATCTTGCGTGTCAGCGTATTGCGCCCCATGCCCAGCAGGGTGGCCGCTTCGATACGCCGCCCGCCGGTATGTTGCAGCGCCTGGACGATTAGGGTACGTTCAAACTGTTTGGTCAGTGTATCCAGGATATTCTGCTCATTACGCTGTAGTGCAAGTGTGACCTGTTGCGCCAATGCACCGCGCCAATCCTGATTAAGTGTGCCGACGGTTTGGTTATCGCGCCATTCCGCGGGCAGATCGGCGATCTCAACCTGTTGCGTGGGTGTCATCACCGTGAGCCAGTGGCACAGATTCTCCAACTGGCGCACATTGCCCGGGATCTCCTGTGCGGCAAGATAGTTGAGCGCGGTCTCACTGAGCGTCTTCTGCTCGGCACCGAGTTCGCGCGCACTTTTTTGCAGGAAATATTTGGCCAGCAGTGGAATGTCTTCGCGACGCTCGCGCAGCGGCGGCAGACGCAAACGGATGACATTCAGTCGATGGAACAGATCCTCGCGGAACAAGCCTTGTTTCACCCGCTCGTCCAGATTCTGATGAGTGGCGGCGATGATACGCACATTGGCTTTGATCGGCTGGTGTCCGCCCACCCGGTAATAGTTGCCGTCCGACAATACGCGCAGTAGTCTGGTTTGCAGCTCGGCAGGCATATCGCCGATCTCGTCGAGAAACAACGTGCCGCCCTCGGCCTGCTCAAAACGCCCGTGGCGCGTGGTCGTCGCACCGGTGAATGCACCGCGCTCATGCCCGAACAACTCCGATTCCAGCAGATCTTTGGGGATTGCCGCAGTATTGATGGCCACGAACGGCTTGTCCGAGCGCGCACTGTGGCGATGTAATGCCTGCGCGACCAACTCTTTGCCGGTACCCGATTCGCCGTTGATAAGCACGGTGGCATTGGATTGTGCCAGACGCCCGATGGCGCGAAACACCTCCTGCATAGCCGGTGCGTGACCCAAAATATCGGGGGCAGCCTGTGCATCTTCGGCCTGCGTGTTCTTGCGCTGACTCTGCTCCAGTGCGCGGCGGATCAGTTCGACCGCATGATTCACATCGAACGGTTTGGGCAGATATTCGAATGCTCCGCCCTGAAAGGCCGATACCGCACTTTCCAGATCAGAATAGGCTGTCATGATGATGACCGGCAGATCGGGAAAATCATTGCGCATCTTCTGCAACAGCTCCAGCCCGGAGCTGCCCGGCATACGGATATCGCTGATCACCATCTGCGGCAGGCTGCCCGGCAACTCGCTCAGGGCTTCGTCGGCAGAAGCGAAACTCTTGTATTCGATACCTTCACGGGCCAGCGCTTTTTCCAGCACCCAGCGGATAGAGCGGTCATCATCGATGATCCATACAGGTTTAGTCATGTTTATTTTCCTAAATGGGGAAGCGGCAACATCACCGTGAAACACGTCCGTCCCGGTTCGCTTTCGAATTCGATACTACCCTGATGCTGGCTGACGAAATCCTGTGCCAGTGTCAGGCCCAGACCATGCCCGTCGGCACGACCCGAGACCAGCGGATAAAAGATCTTGTCGCGCAAATGCCCCGGAATGCCCGGGCCGTTGTCGATGATTTGGACCGCGATGGCCAGACGGTGCAACTTCTTCATCAGCGTGACCTGGCGCGTGATACGGGTACGCAACACGATCTGGCCTTTGCCCTGCATGGCCTGGGCCGCATTGCGCACGATATTCAGCACCACCTGGATCAGCTGTTCCTTGTCACCATGCAACTCCGGCAGGCTCAGGTCGTAATCCCGGCGAATAAGCAGCCCTTCCGGCAGTTCCGCCATCACCACGCTGCGTACCCGCTCCAACACCTCATGGATATTAAGCGCACTGAAATGGGGCGCATGTTGCGGGGTGAGTAATTTTTCCATCAGCGAACGCAGGCGGTCCGCCTCCTGAATGACCACCTGCGTATACTCACGCAGGCCGGGCTTATCCAACTCCTGCTCCAGCAATTGGGCCGCACCACGTATCCCGCCCAGCGGATTCTTGATCTCGTGCGCAAGGTTGCGCAACAACAGGCGATTGGCCTGGGTCTGGTCAAGCATCTGTTCTTCGCGCGCCAACTTCAGTGGCCGGTCTATGGTGTGGAACTCCAACAACAGCGCATCGTGTTCCAGATGCAAGGGCGTGGCCGTGCAACTCAGATGCAGCTTATATCCCAGAGAGTGAGTGCCCAGCAGCAGCTCATGTTCGATATGACTGGCATGGCTGGCCAGCGCCGACTGGATGGTGTTGAAAAGCTGCTCGGTATGAGTGAACGCATGTTGCAGAGGGTGGCCGATCAAATTGCTGCTGCTCAGACCGAACAGATGTTCGGACGCCGGATTAAGGTAGGCGACCCGTGACTCGTCGTCCAACAGGATGACCGCAGTGGCAAGATGTTCCAGCGTTGGGAAAGAGACTTTCGGCATGGACTCAATTAAGCAGAAAACATGCCAAATAATCCGGCTTATCTATCTTGTCCGGCAAGCTCGGTCTTAAGGGCCTCGATATTCTTTTCATGCGTCTGCACCCTTTCCTGCAAAGCGCTCTTCTCATCCCGCTTTGCCACGTCACGCGGGGCTTTACTGGTATAGCTCTGCGGCTTCTCGCCCTCCTGCAAATTTCCGCGCACCTCGGCCAGCGCCTTCTCCTCGGCCACCAGCTCGTCTTCCAATATCTTGCGGCGGGCGTTATCGCGCTCCTTCTGCGTGGCGGAATCCACCCGCGGAAAATCCGCCGCGTCTTCCCTGTTACGTGTGCGCATCTTGGCCGGGGGCGGCATCGTCTGTAACGGTGCCAGTTGCAATTTCTGCGATCCCTTCAGCGGCGTGCTGGAATAGGTCACATGTCCATTGGCATCGACACGTTTGTAGATCTCGGCCTGTGCCGCTCCGACATGGCACAAGACACATAGAATCAGAAAACGATACAGTCTCATATTTCAAATCCTGTGATAGGGCGGGAAGTATAGGTCAAGGCTCCCGGTGTGACAAACTCCGGGAGCGCCGCCCACAAAAGAAAACGGAGCCCGCAGGCTCCGCTCTCATTGCCGCCAAAGAAACTTAGAGGCTGTAGTACATATCGAATTCGACCGGATGGGTCGTCATACGGATACGGTTGACCTCGTCCATCTTCAACTCGATGTAGGCATCGATGAAGTCGTTGGAGAACACACCGCCACGGGTCAGGAACTCGCGATCCTTGTTCAACGCTTCCAGCGCTTCATCCAGCGAAGCACATACGGTTGGGATCTTTGCATCTTCTTCCGGTGGCAGGTCGTACAGGTTCTTGTCTGCCGGATCGCCGGGGTGAATCTTGTTCTGGATGCCGTCCAGACCCGCCATCATCAGTGCGGCAAAGCACAGGTACGGGTTGGCGGAAGGATCCGGGAAACGAGTCTCGATACGACGCGCCTTGTCGCTGGCCACGTGCGGAATACGAATCGAAGCGGAACGGTTCTTGGCGGAATATGCCAACTTCACCGGTGCCTCGTAGTGAGGAACCAGACGCTTGTACGAGTTGGTACCCGGATTGGTGATCGCGTTCAATGCCTTGGCGTGTTTGATGATACCGCCGATGTAGAACAGCGCAGTCTCGGACAGACCTGCATAACCGTTACCCGCGAACAGATTCTTGCCGCCCTTCCAGATGGACTGGTGCACGTGCATACCGGAACCGTTGTCACCAACGATAGGCTTGGGCATGAAAGTCGCTGTCTTGCCATATTGGTGTGCGACGTTCTGCACAACGTATTTCAGTGTCTGAGTCCAGTCAGCGCGTTTAGTCAGCGTGTTGAACTGGGTACCCAGTTCGCACTGGCCGGCAGTCGCCACTTCGTGGTGATGCACCTCAACGGGGATGCCGATCTCTTCCAGCGCGATACACATTGCGGCACGGATATCGTTCAGGCTATCAACGGGAGGAACGGGGAAATAGCCGCCTTTGACCATCGGACGGTGACCGGTGTTTCCACCGTCATATTTCTCGCCGGTAGACCAGGCCGCTTCTTCCGAATTGATCTTAACGAAGCAACCGGACATGTCGATCTTCCATTCCACGGAATCGAAGATGAAGAATTCAGGCTCGGGACCAAAGTAAGCAGTGTCACCAATACCGGAAGACTTCAGATATGCCTCGGCACGTTTGGCGATGGAGCGCGGGTCGCGGTCATAACCTTTGCCGTCAGTCGGCTCGATCACGTCGCAGGACATGACAATGGTCGGCTCATCAAAGAACGGGTCGACATAAACAGAATCGGGATCCGGCAGCAGCAGCATGTCGGAAGCTTGGATGCCTTTCCAACCGGCGATAGAGGAGCCGTCGAAGGCGTGACCGCTTTCGAATTTGTCGGCATCAAAATGGGAGACAGGCACGCCCACGTGCTGTTCCTTGCCTCTGGTATCGGTGAAACGCAGATCGACGAACTTGATACCTTGTTCTTTGATCAACTTCAGAACGTCGGCGGCTGTTTTAGACATACTCGAATCTCCCAAGAAAAATAATTAAGACGATGCTGTTTTATGAAACGAATCCAAAATTACAGAAACAAGCCTGACATAGCAGAAACTGTGCCACGCCCCAAGGGCTTGCAAGTGGCGCATTGTGCCATATTTGCCAGACAGGTGCGCAAACAATGCGCGCCCACAAATGGGGCGCGCAAGGCGCCGTATGCACTATTTTGGGGCGCATCCTTGGTAGATGCTAATGTTACGGAAATAGGCATCGTCTGCCGCGATCCGGGTACAAGCCTGCTGCAGCGCCGCGACATCACTAGCCTCGGCCAGCAACAATTCAGCCTCCACCTTGCCGCTCAGATAATGCAACACGACCCGAGTGGCGGGAGGCAAGTCGGCTCCCAGTCGCTCAGCCAAATGAGCCAACAACAGATGCCGTTGCGGCAAATGTGCGTTTGGCCTGGCCTGCATGTCATCTTCGGAATCGATGTGTACCATCACATCCATGACATGATGCCCTTTCAACACCGCCGTACGCGCCGCCTCGGCGATATAGTGTCCCTCGGAGACGCTGATCTTGGGATCAACGATGATGTGAGCATCCACCAGTGCACTGTCCGCCATCTTGCGGGTACGCAACTCGTGCAGACCAATCACCCCCGGCGTGGATTTGAGCGTGTTGCGAATGGCATGCACCTCTTCTTCTTCCAGCCCCGTATCGACCAGCTCGGCCAAGGCATCACGCGCGAACTGAATACCCATATAAGCGATCATCACCCCGACCACCGCAGCCGCGATCAGATCAAGAAAGGTATAACCGAGCAGATTGCCGACGATACCGACGATCACCACCAGCGAAGAGGCCGCATCCGAACGCGCATGCCAAGCATTCGCCACCAGCATCTGCGAACGCACCCGTTGTGCCACCGCCAGCATATAACGGAACATGCCCTCTTTCGCCGCCAGCGCGACAAGCGCCACCCACAGGGTAAAAGGCTGCACCGTTTGCACATGTTCGGGATGTTGCAGCCGCACCCCTGCCGCGATGAGCAGGCCGACACCCAGCGCGGCAAGGCTGGCGCCCAGGATCAGCGATGCGGCGGTTTCGATCCGCGCATGGCCGTAGGGATGATTGGCATCCGCATGGCGGTTGCCGTGACGGTTGGCGAACAACACCAGAACATCCGAGATCAGATCGGCCAGCGAATGCAGCCCGTCCGCCATCAAAGACTGCGACTTTCCGAAGAACCCCGCACTCACCTGCATAATGGTCAGCGCCAGATTGATGAAGATACTGATCCAGGTGCTCTTGCGCGCCGCCGCGAAGCGAACCGGATGTGCCGGCTCGAAGGCGGCAGATTTGTCATGGGCGTGCGCGTGACTGTGATTTTTCATTGCTGTTGGGATAGTATGCGACCGTGCACGCAGGATAACACTGCACGGGCAACAATGAATATAACCAAGGAATGGAAATGGGACAGATCAGCACCACATTGGCGGCAGCACAAGAACGCGGCAAAACAAAGAACCTGCCCTATTCGGGCGAACTGTTGCCGGAAGAAGCGAACCGGCTGTTGCAATCGGCACCCGGCGCGAAACTGGTCGATGTGCGCACCCAGGCCGAACGCGACTGGGTCGGGCGTATCCCCGGCGCGATCGAGATCGAATGGGCGACCTATCCGGGCATGAAACCGAACCCGAACTTCCTCGCCTCGCTGCAACAACAGGTCGATAAAGAAGCGCTGGTGATGTTCCTGTGCCGTAGCGGCCAGCGCTCACACGCGGCAGCGAGCGTGGCCGCACAAGCCGGATATACCGAGGCGTACAACATCCTAGAAGGCTTCGAAGGTGATAAGAACCCGGCGAACCGGCGCAATGTGCTGAACGGCTGGAGAGCGGCCAACCTGCCTTGGGAACAAAGCTGAACTATCGGCAGTGACCCCGGCAAAGCCCGCTTCGGCGGGCTTTTTCGTTCAGCCCACCGACCAGTTCACCATCCCGCTATACGCGGTGAACAAGACCACCACACCGAACACGATGCGGTACCAGGCAAACACGGTAAAGTCGTGGCGGCTGATATAACGCAACAAGCCGCGTACCGCGATGAATGCGCTGATGAAGGAAGCGACCGAGCCCACCAGAAAGATACCGATATCCTCGGCGTGGAAGTCATGACGGTACTTCACCACCTCGTAAATGGTCGCCGCTGTCAGCGTGGGAATAGCCAGGAAAAAAGAAAACTCCGTCGCCGCCTTGCGCGACAAGCCGAAGAACAAACCGCCGATGATGGTTGCACCCGAGCGCGACGTACCAGGGATCAGCGCCAGCGCCTGCGCCAGCCCCATCTTCAGCGCATCTTTCCAGTGCATATCATCCACGCTGACGATATGTTCACTATGTTGACGTTTCTCCGCCCACAGGATAACCAGACCGCCGATGATAAAAGCCAGCGCCACCGGCACGGGAGCGAACAGATGCGCCTTGATGGTCTTGCCGAACAACAAGCCCAGGATGGCCAGCGGCAAAAACGCGATGAACAGATTGAAGGTGAAACGCTGTGCAGCTTCCTCCTTGCGCATCAGACCCGTAGTCACCGAAGTCAATTTGGCGCGATATTCCCAGCACACGGCCAGAATGGCGGCAAACTGGATGACGATCTCGAACACCTTGCCGCGCTCATCGTTAAAGTCCAGCAGATCGCCCACCAGAATCAAATGTCCGGTGGAAGAGATAGGCAGAAATTCGGTCAGACCTTCGACCACGCCAAGGATGGCGGCTTTGACAAGTAACAAGATATCCATAAGAGTTAGCGCGGTGATTTTTCGATAGTAATGCGGCGGTTGACCTGCTTCTTTTCCTCGTCGCTCATCTCCACCCAACGCGTGATCTCATCAAAGGTGCGCAAACAATTGCGGCACACATCATCACCCAGCACCGTGGTGCAGTAACCGATACAGGGAGAATCGGCGGTGATCTCGGCGTCAGGAAGGGAAAGCGATTGTTGCATGCGGGGATTATACCTGCGGCTTGGTCGCCAGCTCCATCTGTGTGAGCCATGCCAGCGCATATTCGCGCGTATCACCGCACATCTCCGGCGAAGCTTGTAATCCGCCGCAAAAGGCCGGGCGCTCCGGCTTGTTGAACACTTTACAGCGCAACGCCTCATCCAACTGCACACACGGCACCCCGGCGGGCTTGCCCTGCGGCATACCGGGCAGGGGCGAGGTGATGGAGGGCGCGATGCAGCAGGCAGCGCAGGAGGGGCGGCAGAACATGGGGCGCGATTATAGCGGCTTGACTAAAGGCATTCACGCAGGCTTAATTAGCTCCATAATCTGAGCCAATTAAGGAGCTATAAAATGGCGATGGAAACGATACTTTCCGACCTGTCGGTAAGCATGACCGAATTCAAAAAGAACCCCAATGAGGCGCTAAGGGAATCAGGGGGGCGCGCGGTTGCCGTGCTTAGCCACAACAAGCCCGCCTTCTACATGGTGCCGCCAGAGCGTTACGAAGCCATGCTGGAAGAGCTCGACGACCTGGCACTGGTGCGTTTGGTCAAAGAGCGCCAATCCGAAAAATCGGTCGAGGTTTCGCTGGATGACCTATAGGCTTGAATTCAAGACTTCCGCGCAGAGAGAATGGCAGAAGCTGGATGGCCCGATCCGCGAACAGTTCAAAAAGAAACTGATCGAACGGCTGGCACAGCCGCGCATCGAATCGGCGCGACTAGCCGCCATGCCGGACTGCTACAAAATCAAACTGCGCGCCGCAGGTTACCGGCTGGTCTATCAGGTGGAAGACGCCACCGTCACCGTGATTGTGGTTGCGGTTGGCAAGCGCGAAGACAGCGCGGTTTATCTGGCGGCGGCAAAACGCATTAAATAATCGATGGGCAATAATGAATCAATTTTTTAAAGAAATCGAAGCAGCACTGCTGGCCGCCGCAACTAAATATGCACCCAGTGGATCGGAGCCCAGAGCCATCATTCACCAATGGGCACATGCAATCGCAAGCGATGGCGACCTAGTAGGCGGTGTTGACGAAACTCGCATTGTGGCCTACCTCGAAGCTGCCGGCGTATATAAGAACAGGGAATTATTCAGAAAGAAACTTTTTGCTGGAATAAATTTCCCCCCGCCAAATACGCCAACCTTCCGATTTATAGACCTCTTTGCCGGTATCGGAGGATTTAGACTGGCACTACAAAAGGCCAAAGGCTCCTGCGTATTTAGTAGTGAATGGGACCGAAGCGCTCAGCAAACATATTTCAACAACTATGGCGAACTGCCTTTTGGAGACATTACGCTATTTACGTCTACCAACATAACGGACCGTATGCTGAAAAAAATAATCCCCGACCATGAAATACTCGCTGGAGGGTTCCCATGCCAGCCTTTTAGTCATGCAGGTGTGTCAGCAAGAAATGCAGTGGGAAAGGCGCATGGGTTTAAGTGCAACACCCAAGGCACGCTCTTTTTTGACATCATGCGAATCGCAGCGGTTAAGCGACCCAAGGTGCTATTTCTCGAAAACGTAAGAAACATCGAGCGCCATGATGGAGGCCGAACATTTGCAGTCATCAAGCAATCAATTGAAGAACTTGGCTACGATTTTAAGCACGCAATAATTAACGCAGCTACATTGGTGCCACAAAGGCGCCTTCGCTGCTATATGGTCTGCTTCAGAAAAGATCTCGGTAAAAATTTTGATTTCCCCGACTTTAGTGGTGAGCCACTACCACTCAAGAGCATTCTCGAAGAGGAGCCATCTCCAGAATTTACAATTTCCGACAAGCTGTGGCAGGGGCACATCAATCGCTCGAAACGCAATCTTGAACGGGGTACCGGTTTCACCGCATTTACCGCAGATATTGAAAAACCGTCAAATACTATTGTCGCTAGATATGGGAAGGATGGAAAAGAATGTCTGATTCCACAAGCCGGTATGAATCCGCGATTACTAACCCCGCGCGAGTGCGCGCGTCTGCAGGGCTATCCCGACAAGTTTCTTATCCCATTAGCCAAAACACCCGCATATAAGCAATTTGGGAATTCTGTTGCCGTGCCAGTTATCACCAAAATATCTCAGGCCATTATTAAGGAGCTGAAATGAGTTTTCAGGATTACTGCAATCAACTAACTGCAATTGATAAGCAGAAAGTAACCGTCAACAATACTTTTGTTATCAGCTTTAGCAACGAAAAAGGGAAAATATTTACTCTTGATCCCACCGTCGCGGTTAATTTCATAAAATTTCTGGAGCAATCCCATGCAGAATGCTATGCCGCATGGGAGGGGATTGAGAGCAGAAAAGATAGTTATACAAAATTTGAACAAAATTCATACCGCGCTATATTCCGTGCAGCGTCCGGTGTGGACGATTTGGTTGCCATTTCTTCGCTTGGAGGAAGCCAGACTCGCCAATTGACTGGGGTGCTATCAAAGCTGATTTGTTACCTTGGAGGCTTAACATATCTCGGCGTAGACAATGCCACGTATTTTGATCCCGCCTCAGTAAGAAAAGCTTTGAGTAACGTGCCGGATGATCTTTCTGAATTGGCTGGCACGACACAAACAGCGCACCAAACTGATCTGGGTGAGAAATTCAAAACCTGGATGCGACACAACAATCTATCCGAAAAAACCATCGATTCATATTCGGTGGTCAGTATCAATTTAGCCAATCAGCTCCTGCAAGGAGTTAATGGCAGCTTCCTCGGGATTTTCTCAATATCTAACTCAGAGGTTCTCGATGAGCTGATTCAAAAGCTAGATGGCATTAAGGAGTGGGGAGAAAAGAATGTTAGTGGAAACGGGATGTATCGTGCGGGGATAAACAAATATCGGGAATTTTTGCAGTATCTAAATACCACAATAGGAGTAACAAGCCCGCCTAATCTGCGCCCACCTTTGACGCAAAATGCATCTTTGCAAGGTTTCGTTTCGCAGGCGAAATTGAACTTTGCCCAGGCAAGCCTGCGCATTTCCGATGGTATGTTAAACCGCTTTGGGGCATCGCTCCTCGCCAAGCGTTTTCTCATTCTTACTGGGTTGTCCGGCTCAGGCAAAACCAAACTTGCCCACGCCTTTGCTTCATGGCTGACCGAATCGAAAGACCAATACCGCCTCGTTGCCGTGGGTGCGGACTGGACAACCAATGAGAATGTAATTGGCTACCAGGATGCTTTGCAGCCGGAGATTTACCGCAAGCCTTCAAACGGGCTGTTGGATTTGGTCTTGCGTGCGGCCGCGGATACGGATCGGCCTTATTTCCTAATTCTGGACGAGATGAACCTGTCACATGTGGAACGATATTTTGCCGACATTTTGTCCGCTATCGAGTCGCGACAGGTGATTGCACTGCACGCGTCGGAAGAAAGTTTGAAATCCGGAGAAAACGATATTCTGCTTGTGCCCTCCAAAATCAGCCTGCCAAAAAACCTGTTCATTGTCGGCACCGTGAATGTGGACGAAACCACCTATATGTTTTCTCCCAAGGTGCTGGATCGTGCCAACGTGATTGAATTCCGCGCTACAGCGGATGACATCGCCGCTTTCCTTGATGCACCTTCGGCAGTGAATATGGATATGCTGGCAGGAAAGGGCGCGGCATTTGGTGCCGCCTTTGTGACAGCAGCCGCCGATGAAGTTCAGCTAACAGGTGAAACAGCGACCAAACTCAAAGCGAGACTGGCGGAAATTTTTGCTGCGCTTGCGCCGATTGGTGCCGAATTCGGTTACCGCACTGCTTATGAGATTACCCGCTTTACGTACTATCACGACAATTTGACCGGTGCGGGTTGGCAGTTCAACGACGCACTGGATGCTCAAGTACTGCAAAAGCTGATGCCAAAATTGCACGGCTCACAGCGCAGGTTGGAGCCGGTGCTAAAAGCCCTGGAAGCGTTCTGCACAGAGCATCAGTGCAACTCCAGCCTTGAGAAAATCAAACGCATGCAAGACCGTTTGAAAGACGGTTTCACCAGCTTCGCCGAGGCGTAATTGGCCGTGCAACCCGGGGAAGTTCTCGAGTTTGTCGATGACCGCGGAACCATCGTTGCGCGGCTGGTGCTGTATGCCGCCGCAGGCAAAGCCGATAGCCTGATCCGGCTGACAGATGCCGAGGCCAAAGACGCGGGTGAAGAGCTGCTACAGATTACAGAAGGGCAGCGTTACGAATATGCGTTTGATGGAAGCGGAGCCGAAAGCCTGCGGTTGCATGAAGCATTTGGCAAGGGCACGGTTGAGCCCAGCGGCAACCCAAAACTGCTGCACTGCGGAAGCATCGCTGCCGGGCTGAATACCGGGCGGCTTGGTTTGGTTGCGCGCGACGTGGTCGGCAACACCGTGGGATGTGCCGCGCTTGAAGTGCGCTCCCGCAAACTCGGCTACCGCAATGACTACCGGCAAATGCTGGAAGACATTACCGAAGAGTGCGTGGAGTTGCTGATGGAGTTGCGCGCACCGGCAGCAGTACGCCTCGCTCCCGATCCGGGCCACACGCCGGAAACAATCAACCAGCGTTTTGCTTTTCTGCGCGCACTGTTGGGCTCGCGGCATTTCCGCGATGCTGTGCACCGCATCACCACACATCCTCACCATCGCTGGGAACCGGAAGAGACCTCCTGCGATACGCGCCGCGGCTTTCGTCCGGATGCCAGGACAGTGCGCCAGCTGGCACGTGCACCACGCCGTTGCCCATTGCCGGAAGCACACCCGCTGGCAACGGTCATTGCCTCTCTACCGGAGCGTATTTCGGTTTTTCGGAATGTACAAAGCGAAGATACGCCCGAGAACCGGTTCATAAAATTTGCCCTGAAAAATTTTGTCGGATTTCTGAACAGAATGCGGCTCAAACTGGAAGAGTTAGGCGGTGTTGCCGACACTCGGCTAAGTGAAGAAATATCCGCACTGGAAAACCAGCTTGAAACCGCCTTGTCTGCGGATGTGTTTCGTTCTGTTTCCGAACCCGACATGCTGCCGCTGGGCAGCTCTGTATTGCAACGCAAAGAGGGTTACCGCGAGGTGTATCAGGCGTGGCTCAAATTTGATATGGCGGCACGCTTGGTGTGGCACGGCGGCGAAGATGTTTACGGGGCGGGACAACGCGATATTGCAACGCTGTATGAGTACTGGGTTTTCTTCAAGCTTCTGGATATTGTCACCCGAGTATTCGAGTTGGAGAAACCGGCGGTACAAACCCTGATAGAAGAAACAGCCGATGGCTTTGGTCTCAAACTTAAAACAGGAGAGCATCTGGCATTTGAAGGAATCTTTTTGGGTGGTGCACGACCGCTCAGCGTGCGCTTTAGCTACAACCGCAGCTTTATCCAAAACAAAGAGCTGGGCAAGGCGGGATCTTGGACGGAGCGTATGCGCCCCGATTACACCTTGAGTTTGTGGCCGTCGGATTTCACAGAACAAGAAGCCGAAGCGCAAGAATTGATGGTGCATGTACATTTCGATGCCAAATATCGCATCGAGAGCGTTGAGCAAATTTTCGGAAAAGATGATGCGGAGCTGGATGAAACCGGACGCGAACTGGATCTGAATGCGGAAAAAAAGGAGCAACGTGAGGGGCGATACAAACGCGCCGACCTGCTCAAGATGCATGCCTATCACGACGCGATCCGCCGCACACAGGGGGCGTATGTTCTGTACCCTGGCGACGCAACAAAGCAATGGCCGAACTATCGTGAAATACTCCCCGGCATTGGTGCGTTTCCGATCAAACCCGGCAATGGCGCACAAGAAGTCGAAAAATTTATCCGCGAGATTGTTGCCCATGCTTGCGACCGCGCTACGGCACGGGAGCGCCAGAGTTACCACACCTACCGGGTGCAGGAAGCGCCGGCGGCTTATAACCTGCAGCGTGCATATCCCGAGCGCGCCGCAGACTCGGCAATCCGCCACAATCCGCCCGCAGAAACTTTTGTGCTGGTCGGATGGAACAAAAGTGACGAGCATTTGAAATGGATTTTGCGCGAGAAAATGTACAACTTCCGCATGGATACGCGTGCCGGTTCGTTGCGGCTCGAACCCGATATAACCTCGGCCCAATATTTGTTGCTGCATAAGGACGGAGCCAAAGCGGAACTCGGTCTGTTGCGCATTACGTCAAAGGGTCCGCGTGTGCTCTCCAAACAAACGTTGAAAGACAAAGGCTACCCCGGCGAACCCGGCGGCGATTTCTATCTGGTCTTCGACGTTGAACAGGCTACAGAGTTTGACAGTTACAGATGGGACTATGCCAAGCTGCCCAAGCGCCCGGCAGGAAGACAGTCAGCCGCGCCTTATGCCATTACGCTTGATGTGTTGCTGGCTGCCGCATCCAGTTGATTCGATATGGCCGATATTTGGAGCAAGCAAAAACGGTCGGAGGTAATGTCGCTGATCCGGTCCAAGGGAAACACGGCCACAGAGTTGCGCCTGATCGAAATCTTCAGGGAGTACGGCATCACCGGTTGGCGGCGCAACCAGCCACTTTTCGGCAAGCCGGATTTCACCTTTAGGCGCGAAAGAGTTGTTGTGTTCGTGGATGGCTGCTTTTGGCACGGTTGCCCGAAGTGCTACAAGCGACCGAGGAGCAATCAGAAATTTTGGGACACCAAAATTGCCAACAACCGAAAAAGAGATCGTCTTGTTAATCGCGAGCTTCGCAGCGCGGGGTGGCAGGTTGTGCGCATATGGCAGCATCAGCTGAGCAGCCCGGCACGGGTCGCGGGTCGGGTGAGGCGTTACTTGGAACTCGGTAATGTATGAAAGAAAAACAGGCCGCAATGCGGCCCGTTTGGTTTTAGAGTGCGTGAGAAATCAAGCCTTGTGATAAACCTCCGCCCCCTGCTTCACAAACTCCACTGACTTAACTTCCATCCCCTTTGCTAGTGCCTCTGCCTCGGCGATCCCCTGCGCGGCGGCGAAGTCGCGCACGTCCTGGCTGATCTTCATCGAGCAGAACTGCGGGCCGCACATGGAGCAGAAGTGGGCGACTTTGGCGGAATCTTTGGGTAGGGTCTCGTCGTGGAATTCGCGCGCGCGGTCGGGGTCAAGGCCGATGTTGAACTGGTCTTCCCAGCGGAATTCGAAACGCGCCTTGCTCATGGCGTTGTCGCGGATCTGCGCGCCGGGGTGGCCCTTGGCAAGGTCGGCGGCGTGGGCGGCGATCTTGTAGGTGATGATGCCTTCCTTCACGTCGGCCTTGTTGGGCAGGCCGAGGTGTTCCTTGGGCGTGACGTAGCAGAGCATGGCCGTACCGAACCAGCCGATCATCGCTGCACCAATTGCAGAAGTGATGTGGTCGTAGCCGGGGGCGATGTCCTGCGTCAGGGGGCCTAGCGTATAGAACGGCGCTTCGTGGCACCACTTCAGTTGCAGCTCCATGTTCTCTTTAATCATGTGCATCGGCACGTGGCCGGGGCCTTCGATCATCACCTGTACGTCATGCTTCCACGCGATCTGCGTGAGTTCGCCCAGCGTCTTCAGTTCGCCGAGTTGTGCTTCGTCGTTGGCGTCATAGACCGAGCCGGGACGCAGGCCGTCGCCCAACGAGAAGGTCACGTCGTAGGCCTTCATAATCTCGCAGATGTCTTCAAAGTGCGTGTAGAGGAAGTTTTCCTTGTGGTGCGCGAGGCACCACTTCGCCATGATGGAGCCGCCGCGCGACACGATGCCGGTCATGCGCTTCGCCGTCATGGGGATGTAGCGCAGCAGCACGCCCGCATGGATGGTGAAGTAGTCCACGCCCTGTTCGGCCTGCTCGATCAGCGTGTCCTTGAATATCTCCCAAGTCAGGTCTTCGGCCTTGCCGTTCACTTTTTCCAGCGCCTGATAGATCGGCACGGTGCCGATGGGCACGGGCGAGTTGCGGATGATCCACTCGCGCGTCTCGTGGATGTTCTTGCCGGTGCTCAGGTCCATCACCGTGTCGCCGCCCCAGCGGATGGCCCAGGTCATCTTCTCCACTTCTTCCTGGATGCTGGAACCAAGCGCGGAGTTGCCGATGTTGGCGTTGATCTTCACCAGGAAGTTGCGGCCGATGATCATCGGCTCGCACTCGGGGTGGTTGATGTTGGCGGTGATGACGGCGCGACCGGCGGCGACTTCAGCGCGTACGAACTCGGGCGTGATCTCCTTCGGCATGGCCTTGCCGAAGTTTTCGCCGGGGTGCTGCTTGAGCATCATCTCGGTGAGACCGTCGCGCTTCTGATTCTCGCGGATGGCGATGTACTCCATCTCCGGCGTGATGATGCCTTTGCGCGCGTAGTGCATCTGGGTCACGTTCATACCGGGCTTGGCTTTGCGCGGTGTGTGTTTGAGGTTGAAGCGCATGTCGGCCAACGCCGGGTCGCCCAGACGTTGCTGGCCGTAGTCGGAGCTCAGGCGCGGCAGTGCTTCGGTGTCGTTGCGCTCCGCGATCCACGGTGCGCGCATCTCGGCCAGACCGGAGCGGATGTCGATCTTTACCGTCGGGTCGGTGTAGGGGCCGGAGCAGTCGTACACATAGATCGGCGGATTCTTTTCGACGCCGTTGTTCAGGTGGGTGTCAGTCAGCGTGATCTCGCGCATCGGCACGCAAATGTCGGGGCGGCTGCCCTGCACATAGATCTTGCGCGAATTGGGCAACGGTTTGACCGCCGCCTCATCGACGTGTGCAGCAGTGGCAAGGAATTGGGGATTGGCGTTCATGGTGGTGCTCCTAAATTCACAAGAAGCACCGGAAAGATGCTTCCCTACGACGGCATTACCCGTACAGGTTCAAAGGGTATGTCTCACTTCGTAACGAAGACCCCTAGCGAGGGGCGCAAGTTACTGGAAAGACTTCGCAAAAGCAAGCCGGAGAATGGCAGCCAAGGTTGACAGCCGCAGGCAAAATACGGAAACTGCATCCCGTGCCGATTTGATTCAGCTTGCGGGGCACATTAAACATACCAGCTAAAGCGAGTGAACCCGCTCTAGCGCCAAGCTGAACGGGTTTTTTGTTTTGGGGGTCTTGCGTGGTTTCTTCGGTAGGCATAGTGAGTGCGCAACGCGCACAGTTTGACACACCGCTGGTGTTCAAGAGCGGCGCGGTGTTGCCGCGTTACGAGTTGGTGTATGAAACTTACGGCAAGTTGAACGCGGACAAATCCAACGCCATCCTGATCTGCCATGCACTGTCCGGGCATCATCATGTCGCCGGTCATTACGCCAATGCGCCGAAGGATACCGGCTGGTGGGACAACATGGTCGGGCCGGGCAAGCCGATCAACACCGACAAGTTCTTCGTCATCGGCTTGAACAATCTGGGGGGCTGTCACGGTTCCACCGGCCCGTCCAGTATCGATCCTGAGACGGGGCGGCAATACGGCGCGAGTTTTCCCGTCATTACTGTGGAAGATTGGGTGGAGTCGCAGGCGCGCTTGGCCGACCGCCTCGGCATCCGGCAGTTCGCCGCTGTTGTCGGCGGCAGTCTGGGGGGGATGCAGGCCCTGCAATGGTCGCTGGCCTTTCCGGAGCGTGTGCGCCATGTGCTGGCCATCGCCAGTGCGCCGCGCCTGACCGCGCAGAACATCGCGTTCAACGATGTGGCGCGCAACGCCATCCTCACCGACCCCGATTTCCACGGCGGCGATTTTTATCATCACAGCGTGGTGCCCACACGCGGCTTGCGTCTGGCGCGGATGCTGGGGCACATCACCTATCTGTCCGACGATGCGATGGCCGACAAGTTCGGGCGCGAGTTGCGCGCCGAACAGTTCAACTACGGTTATGAAGTGGAGTTCCAGATCGAGTCTTATCTGCGTTATCAGGGCGACAAGTTCGCCTCTTATTTCGATGCCAATACCTATCTGTTGATGACCAAGGCGCTGGATTACTTCGACCCGTCGCATGATTTCGGCGGCGATATGAACCAGGCCTTTGCCCGCGCCAAGGCCGACTTTCTGGTGGTGTCGTTCAGCACCGACTGGCGTTTCTCGCCGCAGCGCTCGCGTGAGATCGTGCGCCCGCTGCTGCATAACCACCGCAACGTCAGTTATGCCGAGATCGATTCGTCGCACGGCCACGACTCCTTCCTCATGGAGCAGCCGCAATACATGGATGTGATGCGCGCCTATCTCGACAACGTGGCAAGGGAGGTTGCGGCATGAGCCAGTTCAGCACCCAGTTCGCGGCGGACCGTCCCGACTTCGCCGCCATCGCCGCCTGGATTCCCAAAGGTTCTTCCGTGCTCGATCTCGGTTGCGGTGACGGCAGTCTGTTGCGATACCTCAAGGAGACCCGCGCCGTGCGCGGTTACGGCGTGGAGATCAGCGACCTCGATATCGTCTCGTGTATCGCCAACGGCGTGAACGTGATCCAGAACGACCTTGAGTCCGGCCTGGCCGACTTCGAAAACGACTCGTTCGATTTCGTCATCCTGTCGCAGACGTTGCAAGCCACCCGCCATACCGAAGCACTGACCCGCGAGATGTTGCGCGTGGGACGCGAAGGTGTGGTCAGCTTCCCCAACTTCGGTTACTGGAAGAGCCGTCTCAACGTGTTGCTCGGCAATATGCCCGTCTCCAAAGAGTTGCCCTATCAATGGTATGACACGCCGAACGTCCACCTGTGCACCCTGAACGATTTCGAGACTTTCTGCCGCACCCAGAACATCGCCATCACCGCCCGCAGCGTGATGACCGGAACACGCCGGATCGGCGTGCTGCCCAATCTGCTCGGCAGCACCGCGGCGTACCGCTTCCAGCGCGGGATCTGAGATGGGACAAATGCAATTCACCACAGAGACACGGAGACGCAGAGAACGGCAAGACAAACCTGGAGTTAAGGCGAGGTTGTTCTCCGGTCACCGCGATCTGTCCGGTTTGACTCTAGTGAGGTTTGGTTTTCTCTGTGTCTCTGTGGTGAAAGGTTTGTAAATGTCCGTCTGGCAACAATTCTTCACCCGGCGCATGTTGATCTGTGTGTTCACCGGCTTCTCTTCCGGTCTGCCGCTGTATCTGCTGTTCAACCTCGTACCCGCCTGGCTGCGCAGCGAACAGGTCGATCTCAAGACCATCGGCCTGTTCGCGCTGATCCAGTTCCCCTACACCTGGAAGTTCTTGTGGTCGCCGCTACTCGACCGCTACGTCGTGCCCGCATTCGGCAGACGGCGCGGCTGGATGCTGTTGGCACAGGTCGGCTTGCTGCTGGTGATCGCGCTGCTCGGCGGCTTCTCGCCGCAGACCGAGATGTCCACCATCGTGTTGTTCTGCACCCTGCTCGCGTTCCTCAGCGCCACGCAGGACATCGTGCTGGACGCCTACCGCCGCGAACTGCTGAGTGATGTCGAACTGGGCCTGGGCAACTCGGTACATGTGAACGCCTACCGCATCGCAGGACTGATACCCGGCTCGCTGTCGCTGATCCTGGCCGACACCTTGCCGTGGGACCTGGTGTTCATCGTCACCGCGCTGTTCATGTTGCCGGGAATATTGATGACCCTATCGGTCAAAGAGCCGCTCAACGTCATCCCGCCCAAGAACCTGCGCGATGCGGTGGTCGAACCTTTCCATGAATTCATCACCCGCAAAGGCTGGAACAGCGCCTTACTGATCCTCGCCTTCCTGTTCTTCTACAAGCTCGGCGACAGCATGTGCACCGCACTGGCCACGCCGTTCTACATGGACATGGGCTTCACCAAAACGCAGATCGGCCTGATCGCCAAGAACGCCGGGCTGTGGCCCGCCGTCATTGGCGGCCTGCTGGGCGGATTGTGGATGGTGAAGATCGGCATCAACCGCGGACTCTGGTTATTCGGAGTAGTGCAACTGGTGTCTATCTTCGGTTTCGCCTGGCTGGCGGGCGTGGGACACCATGCCGAGATCACCTCAGTGGAACTGACCCAGCTCGCTTTCGTGATCGGTCTTGAAGCGCTGGGCGTGGGATTGGGCACCGCCGCCTTCGTCGCCTTCATCGCCCGCTCCACCCACCCCGCTTACACGGCCACCCAGTTCGCGCTGTTCACCAGCCTCGCCGCCATGCCGCGCACCTTCGCCAATGCCGCCACCGGCTGGTTGGTCGAGATGATGGGATGGATGGGGTTTTTCCTGCTGTGCGCGGTGCTGGCGGTGCCGGGGATGTTGCTATTGTTTAAGGTGGCTCCGTGGACTGAAGTCCAAGAGGAGAAATAAGCAATACTCTCCTGCGCGGCGTCTTACTTGCTACCGCAAGCCATCTTCCAGAACAAATGATCGGCGCTCCCCACCGTGATGGCATCCCATTTCTTGGCGTCATCGTCGGTGAACACTTCTTCGCCGTTACCCATGTTCGCGCTGTAGTACGAGAAGGATAGCGTGCGGTAGCGAATCTCTTTGCAGTCATATTCGGCTTCATGTTTGACCGACAGGTAACGCTGTCCGGCGGCATGTTGTTTGGCTGTGCGCAGATCGAACAGCTGCCACAGCCTCACTTTGTCGCCCTTTCTGCGGATGGAAAAGGGATTGGCATACACCGCCATCGCTTTGCTTTCGCCCACCCGGCTCCAGCCTGCTTCAGGGACACAGACGCGCTTCCACAACTTTTCATCGGAGCTTCCGGGCACGACGGCTTTCCACTTGTCCTCGCTCGCGTCACTGAACAACTCCGCACCTTCGCCGCGCGCGCCGGTGTGCAGGGAATACGCCAGCAAACGGAAACGCTCCCCGCGACAGTCGTATTCATATTGTGATTTCACCGACTGGAATTTGCCGTTGTCGTATTTTCTCGGCGTTTTATAACTCGACAGCAGCCAGATCGTGATGCGTTTGCCGGAGGCATCGAGCGAGGCCGGATCGGCATAAGTGGTCTGGATGTCGCTGCGGTCGACCTCCAGCCATTCCGCCGATGCTGTGGTATGGATGAAGAGCAGCAACAGGGCAACACACCATCGGGTTGGGCGCGCTTGTGTCGATATTGAATTGAATCGCGTAAACATCATTGGATATTATTTCTTTTCACAAGCCATTTCCAACAGGGTCTCGTCCAGACTGCCCGGCGTAACCGCATTCCATTTTCCGGTGTCCGCGTTGTTGCTGACCACGCGACCTTCGCCCATGTGGCCGGAATACAGCGTATATGAGAGCATCTGCATCTGGCGTTCTTTGCATTTAAATTCGAGCTGGGACAACACCGATAAAAAAGTCTTGTCGTCATATCTTCTGGGCGTCTTGTAATCCGACATCTGGGTCATCCGAACCTTGCTCCACCCCGAGCGCGAGACGCTGGGATTGGCAAAAGTAGTCTGGATCTCGCTGCGTTCGATCTCGACCCATTCCGCCCACGCGCCTTGGCTGATACACCCCAGCACTATCATCCACAAAATCTTGTACATGCCACCTCCCCAGGTAGTAGATCCGCCCCTAAAACTACTCTGCCGGCTTTTTAAGCTCCAGCGCCCGCTGATACAACTCGTTCTTATTCTCGCCGCTGATCTTCACGGCCAGTTGTACCGCCTGCTTCAGCGGCAATGATTCCAATAATACGTTCAGCGTTCTTTCCGCCTCAGCCGTAAGCCCCGCTGCTCTGGCCTGCGCCGCCGATACCAGCAACACGAACTCGCCGCGCTGATGGTTGGCATCGCTGTTCAGCCAGGCCAGCGCCTCCCCCAGACGGCAGCGATGGATGCTCTCGAACAGCTTGGTGACTTCGCGCGCCAGCACGATCTCGCGCTCGTCGCCGAACACGGCTTGCAGATCAGCCACACTTTCCACGATACGGTGCGGTGCCTCGTAGAACACCAGCGTGTAAGGATGTTCGATCAATATCTGCAACACGGCACGCCGTGCGGCAGACTTGTTCGGCAAGAACCCGTAGAACAAAAAATGCGGCGCGCTAAGTCCCGAGGCCGACAGTGCCGCCACTGCCGCGCTGGCACCGGGAATGGGAATGATGCGGAATCCGGCCGCCCGCACCATCTCCACCAGCAAGGCGCCGGGATCGCTCACGGCCGGAGTCCCGGCATCGGTGACCAGTGCCACGCTTTGTCCCTGCTGCAACAGGCCGACCACCTTCTCGGCGGCCCCGCGTTCGTTATGCTGATGCAGCGCCGACAGGCGGTTCGCGCTGATGCCGTAATGGCTAAGCAGGTGTGATGTGTTGCGCGTGTCTTCCGCCGCGATGGTGTCGGCGGAGGTCAGCACATCCAGCGCGCGCAGGCTGATGTCACGTAAATTCCCAATCGGGGTGGCGACTACATATAATGCGCACTCCAATTTCTGTTTTTGGCCACTATGCAACGTTTTTCCTTGGGGATTCTATTTCTGGCCGCACTATACGTGAGCGCCAGTGCCAATGCCATACCGGAACAACCTGTTGCGGTATCCGCAGTGACCGCACAAGGCGTGGTTATCACCACGGTACAGGCTCCGCCGCCAGCCCCGGCCCTGCCGACAACACTGGTTGCGGATAACCCCGCGCCGCATATCGCGCTGCTGCTGCCGCTCAAATCGAAATCGACCGAACTGGCAAACTACGCCAAAGTGGTACAACAGGGCTTCTCCGCTGCGGCCGCTGTGCAGCAAGGATTGCCGGTGCGCGTGTACGCCAGCAGTGACGAGCCCAAAGAGGTGGTCACTCTTTACCGTCAGGCCATCACCAACGGTGCTTTGGCCGTTGCCGGGCCGCTCACGCGCGACGGGGTGGCCACACTCGCCGCGTATCCCGGCATCACCGTGCCCACGCTGGCACTCAATACTTCCGAGTTGCCCAACCAGACCAACCAGCTCTATTTCTTCGGCTTGCCCGCCGAGAACGAGGCACGCCAGATCGCCCAGATCGCCGCTTTGTCCGGCCTGCATGACGCCACCGTCGTCACCACCAATACGGCGATCTCCAAACGTCTCGCCGCCGCGTTCGCCGACGAGTGGGCGAAACTGGGCGGCACCATCACCGCCGAGGTCGTGTTCAAAGGCGATTCCACCGTAATCACCAAACTGCCGGTCGCCCCTTGGCCGGAAGGAACCGAACCGCAACCCGCCTCCGCTGTTTCAGAAACCGGTGAGCCGCTGCCACCCGGTCGGCCACTTCCGCCCCCGATCGCGCCGGGTAATATGGTGTTTCTCGCTACCGACCATGACAAAGCCCGGCGTATCCGCCCCTACCTGAATCCGGGGCTGCCGGTCTATGCCACCTCGCTGCTGTTCAAAGGCAACACCAACCAGCAATTGGCCAACTACGATCTGAACGAGATCCGCTTCGTTGATATGCCCTGGCTGTTGCAGCCGGATCATCCGGCGGTGATGATCTACCCCCGTGCCGCAACAGCACTGGAGCCGGAAGAGGATCGCCTTTATGCCATGGGCATCGATGCTTATCGTCTGGTGCATAGGCTGCTCACCCACCGCGCGGAGAGTGCGCTGCCGCTGGACGGCGTGACCGGACGTATCAGTCTGAACCGCCTGCAATTCCAGCGCGAAGGTCTGGCCGCGTTCTTCCGCATCGGACTCGGCCTGACCGCCGACACATTGGCCGCTCTCAATGCCGCCAAAGCCGCTGCCAAAGAAGCGGCGGAGCAAGCCAGCAGCGTGGAAATCACGCCATCCCCGGCACCGTGAACAGCGGGGCTGAGGCCGAGGGCATCGCCGCACGCCATTTGCAGCAACACGGTCTGCGCTTGCTCACCCGCAACTATCGCTGCCGCGCCGGAGAGATCGATCTGGTCATGCAGGACGGCGCGATGCTGGTATTCGTCGAGGTGCGCTTGCGCCGCAACCCAGTGTTCGGCGGGGCTGCTGCCAGTATCGACACCCGCAAACAGGCCAAGCTGATTCGCGCCGCTCAACATTATCTCGCCACACTGACCCCTGTGCCGCCCTGTCGTTTCGATGCGGTGCTGCTCGGTGCGGACACAACAACCATCGAGTGGCTCAAGAATGCCTTCGAGGCTTGATTCGGGTAATATTCGCATCCACTACAACCCGGCCTCGGGCCGAGATCGAGCACCATGACCCTGATCAGCAGAATAGAGCAACACTTCGACGATAGCGCGCAAGTCAAATTGCATTGCAAGACTGTCCTGGCCCAACCGACTTCAGAGGCCGCCCAGGCAATCGTCACCTGCCTGCTCAACGACGGTAAAGTATTGGCCTGCGGCAACGGCGGCTCGGCCGCGGATGCGCAACATTTCGCCGCCGAACTGGTGAACCGCTTCGAGGTGGAGCGTCCGGGTTTGCCCGCGATCGCGCTGACTACCGACAGCTCGGTCATCACCTCCATCGCCAACGACTACGATTACAAACTGATCTTCTCCAAACAGGTGCGCGCACTCGGTATGGCCGGGGACGTTTTGATCGCCATCTCCACCAGCGGCAATTCGCCCAATGTGATCGAGGCGATCCGCGCCGCACATGAGCGCGGCATGATCGTCGTGGCACTGACCGGGCGCGACGGCGGGGCCATGGGCGCGATGCTCCAGCCCGGCGATTTCCATCTGTGTGTGCCCACCGAGCGCACGGCACGTATCCAGGAAGTACATCTGTTGCTCATCCATTGTCTGTGTGATGTGATCGACCATTTATTGTTGGGAGGTGAATGATGCGTTATCTGAATATCCTGTTGCTGGCAGTCTTGTTCGCGGCATTACCGGGCTGCGCAAACAAAGCACCCAAGACTGGCGACTTGCGTTCGGCAGGAACACAACTTGAAGACGAGACGATAGAGAAAACGGCGACGACACGGATCGAGGAAAAATACGAGAACTCGGCACGCGTGAACGTGATCAGTATCAACCGCTTCGTACTTATTTCCGGCGAAGCGACGACCGAGCCGATCAAGACCGATATCGAGCGCATCGTGCGTGCGGTACCCAATGTGAAACGCACCGCGAACGAAGTCTCGGTCGGTGCGCTAGCCAACTCGAGTTCGCGCCGCCGCGATTCCGGCATCACTCGTGATATCCGCTCCGACCTGAACAAGAACAAATCGCTCCGGCCCAAATCCATCTATGTCGTTGCCGACAAAGGGGTGGTCTATCTACTCGGCCTGGTCACCCACGCCGAAGCCGCTACCGCATCGGAGATCGCCAGTGACGCAGATGACGTGAAGCGGGTGGTGCGAGTTTTTGAATACATTGACTGACGTGTACCCTGCCCCCGCTTTCGAACAAAAGATCTGTGGCGCAGATTCACTGGCGGCCCGTGTCGCGCAGTTGCCACGGCCTCTGGTTTTCACCAACGGCTGCTTCGATGTGTTGCACCGCGGCCATGTCACTTATCTGGCACAGGCACGGGCACTCGGCGCATCTCTCATCATGGGGGTGAACACCGACGCTTCGGTAAAACGGCTGGGCAAAGGGGATGACCGTCCGATCAATTCGGAGCAGGATCGTTTGGCGGTGCTTGCAGCTCTGGAATCGGTCAGCCTGGTCGTGCTGTTCGACGAAGACACCCCGCTCAATCTTATCCTCGCATGCAGACCCGACATCCTGGCCAAAGGCGGCGACTGGAAACCGGAGCATATCGTCGGCAGCAAAGAGGTCGCGGGCTGGGGCGGTTCGGTACACAGTATCCCCTTTTTGCATGAGCGCTCCACCACCGCGCTGCTGAAAAAGATCCGCAGCCTGTAACCCTTCATTGTTTGCCCGGATGCTCTCGTGACCATACAGAACCAATCCGACATCGTCGCGCTACAACACATCGGACGTATCGTTTCTCTTGTATTGCACCAGATGCTCGATAGTGTTGAACCGGGCATGACAACAAGGGAACTGGATGATATCGGGGAGCGCCTGCTGTCCGAACACGGCGCGCGTTCGGCACCGCGCCTGGCTTACGACTTTCCGGGAAGCACTTGCATCAGCGTCAATGAAGAAGCCGCTCACGGCGTGCCAGGCGACCGTATCATCCGGCCCGGGGACATGGTGAATGTAGATGTTTCGGCAGAGCTGGGCGGCTATTTCGCGGACACGGGCGGGACCATGGTCGTCCCGCCGGGATCTCCGATCAAGACCAGACTGTGCCATGCCACCCGCCTGGCCTTGGCGGAAGCGATCAAAGTGGCGCGAGCCGGACAGCCGATCAACCGCATCGGTCGCGCCATCGAACACGTCGCCAACACACACCGGCTCCGCATCATCGAGAACCTCGGCGGACATGGCGTAGGGCGGTCGATCCACGAAGAGCCGGAACATATCGCGGGTTATTACGATGCCGGCGATCAGCGCGTCCTGAAAGAAGGTATGGTCATCGCCATCGAGCCGTTCCTTTCGACCAAAAGCAGGATGGTCGCGGAGGCCGACGACGGCTGGACGCTGGTCGGAAAGCCGGGCAACCTGTCCGCACAATACGAACACACCATCATCGTCACCCGCAGCGAACCAATCATTCTGACTGTTCACTAATTTGTAATTTTCACCGGCATTTTGTGGAACGTGCCGTAACGCTGCGCCGCTTCGGTGAAACGTTTTTTGTCGGATTTGCTCATTCCTGTGAACGGTGTCGCAGTAATTTCAATACCCGTTTTCTTGAATACCCTCTTCCATGTACCCACCACGCGCCCGTCAATGATGACGGTGGGGAAAAACATGCCATTGCCGCCTGGACAGATTTTTTCTGCATGTTCTGCAGCCAGCACAACACTGCGATCTTTATAACCCAATAGATATTCATCGAAGCCGGGCAATGCAAATGCGCTCGGCATATCTTGCGACAAGTTTATATCTGCGGGTAACCAATAGGTGAGCTTGCCCACCGTCTCTTGTACCAAATTGGATTTGGTCGCATCGAGACCGAGGCGCGCTTCTGCCGCACTCAAACCAGACCACCAACTGAAGTCCTGCAACGTGGCCGGGCCGCGGCTGCTGAAATAACGCGAAGCCAATTCTGCCAGCGCTTCTTCGCGCGTTTTTTCCTGCGTCGGTGCAACCCACTCTTCGAGCAAAGCAAAGTTCTGCTCTTTGTCGCCTGTTGCCGCCAAGCAAATGAGGCCATGCAGCGCACAACTCCACAGGATGTGATAGCCGCGCTGTCCCTCGGTTGAGATTTTTGCCTGCGCCAGCGCGGCATACATCCCGTCACGCGATAGTTGCTTGCCGCCTTGCAATGCTTTGCTGAACACCTCACGGCAACGTGCCAGCGTCTTGTCGTCCAATTCCAGATTGTTGCGTCGGCTCGCACTACCCGCGATGTTTTTTGGCGAAGTCAGCATCAGCATCCAGCGCAGGTCCTGCGCCGTGACAAGATGCAGCGTGCCGCGCATCGGCCAAGTGCGGATGATCTTGCCCGCATCAATGGCGCGCACCACATCGGTATCTGTCGCGTCGGGCAGCCGCAGGGCGACCGACCACTTCGCGCCGGGATAGTCTTGCCCCTGCATCCCGCCCAACCACGCGACAACTTGTTCCGGTTGCGTAAAACGGGGATGTGCGATGAGCTGGTTGTGCAGACGCAAGGCTGGAATGTTCATTTGCCGACAACTTTCGCACGGTAGGGCATCTTCATATAGGCATCGCCTTTTTCCAATTCATCCAGCATCTGGGTCAGACGCCTCTGCTGTGTGGCGGGAAGTTTGGCGCGCGTGATCCAGCCGATGTAATCATTGCGCTGATACGGCGGGCGCGCATCGTAAGCAGCGGCAAGCCTTTTGGCACTTAAGGCATCGCGGATAAAATCTGGCATAAGGTAACGTTCGCGTTTCATAAGCGCGATAGATCAGGCTGTTTTATTCGGGAACGAGACTTCCAGCACGACGCAACCTTCTTCCGTTTTGAACGGCCCATGTACTTCGCCGGGCGGTCGGCTGGCATAATGTCCCGCTTCCAACCACAGGCCGAATGCCTGGTCATACAGGCGGCCACTGACGATGAATACTTCCTCGGGATAGGGGTGTGACTTGCCGCCGAACTTTGTCGTGTCGGCGCCGGGAAGGAACCGTGTCAGCCGGGTATATTCCCCGCTCTCAGGATCGATACTCAGCGTCAACTCTTCGGCCATGCCTTCCATTCCGGCGATCTTTTGCCACTGTTGCCGCTCTGCTGCATCGAATACATTCCAGTAAGTCACGGTTGTTTTCGCCATATTGAATTCCTTTGCTTCGACACACCATTAAAACAGACGGATCCTATGCGGGCTTCTGTTCATCCTCGACCCCGATGATATGTGTCAGGTAATGCTCCAGATTGCGCTCAGGGTGCTGCGGATAATGCTCCGGCAACAACATGATATTTTGGATACGGTCAAAACGGAAATTGCGATATTCGTCGCGCAGCTCGCACCAGGTCAGCAAGGTCCAGTGGTCGCCCCAACCGAACATACCCAGCGGCCATAACGTACGCTCGGTCTCCTGCTCTTTTTGGTCGCGGTAGGCGACCGTCACTTTGAGGCGCAGCTCGCAGGCCTTGCGCAGCAGGCCGTGTGTCTCGCGCTCCGGATAAGAATAGTTAGGGATGCGATAAGGCAGGCGCGAGATCTCGTTGAGCATCGCGGGTGTGAGCACGGCCAGTATCTTGGCCTCGGCACGTTTGGCTGCCTCGGCCAACTCCGGGTCGGTCCATGCCTGCACCATGCGGTTGCCTGCCAGCAAGGCCGTGACTTCGTCCATCTCGAACATCAGCGGCGGCAGGTCATAGCCTTTGCGCAGCATGTATCCCACGCCCGCCTCGCCGTCGATAGGCACACCGGACAGCACCAGCGCCTGAATATCGCGATACACCGTGCGCACAGCCACACCCAACTCTTCCGCCAATGTTTGCGCGGTGATCGCGGTACGCCGTCCTTGCAGCAGCGTCACCAATTTGAAGAGGCGTTCGGATTTACGCATCGCTAAACAGTGCCTTCAACCAGCTTTTTGATCTTCATTGCTTTCTCAAAATGATCTAAGCGATGGGTTTTAATCCACCATTCAGCGACCTCCATTAAAAGCTGTGGGTTATCATTTTTCTGAGCAAAGAAAGCATAAAAAGAAACACCAACGCCCTCTCCTTTGCTGGCGATTTTTTTATCACAGACTCCAATTATTCGTTGCTTAAGAGACTCTTCCATACCCTTGGCCTTATTTCAATAGATGATGTGAGGCGTGCCTATTACTTGCCCAGACATCATCGCAACCGTTTCGCGCCAGCAACTCGAAACTGCCCAATGGCATCACACCGCCGTTCAGCAGGAGTTCAACGGCATGCTGTCCGGGGTAGTGCTTTCTGGTGGTCATTTCGGCCAAGGAGACTTTTTTCTGCATCTGCATCGTTTCGTTTGGCGCAAGAGTAATGGCTTTCAGCTTGAACACCTTGGGGCTGGTATTGCCACTCGCTTTCACATAATGAATACGAAAATCCACCAGCACTTTTTGCGTTTGTGTCCCGGAATTGGATAGCTCAAAAATGAGAGTTACGTCATCCCCTATGCAAACTCGCTCCGGTTGGATAGCGATATTGGCGACAGATACTTTGGCTTGTTTGCCAAACCCCAACACTTGCAGCGCGCCTGCTTCGCCGCGTTTTACCGCCGAACGCAAGGCATGGCGCACCAGCCAGCGCCGCTCCTCGCCCGCGTCTTGCAACCAGCGGCGGGACGTTTCAACTAACAACTCTGGATGGTCTTTGCCGATGTCGTTCAGATTGTTCGCCACGGAGCGGCGTATATACAGTTCGGAATCGTCTTTGAGCAATTCCAGCAATGCCAATACGGGTGTCGGATCTTGTTGGAATGCACGCAAACGGTTTGCCCACGGCAGACGCGGACGCGTCCCTTCCGATACCAGACGGCGCACGTGCGGACTGGGGTCGCTTGCCCATTCAGCAAGACGCGCCAGCGCAGCTTCAGGATAACGCTCCAGATAAGGACGGATGCTGAACTCTGCTGTGAAGCGTTGCGTCAATTCGTATTGGGCGCGCATCGAAATTTCAAAATGCTCCAAACCGTATTCCGCCACGAACATGCCATGGGGCAGATACAGGAAGGGGGCCAAGCCAAGATCTTCCGTCTCATCCAGCCTAGGCCCCAGCGATGCAAGCAGGGTCTCCACCGCAACCGGATAGTCTTGCGGCAAGTGTCGCCGCAATGCCGCAGCGATCTTCTTGCCGCGCGCCATCAGATCAAGTGGCTCGTAACTATCGAGTGCATCATGCACGAAGTCCCGTGCCGCGAAGTCTTGCGACACGGCAGCGATCATTGCCGCGATCTGTTCCGGGATATCCGCGCCAAAGCGGTTCTTTAGCGGCTCGGCCAAGATCTCATCCGTTTTTTACTGGCAGACCGGTTCACAGCGAAACTGCTTCCGGGATCGAATACCGGCTTTGCACCAGTCCGTTGTTAAATGCTTTGGTCGATTCATGCCGGAGCTTGATATCACCCGCTAGCGGGCCGAAGAGCGGAATGCCCTCGCCCAGCAATATCGGGACGCGGCTGATCGTGATCTCCTGTATCAAATTAGCCCGCAAGAAGCTCTGGATGGTCTTCCCTCCGTCCACGTAGACGTGTGTCGAGCCGGAAAGCTGCAATTGGTGCATCAGCTCTACCGGCGAGGCCGAGCTACCCTCGACGCCTTCTGCCAGCCGCTCCGGAATCTTGGGAAATCGGCTGCTCAACACCACCACCCGCTTGCCGCCATATGGCCATTCCCCGAATGTCTGCACCAACTCATAGGTATTGCGTCCCATCACCAGCGTATCCACACCCGCGATGAATTGGTCATAACCAAGGTCTTCCTCTGCGGCCTGCCCGTCACTACCCGGCAGCCAATCCAGCTCGCCGTTCTTTCTGGCGATGAAGCCCTCAAGGCTGGTCGCGATGAATACTGAACATTTGATTCCCATAAACTCTCCTCTCGTCAATGAGCCATAGCAACTTCGCTGACCTGAATGACGGTCGCGATGTCGGTGTAGTTTTGCATATCGCCCTGCAGCTCGGCGGCATGCGGTAAGAATGCCGCCATGAAATCGTCGGCAGTATCGAACAGGTAATGACACATCGCAACATAGGTCGGTGCCGAGCCGGGCGATGCCCCGCCCAAGCCGCGCTCCACCGATACCCCCTTGTAACCCTTGCCTTTGCTTAACAACTCGATGGAGCGCGGCATGTGTTTGCCGAGGTAGTAGTCCATGTCGAACCTGCCGCTGTTGGGATAGAGGATACTGATTTTGATCATTTCGATTCCTTGATATGTGTTTGGGTCAATGTTTGATAAGCAGAATGTATTCCCCGCCGTGTTCGCCCGGTTTGGCCGAGATCGTTCCGCGTCCGCAAAACCCGGCAAAATCTCCACTACCGCATCCGGGCAGTATCTCCAGTGAACCTTCAACCCCCTTGTCCGGCGAGAATATCCCTTCGTGCCGCAACACCAGGCTACCCTCCGCCGCACCGATGCGGCCAACGATGCGCTCAATGCCGATAAACCTTACCGCATCATTGCTCCTGCCCGGATAGGCCAGCAGATATTCCAACACCCCTTGCCCCTCGATTCCGCCGCTGATGACATTGATGATGGCCGCACGGCTAAGCTTCCCGGTTTGCTCCACCTCTGAATAAGCCGCTTCCTGCCAACTTTCTGCGTGGAACTGGGCCGTGACCTTTATTTGGTTGTCTAGCTTCATCGCAGCAAGCCTCTCAGCTATTAGCACGCTGCATCAGGTGCGCTTTGCTGTGGCTCACCACCACGCTACCGATCTCGATCAATGGCTCGCATGATGGCCCCATCTCCTCGCCGAATTTCGCGCCACAGGTTTTGGCCGCCTCCAGACTTTCCCAATACACCATGTCTATCCATTCTCCGTCATCAGTCTCGGACAGGCTGCGAAAACGAAAACCGGGTTGCACGTTGATCCACTCGTTGATCTTCTCGTTGGCCTTGAGCCAGTCGGCGGCAGTCTTGTCTTGTTTTAAGCGGAAGCGCACCAGCTCTATCGTGTCGGACATTATTGTTCTCCTTGTGGGTTATGTCGAAAATCTCGACAGGAGAAATCTACGCCCCTGCTGCTGACAACGTATTGGCAGCAGACTTTTCCAGCAGCATCTGCGCTGCGATCAATTCGAAATCTGCGCGCGGTATTTCCAGGTGTCCATATCGGAACACATAACCCCAGCGTGTCTTGTCGGTGATGAATGAAAGCTGCGGAATCAGTGGGCGGATGGGGATATCCCGGGCGGCGAAGAAGCGGATGTCGCGACGATGCGGCACAAAACCGGGGAACATCTCGAAGGGATAGATCTCGCTGCCAACGACTTCACCGATGGCCGTGAACTGTTGGCACAACACATCTGTGCCGAATGTTTCTTTGGCCGAGTAGTAGATGAGACCGTCGCCCACCGCCATACGTCTGAGCGGTTGTGCTTTGCCGTGGCACAACTGGCTGAAGCCGCCCGCCACGCCCATCTTCACATGCTCTTTGGAGGCGATGCCGATCCAGTAGCGCTTCATAAGACCTTTCGCCCTGAGCCCATCGAAGGATGTTCATTTTCGACATCCTCAAGCTCGAGCAGCAGACGCAGACGCTCGTGTTTTGCCACCTCCCGCCAATGCTGCCCGGTCAGCGCGCCTTCCATCGCCCACAGCAGATTAAGGCTGGCATTCGTACCCGCGCGTTTGACCTGCACGTAAGCACGCACCGCACCCAACTCGCGCAACTGCTCGACAGTATGGATACCCGCCAGCGCCAACATCTGCTGTGACTTGGGGCCGAAATTGGGAAGGTCGGCGATGTGGGTAGCGTAATCGTTCATGGGCAGACTTTATCCTAGCCCTGCTGACAGCGTGATGTCAGTAGCCTAACTCGATTTGTGGATTACCCGCAGGCTTGCGATAATGCCCGCATGACGACCCCCACTGACATCATCCTGCATCAACAGTCCAAACTTCTTGAGATCGCTTTCAGCGACGGTGCGCGTTACAAGCTGCCGTTCGAGTTCCTGCGCGTGTTCTCGCCCTCTGCCGAGGTGCGCGGCCACGGGGCGGGGCAAGAGACGTTACAAACCGGCAAGCGCAATGTCATCCTTACCGACATCGACCCCGCCGGAAACTACGCCATTAAGCTGACCTTCGACGACGGACACGACAGCGGACTTTACACCTGGGAATATCTGCACGAACTGGGCGAGAAACAGGATGTGATGTGGCACGATTACGAACACAAGCTGGAAGCGGCGGGCGCAAGTCGCGATAAGTAATGCGGCATCAGTCCCCTCGCCCCATGGGAGAGGGCTAGGGTGAGGGTAGGCTTGTGGAAAACCAGCCCCCACCCCAACCCTCCCCCAAAGGGAGAGGGAGCAAAACCAAAGGAGCATCACCATGAACAAGACCACCCACTTCGGTTTTCAAACCGTGGACGAAACTGAAAAAGCCAAGAAGGTCGCGGGTGTGTTCACCTCCGTCGCCAGTAAATACGACATCATGAACGACCTGATGTCGGTCGGCCTGCACCGCGTGTGGAAGCCTTTCGCGGTAGGCTTGGCGAATGTACATGAAGGCAACCGTGTGCTGGACGTGGCGGGCGGTTCGGGCGACATGTCGAAACTGTTCCTGAAAAAAGTCGGCAAGAGCGGCCAAGTGGTGCTCACCGACATCAACAACGCCATGCTGCGCGTGGGCCGCGACAACCTGCTCGACAAAGGTCTCGCCACGCCTACCGCCCAATGCGATGCCGAACACCTGCCCTTCCCCGACAACTATTTTGACTGCGTAAGCATCGCCTTCGGCCTGCGCAACGTCACCCACAAGGATGCCGCGCTGCGCGAGATGAAACGTGTGCTCAAGCCGGGTGGCCGCGTCATCGTGCTGGAGTTTTCCAAAGTCGCCAAACCGCTGGAAAAAGCCTACGACCTGTATTCCTTCAAGCTGCTACCCAAGATGGGCGAACTCATCGCCAATGATGCCGACAGCTACCGCTACCTCGCCGAATCCATTCGTATGCATCCGGGGCAGGAAGAATTGAAGCAGATGATGGTGGATGCGGGGCTGGAGCGCGTCGAATACTTCAATATGACAGGTGGAGTAGTAGCAGTGCATCGGGGATATAAGTTCTAATCCTAGAATCGTATGGGAACAGAGCAAGAAAAAGGACTTGTTGAACTTCCTGTTTTTAAGGAATTTATTACCAAATCCGGTTTATCAGTAATTCCAGAAAGCATTGTGAAATGCATTAAAGAACGGTCGCCCGATATTACTTGTGAACTTATAGATAATGGGCCTGTAGCTTTTGAGCTTGTTGAAATTTGTAATTCTGAAATTGCAGAGAAAATATCGTACGTCCGTTCTGGTGGTAAGTTTGAAACTTTGACCGTAGACAATCCTGCTCGGATGATTGTCTGTAAGAAATTCCGCAAAGACTATCTTACCGACCTTCCTTTGGAGCTTCTTTGTTATACAAATGGAAGGACTATTGCTACTGATGACATGTTGGCGGATGAAATTCTTTCCGCCATTACCAGTTATCCATCTCACATTCGTTTTCGTCGTATTTGGTTGCTCGGCGAAAAAGGCAATGTTTACAAAATTTGGAATAAATCCGAAATGTTCTAACCTCCTCCAGCTTAAATCATTCATCGCCTATCGCAAAACTTAACTACTGGAATCTAAACATGAGCGCTTTACCCGAATGCCCCAAATGCGGTTCCGTCTTCACCTACGAAGACGGTGCCAACTACGTCTGTCCCGAATGTGGCTATGAATGGCCCATCGCTGCGGCTGCCGATGCGGGCGAACAGAAGCGTGTGTACAAAGATGCCTTCGGCAATGTGCTGGTAGACGGTGATTCGGTGACCGTCATCAAAGACTTGAAGGTGAAAGGTTCGTCCTCGACCGTGAAAGTGGGTACGAAGGTGAAGAACATCCGCTTAGTGGATGGCGACCATGACATCGATTGCAAGATCGACGGTATCGGCTCCATGCAGTTGAAGACCGAGTTCGTGAAGAAGGCTTAACGCCCCAAAAAAGGCGCAGCGCAAAGCCTTCTCTTGCCTGCACGCCTTCAATCCATGACGGTTAATAGCGGCCTTTTGGAATTGCACTATCAGGATGACTTTCTACTGGTGGTGAATAAGCCCGCCGGATTGCTGGCCGTGCCGGGGCGTGGGGTAGACAAGCAGGATTGTCTTGCGGCGCAACTGCAACAACAGTTTCCCGATACCTTAGTGGTGCACCGTCTGGATATGGCGACTTCCGGCCTGATGGTGTTCGCCCGTGGAGAGGCGATGCAGCGGCGGCTTTCGCAGATGTTCCGCGAACGGGCGGTGGAAAAACAGTATGTGGCTATTGTCACGGGGGAGCTTGTTGCGGCACACGGCGAGATCGATCTGCCCATTGCGGAGGATTGGCCGAACCGGCCACGGCGCAAGATCGACCGGGTGAGTGGTAAGCCATCACTAACGCGCTATCGCTTACTGGCTTTCGATGCGGCCTCGAACACCAGCCGTGTCGAGCTGGAGCCGGTGACCGGGCGCACCCATCAGTTGCGCTTACACCTTGCGGCCTTTGGCCATCCTATCCTGGGTGATGCCCTGTACGGCGATGCCAACAGCGCTCCCCGTTTGCTGCTCCACGCCAGCACTTTGGGCTTCACCCACCCGCAAAATGACGCTCCATTGAACTTTGTTTGTCCTGCGTTGTTCTAAGCAGGGCATTGAATTTTGAGATTCCGTCACAATTTAGTGTCCGTGTCTTGTTATACTCGCTTTTGTTTATCAACTATTTTGAGGAACCACATGAAACGTCTTTTCCTGTTCATCACCATCGTTCTGACCAGCCTTTCTTTCCTTGCGGCCACGGCTGAAGCCAAGCGTCTGGGCGGCGGTAGCAGCATCGGCAAACAACGTTCCATGTCTCCCGATCAGACTCAAAGAGCCCCTTCTGCAGCACCCCAAAACACGCCGGGACAGGCGGCTGCGCCTCAGTCCACCGGTAACAAGTGGCTGGGCCCTCTGGCCGGTTTGGCAATTGGTGCCGGTCTGGGTGCTTTGTTCGCCAGCATGGGTATGGGTGAAGGCATGGGCACGATCCTGATGATCATCCTCGGTGCGGTGGCGGTGTTCTTCCTGATCTCGATGTTCCGCAAGAAACAACAGCCCGCGATGCAATACGCCGGAGCGGGTGCGCCTTACGGCGGCACTTCACAACCGGCACAACAGCCATTGAGCGGCGGCAGTTCCGCGCCACTTGCTGCTGCGCCCGCTGTCGCCAACATCCCGGCGGATTTCCCGGTGGATGCCTTTCTGCGCAGTGCCAAGACTTCGTTCATCCGCTTGCAGGCCGCGAATGACCGCAAGGATCTGAACGATATCCGCGAATACACCACGCCGGAGATGTTCGCCGAGATCTCCATGCAACTGGGCGAGCGCGATGATTCCCCGCAAAAGACCGATGTGGTTTCGATCAATGCCGAGCTGCTCGAAGTGGTGAACGAGAACGATACTGCCATCGCCAGCGTGCGTATGAGCGGACAACTGCGCGAGAACAATGGCGCGCCGGAGAACTTCGACGAAGTGTGGCATGTGCAAAAGAGCCTGAAAGACGACAAGGCTGTCTGGCTGTTGAGCGGTATCCAGCAGATCGCTTAAGCCGGGTTTCGTTTTACCCGCGAACGGCGTGGCTAGCAGTCACGCCGTTTTCTTTTGCTCTGCAAATACGCCCCGTACCCTTTCCAACGCTTGGTACAATCTGTCCGCAACCTCCATCAATAAACTGTTTCAGGATATATGCAGCCGGGCCACCTCCCGGCTCAGTGGAAAATCAAAAAGATGCGCATCTTTCGAGTGATCAAGATCTTTTACGTGGTTCTGCGTTTCGGGCTGGATGAGTTCCTGCTGGCGCACGAGCGCACACGCTGGTTGCAGACGGTATTGAACGTCGTCCTGTTCGCCCGCAACACTTCCGCCCCGCGCGCCGTGCGTCTGCGTTTGGCGCTGGAGAACCTGGGGCCGATCTTCGTCAAGTTCGGCCAGATGCTTTCCACGCGCCGCGATCTGATGCCGCTAGACATCGCCGACGAGCTGGCGAAATTACAGGACCGCGTGCCCCCGTTCCCGTCCGCACAAGCTGTCGCCGTGCTGGAGACGACCTACCAGAAGACGCTGGGCGAGGTCTTCCGCAGTTTTGACGAGACACCCATCGCCAGCGCCTCGGTAGCACAGGTGCATTTCGCCGTATTACCCGACGGTCGCGAAGTGGCCGTGAAGATCCTGCGTCCCGGCATCGTGCATGTGATCGAGCATGACCTGGCCTTGCTCGATATCTGCGCCGGACTGATGGAGCGCTGGTGGGCGGACGGGAAACGCCTGAAACCCAAATTGGTGGTGGCCGAATTCGAGAAATATCTGCATGACGAGCTGGATCTGATGCGCGAGGCAGCCTGCGCCAGCCAGTTGAAACGCAATTTCGCCAAGTCCGACCTGTTGCTGGTACCTGAGATGTATTGGGACTGGTGCGATACCAATGTGATCGTGATGGAACGCATGCACGGCATCCCTATCAGCCAGATGGACGCTTTGCGTGCGGCCAACATCAATATCTCCAAACTCGCCTCGGACGGCGTGGAGATCTTTTACATGCAGGTGTTCCGCGATGGTTTCTTCCATGCCGACATGCACCCCGGCAACATTCAGGTCGCTGCGGACGGACGTTATATCGCGCTGGACTTCGGCATCATGGGTACGCTCAACGATACCGACAAGAACTACCTGGCACAGAATTTCATCGCCTTTTTCAACCGCGACTACAAACGGGTGGCCGAGGTGCATATCGAGTCGGGCTGGGTTCCGGCACACACTCGGGTGGACGAATTGGAGGCGGCCATCCGCGCAGTGTGCGAACCGATCTTTGACCGGCCTTTGCGCGATGTCTCGTTCGGCAAGGTGTTGTTGCGCCTGTTCCAAACTTCGCGCCGTTTTGGCGTGGAGATACAACCTCAGTTGGTATTGTTACAGAAGACTCTGCTCAACATCGAGGGCTTGGGGCTGCAACTGGATCCCGAGCTTGATCTGTGGAAAACCGCGAAGCCCTGGCTGGAGCGCTGGATGAGCGAACAGGTCGGCTGGCGCGGTTTCCTCCGCTCGCTGAAAGAAGAAGCGCCGCGTTATGCGACCTTGTTGCCGCAGATCCCGCGCTTGTTACATGAGCGTTTGAATGAGAACCCGGTGGCTAAATACGAGGCGGCTTTGCTGGATTTTGCCGTACAGCAGCGCAAAAGGAACTTCTGGTTGATGGTGATCGCTTGTGCCGCAGTCATTGCGACCGGCTGGCTGTTGTTACACGTCTGAACAACCGGGTATCAATTATCGAAGAATCCGCTCTTCACCAGTTCCAGCGTAAGGGCTTTGTAGTCCGCCGCGCCGGGAGTGTGGGGAGCATAAGCGAAGATATCCAGGCCATGCATCGGGCTGGTCGCCAAAGCCACATTCTCACCGATCCGAGTTTGGCAGACTTGCTCTCCATAACGTTCTTTCAGTTTATCGTGGATCTCATACGACAGTTTGCGGCGCGAGTCGAAACGGGTGATCACGATACGACGCTCGAATTTGCGCTGTAACTTTCTCTCCAACACGTTCAAAGCCGCATCCAGACGATGCACCCCTTGCTGGGATAGAAAGTCTGCCGCAACCGGGATCAATACGCGGTCGGCAGCCAGCAAGGCATTCAGCGTCAACACCCCCAGCATCGGGCAGCAATCGATCAGAATGGGGGCGCCAGTTAGTGCTAGCTCTTCGCTAAGTCCTTGTTTCAGCAGTTTTGCAGCATTGGGGTCGCGACTATATAACGCATCGATCTTGGAAAGTTCGATAGAGGCTGGGATGAGTTGCCAGCCCGCCGGAGTGTCATGCAACAGATTGGCTAATGGGGTCTTGTCCTTGAAGAAGGTCGCCATGTTGCGCTCTTGCGCGCGCGCATCCTTCAGTCCGGAGGCAAGACTCAGGGATCCCTGCGGGTCCATGTCGAGCGCGATCGGCTGCCGCTGCGCCATGGCCAGACCGGCGACGATGTTCAAGGTGGAAGTTGTCTTCCCTACCCCGCCTTTTTGGTTGAATACGGCGATGACCGCCATAAGATATTCTCCACGTTGTGGCAACGATGCCGACCCGAGTCAGAACGTCTTGTATCAGTACGGTAACCCGTCACTGACTTCGCCAGATAACTGCCGTCGCGACTACTCTACTGTGACGGACTTGGCGAGGTTCCTCGGTTTATCGACATCAGTTCCCTTCTGCAATGCAACGTAATATGCCAGCAATTGCAACGGGATCGTGTGAAGAATAGGGCTTAGAAAACCCGCGTGTTCGGGCATTTGCATAACGTGCACCCCTTCGCTGGAGTGGATGCGCGTCTCGGCATCGGCGAATACGAACAATTCCCCGCCGCGTGCCCGGACTTCCTGCAGGTTGGATTTGAGTTTTTCCAGCAAAGTGTCGTTGGGCGCCACTGCAACAACGGGCATATCCTTATCCACCAAGGCCAGCGGCCCGTGTTTCAGTTCACCCGCCGGATAGGCTTCGGCATGGATGTAGGAGATCTCTTTCAGTTTGAGTGCCCCCTCCAGTGCGATAGGGTAATGCAGGCCGCGCCCAAGGAACAATGCATGATGTTTATCGGCGAACTGTTTTGCCAGCTTGGCGATCTCCGGCTCCAGCTTCAATACCGCCATCACGGCGCTGGGAAGATGGCGCAGGTCGTGCAGATGTTGTTGTTCCTGTTGCATATCCAGCTTGCCACGCTGTTTTGCCAATACCAGGGTCAACAGGAACAAAGCCGCCAACTGGGTGGTGAAGGCCTTGGTCGATGCCACACCGATCTCCGGACCCGCCCGCGTCAACAGGCGCAGTTTGGATTGACGGATGATGGCACTTTCCGGGACGTTACAAACCGCCAAGGTATGTAGATGACCTATCGCTTTGGCATGGTTCAGTGCTGCAAGGGTATCTGCCGTTTCGCCGGACTGGGAAATAGTGACCACCAACGTACGCGGATTGGCAACGCTGGTGCGATAGCGATATTCGCTGGCGATCTCCACCACACAGGGAATTGCGGCCAATTCTTCCAGCCAGTAGCGCGCCACCATACCGGCATGATGGCTGGTTCCGCAGGCCAGGATCAGGATGCTGTCTATCTGATCGAAGGCATCTGCCGCTTCGGCACCAAAGATGCCGGGGATCAATGACTGGCTGTTACACACCGACTCCAGGGTATTTGCCAGCGCCTGCGGCTGTTCGTGTATCTCTTTTTGCATGTAGTGTTGGTACTCACCCAACTCCACACTTTCATTGTTCAGTTCGCTGATATTGACCGGGCGTTTGACCTCGACGCCTTTGGCATCGAATATCCTGTAGTCTGCCAGCGCTAACTCCACCACGTCGCCCTCTTCCAGATAAACGACTTTCTGGGTGACTTGCAGCAGCGCCGACATATCCGACGCGATGAAGTGCTCACCCTCGCCGACCCCCAGTAACAACGGACTGCCTTTGCGCGCCCCGATCAGCTTTTGCGGATTGTCTGCCGCCACGACCCCGATCGCGTAAGCACCGACTAGCTTAGCCAGTGCCGCCTGCGTCGAGCCCAACAGATCATGTCCGTTGGTGTAATACGAATGGATCAAGTGAGCGATGACTTCGGTATCGGTATCCGAACCAAAGATATAACCCTGCGCCGTTAGTTGCGTGCGCAATTCTTCATAGTTCTCGATGATACCGTTGTGCACCACCGCGATCAGATCACAGCTCATATGGGGGTGGGCGTTGCGCTCGCTGGGTACACCATGGGTCGCCCAACGCGTATGGGCGATACCGATGTTGCCTGTGGTGTGGGCGCTTTTTTCCGCCAGCTCCGCCACACGCCCTGTACTGCGTACCCTGTGCAGTTTGTGGTCACTTACCACGACCAATCCAGCCGAGTCATATCCCCGATATTCAAGGCGTAATAGACCCTGCACCAGAATCGGCACAACGTTGCGTTTTGCGACTGCCCCTACGATTCCACACATGTTATTTCTTTCCTTTTTGCGGACGTTGCCATCCTTCGATGCTGATCTGTTTGCTGCGTGACAGGGTCAGCTGACCCTCCGGCGTATCTTTGGTGATGGTCGAACCGGCGCCGATGGTTGCACCTTTTGCCACCGTCACCGGCGCAACGAGCTGGGTGTCCGAGCCGATGAAGGCATCGTCCCCGATAATCGTGCGGTGCTTGTTCGCACCGTCATAGTTGCAGGTGATGGTGCCCGCACCGATGTTCACACGGCTGCCTATCGTGCTATCACCGATATAACTCAAATGGTTAGCCTTGCTCTTAGCCGCGATATCGCTGTTTTTGATCTCGACGAAATTACCAACATGTACTTCATCCGCCAATTTTGTGCCAGGTCGTAAACGGGCATACGGACCAATGTGACAGTTAGCGCCGACTTCACTATCCTCAAGATGTGAATAGGGGGCGACGGCCGTACCTTGGGCGATGCGGGTATTGCGCACGATGCTGTAAGCCCCCACTCGCACACGATCCCCTAATCTCACCTCACCCTCGAAGATACAGCCAACATCGATCTCGACATCCCGTCCGCAAATCAGTTTGCCGCGGATATCGATACGCGCCGGATCCGCCAGGGTCACGCCCGCAGCCAGCAAATCTGCCGCCTGTACCTGTTGCCAAGTACGCTCCAGTGCTGCCAATTGTATTTTGCTGTTGATACCTTCGACCTCCCAAATTTGGGTTGGCTGCACGGTACGGACTGCGATACCCTGTTGCACCGCCATCGCCACGATGTCGGTCAGGTAGTACTCACCCTGAGCATTATTGTTCTGTAATTTGGATAACCATGTGCGCAAATGCTGGGTCGGCGCCAACAGGATACCGGTGTTCACTTCGCTGATCTTGAGCTGCTCCGGGCTGGCGTCTTTTTGCTCGACGATACTTTGCACATCACCGTTGGCATTGCGCACGATGCGACCATATCCGGTGGGGTCTGGCAAATTGACCGTGAGCAGCACCAGACCTGCACCCGCTTGTTGCATCTGATGCAAAGTCTTGTGCTGGGTCAGCGGAACATCGCCATATAACACTAAGGTTTGGCTGTCATCGGCTAAGTGCGGCAGTGCCTGTTGCACCGCATGGCCGGTACCCAGCTGGGGTTCCTGCAACACGAAGGTCGCGCCCGATTCCTGCAATGCCGCCGGCACCGCATCACCACCATGGCCGTAGATGACACAGACCCGCTGTGGCTGTAACTCTCCCGCGCGATCCAGCACATGCTGAACCAGCGGTTTCCCCGCCAGTGAGTGCAATACCTTGGGTTTGTCGGAATACATACGCGTACCTTTACCGGCCGCGAGGATCACGATGTTAAGCGTCGTCATTCTTAATCGATCTGTTTTGAAGTGCTGAGTATAAACAAAAAAAACGGCTTACGCCGTTTTCCCTGTTTGCCGCTGTCTTACATACATCGCTCAGTGCGTCGAGCCTTTGCGCATACGCGATATCGCGTGCAACTGCGCAATCGCTTCGGCCAGTTCAGCTTGGGCGGCCGCGTAGTCGATGTCGGAGGTACGGTTCCTCATCGCCTCTTCAGCCGCACGTTTGGCTTCCAGCGCCCTTGCCTCATCCAGATCAGCACCACGAATCGCGGTGTCGGCCAGAATGGTCACGACATTGGGCTGCACTTCCAGCATACCGCCGGAAACATAAATCAATGTGTCTTCATTCTGATCGGGCAACTTGAGGCGCACCGAACCAGGCTTGATGCGCGTCAACAACGGGGCGTGGCGCGGATAGATACCCAACTCGCCAGCCTCGCCCGGAACAATGACCAGTTCCGCGAGACCGGAGAAGATGGATGCCTCGGCACTCACCACATCGACATGAACTGTCATGGTCATAATATTTACCCTTTATTGCAGTGTCTTGGCTTTTTCAATGGCCTCTTCGATACCGCCAACCATGTAGAAAGCCTGTTCCGGCAGGTGGTCGTATTCGCCGTTGACGATGCCCTTGAAGCCCTTGATGGTCTCTTTCAGGGTCACGTATTTGCCTGGGCTACCGGTAAATACTTCCGCCACGTGGAACGGTTGCGACAGGAAGCGCTGGATCTTACGTGCACGCGCAACCACCAGTTTGTCTTCCGGTGCCAATTCGTCCATACCCAGAATCGCGATGATGTCGCGCAATTCTTTGTAACGTTGCAGAGTCTGCTGCACGCCGCGAGCAACACCGTAGTGCTCTTCGCCAACCACCAGCGGATCCAGCTGACGCGAAGAAGAGTCCAGCGGGTCGACCGCAGGGTAGATACCCAAGGATGCGATGTCACGCGACAACACAACGGTCGAGTCCAAGTGCAAGAAGGTCGTAGCAGGGGACGGGTCAGTCAAGTCATCCGCAGGAACGTAAACGGCCTGGATAGAAGTGATCGAGCCGACCTTGGTCGAAGTGATACGCTCTTGCAGACGGCCCATTTCTTCGGCCAGTGTCGGTTGATAACCCACGGCGGAAGGCATACGACCCAGCAGCGCGGATACTTCAGTACCGGCCAGTGTGTAACGGTAAATGTTGTCGACGAAGAACAAGATGTCGCGGCCTTCGTCACGGAACTTTTCAGCCATGGTCAAGCCGGACAGCGCAACGCGCAGACGGTTGCCGGGCGGCTCGTTCATCTGACCGAACACCATCGCAACTTTATCCAGAACGTTGGAATCTTTCATTTCGTGGTAGAAGTCGTTACCTTCACGGGTACGCTCACCCACACCGGCGAACACGGATAAACCCGCGTGTTGCTTGGCGATGTTGTTGATGAGTTCCATCATGTTCACGGTCTTGCCCACACCCGCGCCACCGAACAGACCGACTTTACCTCCCTTGGCAAACGGGCAAACCAGGTCAATCACCTTGATGCCGGTTTCCAGCAAGTCTACGGAAGGGGACAGCTCGTCAAACTTGGGCGCTTTTTGGTGGATCGAGCGGCGCTCGTCGCACTTAACTTCACCGGCATCGTCGATCGGGCGACCCAACACATCCATGATACGGCCCAGAGTCCCTGTACCAACCGGCACAGTGATCTGCGAACCCGTACTCACTACCGCCATACCGCGACGCAAGCCGTCGGAAGAACCCATAGCGATGGTACGCACTACGCCGTCGCCGATCTGCTGCTGAACTTCCAGTGTCAAATCTTTCTCTGCCACCGAGTTCGCCTCATCTTTCACCTTCAGCGCGTCATAAACCTTAGGCATCTGATCGCGTGGAAATTCTACGTCAACCACCGCGCCGATACACTGAACAATCTTGCCTTGATTCATTTTAAGATTCCCCACTTTATATTGATTCTGTACACAATCGCCCGAACAGCCGGCGTATTAATTAACCGCCGCCGCTCCGCCGACAATCTCCGAGATTTCCTTGGTGATCGCAGCCTGACGCGCTTTGTTGTAAACCAGCTTGAGTTCGCCGATGACCGTCTTGGCATTGTCCGATGCCGCTTTCATCGCCACCATGCGCGAGCTTTGTTCCGATGCCTGATTTTCCGTCACAGCCGAATACACCAGCGACTCGACGTAGCGCAGCAACAACTCATCGACCACCTGCTTCGCGTCCGGCTCGTAGATGTAATCCCATTGTCCCTGCTGGCTTTCGGCCATCGCCTCGCCCGACAACGGCAGCAGCTGTTCGAATGTCGGCTCCTGCTTCATGGTGTTCACGAAGTGATTGTACGAGATGTAGATCGCATCAACTTCACCGGCCACGTACGCGTCCAGCATGACTTTGACCGCACCGATCAGGTCTTCAACGTGCGGTGTATCGCCCAATCCGGTCAGATGCGACTGGATCTTCGCGCCAATTCGCGACATGAAGCTGAAACCCTTGTTGCCGATCGGTGTGAGCCGGATGCCGGAACCGGCCGTATCGAACTCCTTCATACGGTTGGTCACCAGACGCAGAACGTTGGTGTTCAGCCCGCCGCACAGACCTTTGTCCGAAGTGATCAGGATGATACCGACGTTCTTTACCTGCTCGCGCTTGGCCAGATACGGATGTTTGTATTCCGGATTGGCGCGTGCCAAGTGTGCCGCAACCTGGCGGATTTTTTCCGCATAGGGACGAGCGGCGCGCATACGTTCCTGCGCTTTGCGCATCTTGGCCGCCGCCACCATTTCCATGGCACGCGTGATCTTGCGTGTATTTTCTACACTCTTGATCTTGGTGCGTATCTCTTTGCTACCCGCCATGATTGGACTCTCGCTTAGTAAACTGCGGTGGACTTAAAGGCTTCGATCGCGGCCGACAACAGCTTCTCATTGTCCGCGCTCAGATCTTTATGGGTGTTGATTGCATCCATCAGATCTTTGTTCTTGGACTTGAGATAAGCGTGCAGGGCGGATTCGAAAGAAAGCGCTTTTTTGACTTCCACGTCATCGAAGTAGCCTTTGTTCACGCAGAACAGCGTTACGGCCATTTCCGCCACCGACAACGGCGCATATTGCAGCTGCTTCATCAGCTCGGTAACCAGACGACCGCGCTCCAACTGCTTGCGGGTGACTTCGTCCAGATCGGAAGCGAACTGCGCAAACGCGGCCAGTTCACGATATTGAGCCAGTGCCAGACGCACACCGCCACCCAGCTTCTTGATGACCTTGGTCTGCGCAGCACCACCGACGCGGGACACCGAGATACCGGCGTTGATCGCGGGACGGATACCGGCGTTGAACAAGTCGGTCTCAAGGAAGATCTGGCCGTCTGTGATCGAGATCACGTTGGTCGGAACGAACGCAGAAACGTCTCCGGCTGCGGTCTCAATGATCGGCAACGCCGTCAGTGAGCCGGTCTTGCCCTTGACCTCACCTTTGGTGAAGGCCTCAACGTAATCGGCGCTGACGCGGGATGCGCGCTCAAGCAAACGCGAGTGCAGATAGAACACATCGCCTGGATAAGCTTCGCGACCGGGCGGACGGCGCAGCAACAGGGAGATCTGGCGATACGCCCAAGCTTGCTTGGTCAAATCGTCATAAACGATCAGCGCATCTTCGCCGCGATCACGGAAATATTCACCCATGGTACAGCCGGCATACGGCGCCAGGAATTGCATCGCGGCGGAGTCTGAGGCGGTCGCTGCGACCACGATGGTGTAGCCCATCGCGCCATGCTCTTCCAGCTTGCGCACCACGTTGGCGATAGTCGACGCTTTTTGTCCGATGGCCACATAGACGCAGGTCATGCCCTGGCCTTTTTGGTTGATGATGGTATCGACAGCCACTGCGGTCTTGCCGGTCTGGCGGTCGCCGATGATCAGTTCGCGCTGGCCGCGGCCAACCGGAACCATGGAGTCGATCGACTTCAGACCGGTCTGCACCGGCTGATCCACCGATTTACGCGCGATAACGCCAGGAGCAACTTTCTCGACCTTGTCGGTCATCTTGGCGTTGATCGGCCCTTTGCCATCGATAGGCTGACCCAGCGCGTTCACCACGCGGCCACGCAACTCGGGGCCGACGGGAACCTCAAGGATGCGACCGGTACATTTGACCGTTGCGCCTTCGGAGATGTGCTCGTATTCGCCCAGAACAACGGCACCCACGGAATCACGCTCCAGATTCAGCGCCAAGCCGAAAGTGTTGCCCGGGAATTCCAGCATCTCGCCCTGCATCACATCGGACAAACCGTGTATGCGGACGATACCATCGGTCACGCTGACCACCGTACCTTCGGTACGCGCTTCCGTCAAAGCCTCAAAATTTTCGATGCGGCTACGGATCAAGTTGCTAATTTCAGAAGGGTTGAGCTTCATCTGACTTTTCCTTATTTCGATAAATCGGTGATTAGGCCAAAGCCACAGCCAGCTCTGTCAGACGCGTACGCGCCGAGCCGTCTATCACTTTGTCCCCAGCGCGAATAACGATGCCACCCAGCAATTCGCGATTAACCTCGCAACTGAGTTTTATTTCGCGCCCCATTTTGACTTTCAGCGCCGCTGCAACCTTCTGTTTCTGAGCATCACTCAGATCATAAGCGGAGGTTACTACGACATCCACACTCTTCTCGGCCTCGGCGCGCAGCACTTCAAACTGCGCCGAGATCTCCGGCAATACCAGCAGGCGATCATTTTCCACCAGCAACTTGATGAAATTCTGCGCGACCTGACCGACTTTACCTCCGGTCAGAGCCAGCATCAGATCTGACAATTTGCCGGCACCGACCTTAGGGCTGCGGATGACAGCTTGCAGATCGGCATTTCCTACTGCCTCGGCAAGTGCGCTCAGCATCTCCGACCAGCTTTTGAGCTCGCCCAGTTTCTGGGCTTCGTCAAAAGCGGCTTGAGCATAGGGACGTGCGGCTGTAATGGCTTGTGACATGGCGCTTAGATTTCCGCAACAAGTTTATCAAGCAGATCGTTGTGTGCCTTGGCATCAATCTCACGACCCAGAATCTTGCCCGCGCCCGCCAATGCAACTGCGGAAACCTGCGTGCGCAGATGTTCTTTCGCCCGAAATACTTCCTGGTCAATCTCGGCTTTGGCGCCAGCGAGGATACGATCCCCTTCGGCCTTGGCATTGGCCTTGGCTTCTTCAATGATCTCGCTTGCGCGCTTTTCACCGGATGCAATGATCTCACCAGCTTTTTCTTTGGCTTGGTGGATTATTTCAGCCGAGCGTTTTGCCGCCAACTCCAGATCATGCTTACCGCGTTCGGCCGCGGCCAAGCCATCAGCGATGGTTTTGGCGCGCTCTTCCATTGCTTGTAGCAAGGGAGGCCACACAAACTTCATGGTGAACCAGATGAGGATGGCGAAAGTGATCGCCTGTCCCAGCAAGGTTGCGTTGATATTCACGACGGCCCCTTTCAGTCAATAACGATGGACGAATTAGCCCTTAACAATCGCGATGAAGGGGTTTGCGAACAGCATGTACAACGCAATACCAACGCCAATCATGGTTACCGCGTCCAGCAGACCGGCAACGATGAACATCTTCACTTGCAGGGTGGGGATCATTTCCGGCTGACGTGCTGCACCTTCCAGAAAGCGACCGCCCAACAGACCGAAACCGATAGCGGTTCCCAGTGCGCCCAAACCGATCAAGACTGCCACTGCGATCGATACGTTACCCAACAAAAGTGCTAGTTCCATGTTTTCTCCTTAGAGGTTTAGTTAATTAATAAAGCGAAACTTTTAGTGGCTCTCGTGCGCCATGCTGAGATATACGATCGTCAGCATCATGAATACGAAGGCCTGCAATGTGATGATCAACAGATGGAAGATCGCCCAGGGCGCACCCAGCATCCACTGCAGATACCACGGCAGCAGTGCGATCAGAATAAATACCATCTCCCCTGCATACATGTTACCGAACAGACGCAGTGCCAGCGAGATCGGCTTGGCGATATCTTCAACGATGCGGAACAGTACATTGACCGGGATGAGCAGCGGGAATTTGCCGAATGGCGCAAACAGGATTTCTTTGCTGAAGCCGACAAAGCCTTTGACCTTAAAGCTGTAGAAGTAGATCAGGATGAACACCGAGATCGACATCGCGAATGTCGCGTTCAAATCGGTGGAGGGAACAATCTTGAGATGGCTGATCCCGGCCCAGCTTGCCACCAGCGGCAACAGATCGACCGGGATGACGTCCATGGCATTCATGGCAAAAATCCACACGAAGATGGTCAGTGCCAGCGGCGCGATCAGGCTGCTCTTGCCGTGAAACGTATCTTTGACCTGGGCATCAACCATGCCCACCACCATCTCCACGAAGTTTTGCAGACCGCCTGGCACGCCCGCCGTTGCCTTGCGTGTTGCGAGCCACATCGTGCCAAAAACGATCAGGCCGATGATTAGAGAGACAAACAGCGTGTCCAGATGCAAAGACCAGAAACCTTCTCCTGCATGGAGATTGGTCAAGTGGTGCTGGATATATTCGGTAGTGCTTAAGCCTTCGGTGCTCATAAAAATTTCACACAAAAATTAATGCTGCCCAATAAACCGCCAACGTCGCAATGTAGGTTGCAAACAGAGGCATCGCTTGCACTTCTTTGAACTGCGTAAATACGAAAGAGAACAACAGCATCGTGAAGACCAGCTTGTACGCTTCAGCGCTGTAATGCGCTCTTATTATCTTTTTGACCTCGCCTTCTTTCGGCGCGGACATTTTTTTTGCGTACACCCAACCGGTCAAGAAACCTACCGCTCCCCCTGCAAAGGCCGATGCCGCAGCCGCCACACCCTGGACACCCCACATCACCAGAGCTGCCACCACGGTCACAAATACTTGGGCCAGAATTATCCGTGCCACCGCATTTATGGTATCAAAGCCTTTAAAAGAGGGCATTCTACTCAAGCTCACTCATTGACGTCAACGATTTATTTCAGGCGGGCGATGAGCTCGTCCAGATGTTCGTTGCTTGTATATTCGATCACCAGCTTGCCCGCCCCCTTTTTTCCGGTTTTGATCTGTACCGCCGTACCGATATGCTGGGACAGCTCTTCCTGCAAATTCAAGACATCCCGGTCGGGTGACGCTTTTTTCGATTTGGGTGCCGGACTCAGTAATTGCTGAACGAGCTTTTCCGCCTCTCGAACCGACAGCTTGTCAGCCACGATCTTATTGGCTGTCGCGATCAATTGTCCCGCATCCAACGACAGCAGCGCACGTGCATGCCCCATATCCAGTCGGCCATCCATCAACATCTCTTGCACGTTCTGCGGCAATTTCAACAAACGCAACAGGTTGCTTGCCGCACTCCGTGATCGCCCCACCGCATCAGCTGCAGTCTGGTGCGTCATCTGGAACTCGTCGATCAGACGCTGTATGCCGATAGCCTCTTCCAGCGGATTCAGGTCTTCGCGCTGGATGTTCTCGATCAGCGCCATCGCCAGCGCGGCGTTATCTGCCACTTTCCTCACCAGAACAGGGACTTGAATCAGTCCGGCCAATTGCGCCGCACGCCAGCGTCGCTCGCCGGCGATAATCTCATAACCCCCGTCGATCAATTCGCGTGCCAAGATAGGCTGCATGACGCCCTGTACTTTGATCGATGCGGCCAGCTCGTTCAGGGAGCTTTCATCCATACGGCTGCGGGGCTGGTATTTACCGGGCTTGAGCTGTTCAACCTTGAGTTCTTTTAGCGCGTCTCCGCTCTGGTCTTTGTTTCCCGATAGCAGCGCGTCCAAACCACGCCCCAGCCCTTTATTTGGTTTTGCCATTTTATTTCCTTAGATAGAACCTGCCGACTGCCGCGACGCGTTGTTGAGCAACTCTCCGGCCAAAGCCAGATATGCCAGCGACCCCTTGGATTGACTGTCGTGATAAAGCGCCGGCAAACCGTAGCTGGGCGCTTCTGCCAGGCGTACATTGCGCGGAATGACCGTGCGATAGACCTTTTCACCGAAGTGTTGCTGCAACTGGTCCGAAACCTGCTGCGCCAGCGTGTTGCGCGGATCAAACATGGTGCGCAGCAAACCCTCTATCTCCAGCGCCGGATTCAGATGCGCGCGCACCTTGCGGATGGTATTCACCAGATCACTCAAACCTTCTAGTGCATAATATTCGCACTGCATCGGTATCATCACCGAGCGAGCGGCACACAGCCCGTTCAACGTGAGTAGGTTCAGCGCTGGCGGACAATCGATCAGGATATAGTCATAGTCTTGCTGAACTGCTTCGAGTGCCCTCTTCAACAACATCTCTCGATTCTCAAGCTCGACTAGCTCGATCTCTGCCCCCGCCAACTCTCGGTTTGCGGGCAACACATCATATTTTGCTGCGGCTACGGATATTCGTGCTTGCTGGATACTCTTTTGCCCCAGCAACACGTCATAAACCGTCGCTTCAAGGGTGGCCTTATCGACACCACTTCCCATGGTGGCATTGCCCTGCGGATCGAGGTCGATCAACAAGACCCGCTGTTTTGCCGCAGCAAGACTTGCGGCCAGATTGACCGTGGTCGTGGTTTTTCCCACGCCGCCCTTTTGATTGGTAACCGCCAGTATTTTGGTCATTTATCTTCTTTCAATACCACCAAACAGCGCGCCGCTTCCAGTGTCGGCACCTGCAAGGCAATGATGCGCTCGACACTCACTCCCGCAGGCAAGCGCTGCAACTCCTGCTCCGGAACCCCCTTCATCGCCGCCCAGCGCCCCTCTGCGGCCAATAAGCGCCGGGTCAGCAGAATGAATTCGGCTGTTTCCGCAAACGCTCTGGAAATAATGCCGTCAAACGGCTCTTCCACCTGTAGCGCCTCGATGCGCCCGCAATGTACCGCAACGTTGCGCAGCCCCAACTCGATACAGGCTTGCTGAACAAAGCTGGTTTTCTTGCGATTGCTGTCCAGCAAAGTGAACGACCACTCTGGCCGGGCAATCGCCAATACAACCCCCGGCAGACCCGCCCCGCACCCCACATCCAGCCAGCGCTGCGGCCAGAGATAAGGCAACACAGCCAAACTATCCAGCAAATGATGGGCGACCATCTGCTCAGGTTCGCGTATCGCCGTCAGGTTGTACACCTTGTTCCATTTATGCAATAGCGCTAGATAGTCCAACAGCTGCTGCTGCACTTCCGGCGCGATTTCCATATCCAGTCGGCTTATACCGGTGGACAAAGCGGTTGCCAGCGTCATATTTTGGACAAATCCCGCAAATTGCCCCCGCGCTTGATATGTACCAGCAACAAGGAAATCGCGGCTGGCGTTATACCCGAAATCCTGGCAGCTTGTCCCAAAGTTTCCGGGCGATGTTTCTCCAGCTTTTGCCGAACCTCTGTCGATAGACCGCGTACGGCGGCATAATCCATTGCGACGGGCACCCGCAACCCCTCATTTTCTGCTTGGCGCGTGATCTCATCCTGCTGCCGCTCGATATATCCCTGATATTTAGCTTGGATCTCGGCCTGTTCTGCCACTTCGCACGCTATTGCACTCTCTGCGCTCAGGCCGTTCATTGAAATCAGCGTCGCATAATCCACATCTGGCCGCCGCAATAATTCGTAAAGCGAATACTCTCGTTCGATGTTCTTGCCCAATACCCGTTCAGCCTCGGCCCTGTCCAATATTTTGGGATTTACCCAAGTGGATTTCAGTCGCTCGATTTCTTTGGCCACCGCTTCCCGTTTCTCGGCAAAACGCGCCCAGCGTTCATCGTCTACCAAGCCCATTTGGCGACCATGCTCGGTCAGCCGCAAATCGGCATTGTCTTCGCGCAGTTGCAGACGATACTCCGCGCGGCTGGTGAACATACGATAAGGCTCCGTCACACCTTGTGTGGTCAGATCATCCACCAACACGCCCAAATAGGCTTCATCACGGCGGGGACACCAAGCGTCCTCCTCACGCGCATAACGCGCCGCATTCAGACCAGCCAACAGGCCCTGGGCGGCGGCCTCTTCGTATCCGGTGGTGCCATTGATCTGCCCGGCCAGGAACAAACCATTAATGGTCTTGCTCTCCAGTGACTTTTTCAGGCCACGCGGATCAAAATAATCATATTCGATAGCATATCCGGGACGGGTGATATCTGCGTTTTCCAAGCCCTTTATCGAGCGTACCAGCGCCAATTGCACATCGAACGGCAAGCTGGTGGAAATCCCATTGGGATAAACTTCATTCGTACTTAACCCCTCCGGCTCTAAAAATATCTGGTGGGAGTCCTTGTTTGCAAAGCGGGTGATCTTGTCTTCGATGGAGGGGCAATAACGTGGGCCAACCCCGGCAATAACACCAGTGAACAGGGGGGAGCGATCCAATCCGCTGCGGATGATTTCGTGTGTTTGAGGATTGGTCTGGGTGATCCAGCATGACAACTGTCGCGGATGTTGATCCTCCCGCCCCATGAACGAGAACACTGGCACCGGTCGATCCCCCGGCTGCTCCTCCATCACCGAATAATCGATACTGCGCCCATCAATACGCGGCGGCGTGCCCGTTTTCAGGCGCCCTATCGGCAAGCCTAGCTCGCGTAGATCCTGCGACAATTCAATTGCTGGCGGATCTCCCGCCCGCCCCGCCGGAAAATTTGCCAGGCCGACATGCACCAGTCCGGATAGAAACGTGCCCGTCGTCAATACGACGCTTTTGCCAGCGAACCGGACTCCAAGCCTTGTCTCTGCACCCACAACCCGCGCGCCGTCCATCAGCAAGCGCTCCACGGCTTGCTGAAATAACCACAAATGCGGCTGATTCTCCAGACGCCGCCGAATAGCTTGCCTATACAGCGCCCGGTCTGCCTGGGCGCGCGTTGCCCTCACAGATGGGCCTTTTGAGGCATTCAAAATACGGAATTGTATTCCCGACTCATCGGTTGCGGCCGCCATGGCCCCGCCTAAAGCGTCAACCTCTTTAACCAAGTGGCCCTTGCCGATGCCACCAATGGAGGGATTACAAGACATCACCCCCAGCGTTTCAATATTATGGGTAATCAGCAGGGTATCGCGCCCCATGCGGGCACTGGCCAGTGCAGCCTCCGTCCCGGCATGCCCCCCGCCCACAACAATCACATCGAACTCTTTTGGGAAATCCATGCGGAACCCGCGCCAAATCAAAGGCGCGCATCATACAACAAAACATTCTCACGAAAACGTCGGGATGGTTGTTTCACGTGAAACGCGCCCTATTTACCAATACAAAATCGGCTGAAAATCTCCCCCAATAAATCGTCACTGGAAAACTCTCCGACGATCTTGCCAAGAGCGGCCTGGGCCAGTCGTAGCTCTTCCGCAAACAATTCTGCGCGAGTGCCCACTTCGGCGGCTCGCTCCAGACATTGCCCCGCTTGTTGCAAAGCCTGTACGTGGCGCTCTCTGGCCATGAACACCCCGGCATCTGCGCGCCAGTCCATCAGTTGCAGAATTTGCTCCCGCAATAGTTCGATTCCCGCTCCGGTCTTTGCCGACAGGTAGATATGGATGTCGCCGCCACTTGTCTCGACGCGGGGCTCTTGCTCCAGCAAATCGATCTTGTTGATAACATATAACTTGGGGATGCCTTTTGGCATCTGCGCCAAGATATCCTGACCTGTCGTATGCCCCCCTAGTTGCGCATCCTGTAGCAACAAGATCGCATCGGCCCGCTCCATCGCCTGCCTCGTGCGAGCGATTCCCATTTGCTCGACAACATCCCGCGTTTCCCGCAAACCGGCTGTATCGATGATGTGCAAGGGCACGCCCTGTATATTGATAGCCTGGTGTATCGCATCCCGCGTTGTTCCGGCAACATCGCTGACCAGCGCGACATCCTCTCCGGACAAGCAGTTAAGCAAGCTGGACTTTCCTACATTGGGCGAACCGATCAGTGCAATATGGGCCCCCTCCCGCAACAGACTACCCTGTCGCGCCAGCTCCAGCGTTCTTTTCAGGTCGGAACGAAGAGCCGTCAGCGCGTCTTTGCGCCGCGCGATGTCCGCCACATCCAGCTCTTCTTCGGGAAAGTCCAACATCGCTTCAACCAGAATGCGCAACTCAATGAGCCTGTCGACCAATCCCCGTATCGTTGCAGAGAACTCTCCCTGCAAAGAACGTTGTGCACTCCGAACGGCTTGTTCGCTGCTTGCCTCGATCAAGTCGGCGACGCTTTCCGCCTGAACAAGATCCAGTTTATCGTTCAAAAAGGCTCGTTGGGTGAACTCACCAGGCTGCGCCGGTCGAGCCCCCAGCGCCAGGCAGCGTTGCAGCACCAGCTGCAAGACTGCGGTGCCACCGTGCCCCTGTAACTCCAGCACATCTTCTCCGGTGTAAGAATTCGGGGCAGGAAAGAATATCGCGATGCCTTGGTCTATCGCCAAGCCGCTGGCATCAAAAAAAGGGGTGTACGTGGCATGGCGCGGGGCGAGCGACTGTCCGAACAAGGCCGGGGAAAAAGACCCGAGATCGCGACCGGATACCCGGACAACACCGATACCGCCACGCCCGGGGGGCGTGGCAATCGCGGCAATTCGATCAGCCCTTGATGGCACCCTTTTGCTCCATCTCTTGCTTGCGCGTGATATACCATTGTTGCGCAATAGAAAGCACGTTGTTCACGATGGAATACAAAACCAGCCCGGCGGGGAAGAAGAAGAACACCACACTGAATACCACGGGCATAATCTGCATCAGCTTCGCCTGCAAGGGATCGGGTGGGGTCGGGTTGAGCCGGCTCTGGATTAACATGCTGATACCCATGATGGCGGGCAATACGTAATACGGGTCAGCCACAGACAGATCGGTGATCCAACCGAAGAATGGCGCGTAACGCAGCTCCACGCTGGACAAAATCGCCCAATACAGGGCAATGAACACGGGGATCTGTATCAATACCGGCAGACAGCCGCCCAGCGGATTGATCTTTTCCGTCTTATACAGATCCATCATCGCGCGGTTGAGCTTCTCCCGATCATCACCATATTGCTGTTTTATCTTTTCCAGCTTGGGCGCCACGATGCGCATCTTGGCCATCGAGCGATAACTTGCGGCCGAGAGCGGAAAAAAGGCCAGCTTGATCAGAATCGTCAGAACAATGATTGCAATACCCCAGTTTTGTACCCAGGTGTGGATAAGGGTCAGCAGCCAGAACAGGGGAGCTGCGATGATGGTAAGCCAGCCATAATCGACTGTCAGGCCAAGTCCGGGGGCGACTTGGTCCAGATTGGCGCTCGCCGGACCAACATAGAGAGGAACGCTGATGCCGCCCTTTTGCCCAGGCGCTATCGTGGCGACCGGCATGACCGCACCAACGGCGAATCGCTGGTCTCCTAGAAAGCGGGCGTAATATTCACGCTCCACATTAGCCTGAGGCAACCACGCAGCGACAAAGTAGTGTTGCAACATGGCTACCCAGCCGTTGTTTGCCGTTTTCGGGAGGCCGGTCTTGTTTTTTTCTATGCTTGAAAACTCGACCTTTTGGAATTTTTCCAGTTCAGTATAGATTGCCGGGCCGGTGTAGGTTGGAACCAGAACGGAATCTCCCGGAGGCACTGAACTATCTCGAACCAACTGAAAATAAGCCGATGCGGCCAGCGGCAGAGCTTCAGTGTTTTCAATCTCATAACCAACGTCAACCAGATAGCTGCCGCGATGAAAGGTCAGCGTTTTGGTGACCGCCTTGCTGGCAACAAGCCGAACAACAAGCGTGTCCTCCCCGTCCGCCAGACGATACTCCTCCGCGGCGGCGGTAAACGGTGTCTGGTGTGTAGGAAGCCCGCCACCCAGCAGTCCGGTTTGTGCAATGTAGATATGGTCTGCTTTTTGTTGCAAGAGGACGATCGGCTTGTTCTTGTCTTCCGCATCCTTGTGCTGCAACAGCTCGACGCGCTGGATGTCGCCACCGATCGTGCTGATTTCAACATGGAGGCTGTCTGTTTTAACTACGATCTTTTTGCCTTGGGTGTCGGCAACCAGCCCAGAGACCTTATTGCTATCCGCGAGATTTCCGACTTTCGTCGGTGCCGGGATGCTTTCGTCTTTTTTCGTTGCCTCGGGCGCGGAAACCATCTGCAGCTCTGGGTGCTGATAGCGCTGCCAGCCGTCCCACAACAATAATGCCGAAAACGAGAAGATTACTACTAAGAACAGTCTTTGGAAGTCCATCTTGGCTTACACCTAATACAGATTATAGAATTATGGGACGGGGTCGTAGCCGCCCGCACCCCAAGGATTACAGCGCAGTAATCGCCAGATTCCCAGCCACAAGCCCCGAGCTAGACCGTGTTTGGTTAATGCCTCAGAAAAATAATGTGAGCAGGAAGGATGAAAACGACAGGCAGGGGGAGACAGCGGACGAATCAGGTATTGATAACCCTTAATGAGAAGCAGAAGTAGCCGTGTCATTATCTTTAATCCTCCTTGCCTCATCCAGCAAACAAGAGAGGGATTGTCTGAACTCTTTTATCTCTTCGCTTCTGGGATTGCGCCGCATTTTGATTACAAAATCCAAAGATCCGTTACCTATATCATGCGGCCCCAGCCTGAATATCTCACGAATCAGGCGCTTTATCCGGTTCCTGGTAATGGCTTTAAGTGCTACTCGCTTACTTACGACCATTCCCAGTCGCTCAATACCTGCTGCATTCTTTCTAAAATGCAGGGTCATCCATTTGGCAGATAACCCCCGTTTTTGCAGCGCAAACTCGAATTCCTCGCGCCGATGTAGCCGATGTGCAAAAAGAAAGCGCTGGCTCACCTTATACCGCTAGGCGCGCGCGGCCTTTGGCGCGGCGAGCAGCGATAACAGCCCTTCCGCCCTTGGTCTTCATGCGAACCAAAAAGCCGTGGGTGCGCTTTCTCTTGGTTACGGATGGTTGGTATGTACGTTTCATGTTTATTCCTTAGGTGTTCTTGTTGAAAAGCGCGCGATTACAATACTTAACATGCCCTCTGTCAAGTTTATTTTATACTGTGGATAACTTTTTATTGTCCCTGTAGAATGCCGCGATAGATATTCTGTGTCCGTAAATTTATGCCACACCAAAACCTGTGGGATAGCTGCCTTGCGTTCTTCAAAGACCAGCTCCCCGCTCAACAGTTCAATTCCTGGATAAAGCCGCTGGTCTTCGAGGTCTCCGGGAGCAGGATCACTCTGACCGCACCTAATGGCTTTACTCTGAAGGTCATTCAAGAGCGCTTCTTACCGGAGATCGCTGCTCGGGCCGAGACGTTTTTTGCTACCCCGGCCCAAATCGAGTTGCGGGTTGGAAAAAAAACCGCCCCCCCAGTTGCAAGCCCTGAGCCAGTCAATAAAGCTGTTGCATCGCCGCAAAAGAAACTCAAACATACTGCCAAGCTGAATCCGTCGTTACTGTTTGATAATTTCGTCACCGGCAAGGCGAATCAATTGGCCCACGCGGCGGCCATTCAGGTTGCAGACTCTCCTGGCATGACGTATAACCCCTTGTTCATCTACGGTGGCGTTGGCTTGGGGAAAACCCATTTAATCCAAGCGATTGGAAACCAGTTCAAAAAAGAAAACAATCAGGCCAATATTTGTTATGTTCATGCGACGAACTATGTTTCCGATGTCGTTCGCGCTTTTCAGACGAAACAGTTTGATGAATTTAAACAATATTATAATTCTCTGGACTTGTTGCTAATCGACGATATCCAATTCATCGCTGACAAACCGGGAACCCAGCAGGAGTTCTTTTACACTCTAAATTCCCTGATCGATACCAACAAACAAGTCATCATTACCTGCGACACCTTTCCAAAAGAGATTTCCGGGATAGAGCCCCGCCTGACTTCTCGTTTCAGTTGCGGTCTGACGGTCGCCATTGAACCTCCCGGATTGGAAATGCGGGTGGCCATCTTGCTACAAAAAGCCGTCCTTTCTGGTAATCCTATCGGAGAAGATGTCGCATTTTTTATTGCCAAACATGTACGCTCGAATATTCGTGAGCTGGAAGGTGCGCTCAACAGAATCGAAGCTTTTGCTCGTTTTCACAAGCGCCCTATCACTACCGATCTGGCAAAAGAAGCGCTTAAAGATCTGCTTGCCGCACAGAACAAACAGGTCTCTATTGAAAACATCCAGAAAACAGTCGCCGATTTTTATCGCATCAAACTCCTTGATCTACTTTCCAAAAAGCGGACTCGTATCATTGCCAGGCCGCGACAAATCGCGATGTGCCTGGCCAGAGAATTGACACAATTAAGTCTGCCAGAGATTGGTAATGCTTTTGGTGGGCGAGATCATTCGACTGTTTTACACGCCTGTAAAACGATAGAAAGTCTCAGAAATACCGATGCAGCATTAAATGCTGACTTTAATTTGCTCAATCAAACGCTGCGAAACTAGATCAAAACTCCTGAAACGTTTGTGGATAACTCTTTCAGGAACGAAGTTTGAATTTTTATCCACATAATGTACACAGCCTTCGCTACTGGTTTTTGGCAACAAAATAAGTGTTCAATTTAATGTATTTAAATAGAAAAGACTGTTATCCCCAATTTTGACCATGATTGTTATAGCTATTAAGGATATATAGAATGTTTATAGATAAAATAGATAGAGATGTACTCCTGAAACCGCTTCAAACCGTTGTGGGAATCGTGGAGAGGAAACAACCATTACCGATCCTTTCAAATGTATTGATTGAAAAAGGGGATTCCAACCTCAAGCTGGTTGCAACAGATCTGGAGATACAGATTTCCACTATTCGTGCAATCGAAGCCAATGGTCCTGCCGAAGCAGTCACTGTCTCCGCAAAAAAACTACAAGAGATTCTTAGAGTGTTACCAGATGCCAGCAAGGTTTCCCTGGAAATACAAGAAAACAAGCTATTGATTAAATCAAATAAGAGTCGTTTTAGTCTGCAAACCTTGCCGGCACAAGACTTTCCAGTGGTAACGAACCAGCTTGAAAACGCGTCTCAAGTCATACTCAAACAGGGGTTGCTGAAAAAATTATTGGGCTTGGTTCAATATGCAATGGCACAACAAGATATTCGTTACTACCTCAATGGCGTTTTATTGGTCATTGATGGGCAGCAGATACGCCTAATTGCAACCGATGGCCACCGGCTGGCTTTTGTAAGTTCAAAGCTGGAAAAGACCCATACCAAGACCGAAGTCATTCTGTCCAGAAAGACGGTCAACGAATTATCAAAATTACTCGCTGATTCGGAAGAAGAGATAACGCTCGAGTTGGCAGAAAAACAAGTTAGGCTCACTTTTGCCGATATTGTGCTTACCTCTAAAGTGATTGATGGAAAATTTCCCGATTACGAGCGCGTCATTCCAAACTACACCAATCACCTGTCGCTGGATCGTTTGACCGTACTGCAAGCATTACAGCGGGCAGCGATCCTTTCGAACGAAAAATTCCGTGGGGTTCGTTTTGTATTGACCGAAAAGAATCTGCGCATCATTAGCAGTAATAGCGAACAAGAAGAGGCACAGGAAGACATTGAAAACGAGTATCACGGCCCCGCGCTGGATATTGGTTTCAATGTGAACTATCTTTTGGATGGTCTGAATAATACGCCCGCGCAAGAAGTCACATTTTCATTTGGGGATCCCAATAGCAGTATATTGATCACTGTGCCGGGCGAAGAAGAGTTTAAATATGTTGTTATGCCGATGCGCATTTAACGATATGTTCCACGTGAAACAGCAACTTTGGAAAAACCATGAGCGATAACTACGACGAATCAAGCATTCAACAACTCGAAGGTCTGGAGGCTGTGCGTAAGCGACCGGGTATGTATATCGGGGACACTTCGGATGGGACCGGCTTGCATCACATGGTTTTTGAAGTGGTGGATAACGCGATTGATGAATCACTTGCAGGGCACTGTGATGATATCAAGGTGATCATTCATGGAGACAACTCCATATCGGTGGCGGATAACGGGCGGGGTATCCCGGTAGGTATTAAGTTTGACGATAAGCACGAGCCAAAGCGCTCGGCGGCGGAAATCGTTCTGACCGTATTACATGCGGGTGGAAAATTCAACCAGAACAGTTATAAGGTATCGGGTGGTTTACATGGAGTCGGGGTAAGTTGTGTGAACGGCTTATCAGAGTGGTTGAGGTTGACGACCTACCGGGATGGAAAAAAACACGGGCTGGAGTTTGTGCGCGGAGCGGTAAAAGATCGTCTGCTGGAGACCCAAAACGGCGTGGAAGTTTCTCCTGTACGAGTATTGGGCGAAACCAACAAGCGTGGCACAGAAGTACATTTTCTGGCCGACAAAGAGATTTTCGGCACGGTTGAGTTTCATTACGAGATATTGGCCAAGCGCCTGCGCGAACTTTCTTTTTTGAATAATGGGGTAAAAATCGAGCTGATCGATCATCGTACCGGCAAAAGTGAAAACTTCGCTTACTCGGGTGGTGTGCGCGGTTTTGTCGAGTACATGAACAAAAGTAAATCGGTCTTACATCCCAAATGTTTTCAAGCCAGTGGCGAAAAAGACAACATCACGGTAGATGTCGCGATGCAGTGGAATGACAGCTATTCAGAGGTCGTGCAGTGTTTTACCAACAATATTCCCCAGCGTGATGGCGGCACCCATATGACAGGCTTGCGCATGGCGATGACGCGAGTCATCAATAAATATATCGAAGACAACGAGCTGGCAAAAAAAGCCAAAGTGGATACAACCGGTGACGATATGCGGGAAGGCTTGACCTGTGTGTTGTCAGTGAAGGTTCCGGATCCAAAGTTCTCTTCGCAAACAAAAGACAAGCTCGTCTCTAGTGAAGTTCAGCCGGCGGTTCAGGAAGTGGTGGCGCAAAAGCTGACAGATTTTCTGCTGGAGAATCCGGTCGATGCCAAGATTATCTGTAACAAGATCATCGAGGCTGCCCGTGCTCGGGATGCCGCCCGCAAAGCGCGCGAACTAACGCGGCGCAAAGGTGTATTGGATGGCATCGGTCTGCCGGGTAAGTTGGCAGATTGTCAGGAAAAAGACCCGGCATTGTCCGAGCTCTATCTGGTCGAGGGTGATTCGGCGGGAGGATCTGCCAAACAGGGACGCGATCGCAAGTTTCAGGCGATTCTGCCGTTAAAGGGCAAAATATTGAATGTCGAGCGCGCGCGCTTTGAGAAGCTCATTTCCTCTCAGGAGATCGCGACACTGATCACGGTTTTGGGTACCGGTATCGGCAAAGAGGAATACAACGCCGATAAGTTGCGCTATCACCGCATCATCATCATGACCGACGCGGATGTGGACGGAGCGCATATCCGCACCTTGCTACTCACTTTTTTCTATCGCCAGATGCCGGAGCTGGTTGAGCGCGGCCATATCTACATCGCACAACCGCCGCTGTATAAGATCAAACAGGGCAAGGACGAGCGCTATCTTAAAGACGAACACGAACTTAAAAACTACATGCTCGGTTCGGCGCTGAATAATGCCGCATTCTATCCGGCATTGAACGCGCCTTCGATACAGGGCGAAGCCCTGGGCGAAATTGCGAAGCAATATTTTCTTGCCGAGGCGGTGATAGATCGTCTGTCGCGCTTCATTGCCCCAGAAGCCAGTCATGCCCTGTTGAGCCTGCCGGAGCTTTCGCTGGAGGACCCTCAGCAAGCACAAAGAAGCGCCAAGCTGTTGGAGGAAGCCTGTGGCGGAGTGATTGGCGCTCGCGTCGAAGACGATGAAAATGGCGAGCTTCGACTGCGCCTGGAAAAGACGTTTCACGGAAACCACTCGGTAAGTTATTTGGACCGGGATTTTTTGCAAAGTGGGGATTATGGGCAAATCTGCCAAACCGCACGGGCACTGAGCGGCCTTATCTCTTCGACAACATACGCGATGCGTGGCGAACAAAAGCGCAGTGTAAGCAGCTTTAAGCAAGCCATCGAGTGGTTGTTGGAAGATGCTAAGCGGGGCGTCAGCATCCAGCGTTACAAAGGGCTGGGTGAAATGAACCCAGATCAGTTGTGGGAAACCACCATGGATGTGAAGAATCGCATCTTGTTGCGCGTCCGCATCGAAGATGCGATTTCTGCCGATGAGATATTTACGACCCTGATGGGTGATGTGGTCGAGCCAAGACGTGCGTTTATCGAGCAGAATGCATTGGGTGTAAAAAACCTTGATGTCTAGGGCGTCAGCGGCCGAGCAATAAATATATAGGCCGTCAAAAATATTGACTCACCAAGACCAGACCGTTAAGTTATCAGGTCTGTAGCCACGCGGGTCATAGGTGGCCGAAAATAAATGAAGTGATTTATAAATTTAAATTTGAGCAGGGGAGCAAACCATGGGAAGCAAAAAATATCGGCTGGTGACGCGTAGCGACTTTGATGGCTTGGTATGCGCGGTGTTATTGAAACACCTCGATATGCTGGGCGAGATTTTGTTCGTTCATCCGAAAGACATGCAGGACGGCAAGATCGAAATCGGCCCGGGTGATATCACCACCAATCTGCCATATGTGGCTGGTGCGCACCTGGCTTTTGACCACCATTTGTCCGAGACCATCCGCAACACCGGCGGACACACCAACCATATCATCGATCCGAAAGCACCCTCGGCAGCCCGCGTAGTTTATGATTATTATGGGGGCGCAAAGGCATTTCCGGCAGAATGGAACGACATGATGCTTGCTGTCGACAAGGCCGACGCCGCCCAGTTCTCACGCGAAGAGGTGTTGAATCCAACAGGATGGGTGTTGCTCAATTATCTGATGGATTCGCGTACGGGTTTGGGGAGATTCCGGGAGTTCCGTATTTCGAACTACAACCTGATGATGGATCTCATCGATTATTGCAAGAACCACAATATCGACCAGATCATGCAGTTGCCAGACGTAAAAGAGCGCGCCGAGCTTTATTTCAGCCACGAAGCAAAGTTCAAAGACCAGATCAAGCGTTGCGCTACGGTGCGCGGTAACTTGGTCGTACTTGATCTGCGCAAAGAAGAAACCATCTATGCCGGAAATCGCTTCATGATCTACGCGATGTATCCAGACACCAATATCTCGATACACGTACTCTGGGGCGTAAAGCAACAGAACACCGTATTCGCCACCGGAAAATCAATACTCAACCGCACATCCAAGACAAATGTCGGTGAGTTGATGTTGAAATACAACGGCGGTGGACATGAGAATGCGGGCACCTGCCAAGTTGATAACGACAAGGCGGAAGCCGTGTTGAGCGAACTGGTGTCCCAGATCAATTCTGCTGGTTAACACTGCTGTGGATGATAAGCCGGAGGCAGCCGAACTATTCGGCTGCCTCCGGTGTTTTGCGGCTAGGCGCTAAAGAGTCAGGCCATTCCTTGTGCCGCATTCAGCAGAAAGCGCTCAAATTCTTGTGCCGCAACAGACGGACGCTTATTCTTGCGGTGCACGATATACCAATGTCGAATGATGGGAAAGTGGTCGACATCCAGCACAACGAGCCGTTTCGTTTCCAGCTCCAGCTCTATACCATGCTGGGAAATGATGCCGATCCCCATGCCGGCTTGAACAGCTTGTTTGATAGCCTCATTGGTATCCATTTCCATATGTACCGGCAAGGAAAGTTTGTGGCTGGTAAAAAAACGTTCCACCACCCCCCGCGTACCGGAGCCCTGTTCCCGCAACAAAAAAGTCTCGTTCGAGAGTTGGCGGGGTTGAATCTTGCGCGCACCAGCCAAAGGATGCGCGGGAGCCGCGATCACGACCAAGGGGTTTTGCATAAAAGGTTCCGCCAACATGTCCGCACCTTGTGGCGGCTGACCCATGATAGCGAAATCCGCCACATTGTCGGCAAGCTGTTTGATGACAGCATCGCGGTTGGCGACAGATAAACTGACCTGAATCTTGGCGTGGGTTTGAATGAATTTGGCCAACAGCTGGGGCATAAAATAGTTCGCGGTACTGACTACGGAGATGCTCAAATGCCCACGTTCCAAACCCTTCATGGCGCTGAACACCTCTTCCAACTCGGTCAATTGCTGGGTGATACTCAAGCTGTAATGCAACATCTCGCGCCCAGCCTCGGTCAGGTGGAGTTGCTTGCCAGTTTGTTCCAATAAGGGCAAGCCGACATTTTGCTCCAATTGTTTGATTTGCATGGAAACGGCGGGCTGGCTCAGATACAATTCCTCGGCTGCGCGGGAATGGCTCAGATGCCGAGCAACAGCGGCAAAGACTTGGAGTTGGCGCAGAGTAAGATGCAACATGGCCCCGTTATTATAGCCGATTACCATAAGCGGGGCTTATGGTTCCAATAAAAATGTTTGACTGTTGTTTATGGTCTAACAGCCTTATAGTTCGCAGCGTTGTATCTCAAATTGATTATCAATCAGGAGGAAGCATGGATCAGTCAGCACGTTATTCAAACCTAGACCTTAATGAAGCCGAGCTTATCAAGAACGGCGGACACATTTTGGTCGCATACACAATGACCCCGGCTGCAGGCGTGGGTTATCTGGAAGCTGCTGCACATATCGCGGCTGAATCCTCGACCGGTACCAATGTTGAAGTGAGCACCACCGATGACTTCACCAAGGGTGTTGACGCCTTGGTGTACTTCATCGATGAAGCCAAAGGCATCATGAAGGTGGCTTACCCGAACGACTTGTTCGACCGCAATGTGACCGACGGTCGCGCGATGATCGTTTCCTTCCTGACTTTGGCAATCGGTAACAACCAGGGTATGGGCGATATCGAATGTCTGCAAATGCAAGATTTCTGGGTTCCACCGCGCATGCTGCAACTGTTCGACGGCCCAGCCAAGGACATCACCGACCTGTGGCGCATCTTGGGTCGTCCGGTCGTGAACGGCGGCTACATCTCCGGCACCATCATCAAGCCAAAGCTGGGTCTGCGTCCAGAGCCTTTCGCGAATGCGGCTTACCAGTTCTGGTTGGGCGGCGACTTCATCAAGAACGACGAGCCACAAGGCAACCAAGTATTCTGCCCGATCAAGAAGGTTCTGCCTCTCGTTTATGACGCGATGAAGCGCGCACAAGATGAAACCGGCCAAGCCAAACTGTTCTCCATGAATATCACGGCCGATGACCACTACGAAATGTGTGCCCGTGCTGACTACGCGCTGGAAACTTTCGGCCCGGATGCAGACAAGGTTGCCTTCCTGGTTGACGGTTATGTTGGCGGCCCCGGCATGATCACGACTGCGCGTCGTCAATATGCAAGCCAATATTTGCACTATCACCGCGCAGGTCACGGTGCGGTGACTTCCCCTTCTTCCAAGCGCGGCTACACAGCATTCGTACTGGCTAAGATGTCCCGCCTGCAAGGTGCTTCCGGCATCCACGTGGGCACCATGGGCTTCGGCAAAATGGAAGGCGGCAAAGACGACAAGGTCATCGCTTACATGATCGAGCGCGACAGCTGCCAAGGCCCGTTCTTCCATCAAGAGTGGTACGGTATGAAGCCGACAACGCCTATCATCTCCGGCGGCATGAACGCGCTGCGTCTGCCAGGCTTCTTCCAGAACCTCGGCCACGGCAACGTGATCAACACAGCCGGTGGCGGTTCTTACGGCCACATCGACAGCCCAGCTGCCGGTGCGATCTCTCTGCGTCAATCGTACGAGTGCTGGAAGTCCGGCGCTGATCCGATCGAATACGCGAAAGAGCACAAAGAATTCGCGCGCGCATTCGAGTCGTTCCCGAAAGATGCCGACAAGATATTCCCGGGCTGGCGTCAAAAGCTGGGCGTTCACAAGTAAGACGAACGCTTAGTTAATAAGAGCCCCTGCCGGAGATTCTTGCAGGGGCTTTTTTAACCCCGGTCATTTTGAAAATTTGAAATGATCCAAATGGAGAACAGCATGAGCGACACGTTCGACATCAAGCAATACAGCATCACGCAAGAACCTTTCTACCAAGCACAGAGCAACGAAGTGGCACTGTATGAAGCCGCTTATGCCGCACGTTTGCCGGTGATGCTCAAAGGCCCGACCGGATGCGGTAAGTCGCGTTTCGTCGAACACATGGCATGGAAACTGGGCAAGCCCTTGATCACCGTCGCCTGCAACGAAGACATGACCGCGTCCGATCTGGTCGGACGTTATTTACTGGATGCCAACGGCACGCGCTGGTTGGACGGCCCGCTTACGCTGGCAGCGCGCTACGGCGCGATCTGTTATCTGGACGAGATCGTCGAAGCGCGTCAGGACACCACTGTGGTGATCCACCCGCTTACCGACCACCGCCGCACTTTGCCACTGGATAAAAAGGGTGAGTTAGTTGCCGCACATCCGGATTTTCAATTGGTGATCTCTTATAACCCCGGCTATCAGAATCTGATGAAAGATCTGAAGCAATCCACCAAGCAACGCTTTGCCGGGCTGGAGTTCGATTACGCGAAAGCGCAAGTCGAGGTCGGCATCGTTAGCAAAGAGACTGGCATCGGTACAGACATATCCACCAAACTGGTGAAGATCGGCGAGACGGCGCGTAATCTGAAAGGTCACGGCCTCGACGAGGGAATCTCGACGCGCTTGTTGGTCTATGCGGCCACACTAATCAAACAAGGCATCGCTCCGCGCGACGCCTGCCGCATGGCCTTGGTGCGCCCGATCACCGATGATGCCGACATCCGCGATACGTTGGATCACGCTATCGATGCGGTGTTTGAGGCTTAAACAAACGCGATGACGGCAACCCCAGAAGAGCGCCAGCAGCTGCAATGCAGCTTCAAACGCGTGCAAAACGTGTTCGACGATTGCATGGCGGATGCTCGCCAGCACTTAAGTGCGGCGGGTATCACCGTGTACATCGAAGGGGCGAATGCCATCAACCGCATGGGCCGCGGAGAAGAGTCCGTTCTGGTGTTTCTGGAAGAGATCCCGCAAGTGGCCGCGAACATGGGTGAAAGCGTGATCGAAGAGATCGTCTCTTTCACTCGCACCCTTGCCAAATCACCCAACAGCAAAGCAATACCGAATTTTCTGCAAAGTCTCGGTGCGGCGGCGCGCGCGCTGGAAAGCCGCGAACTGTTCACCGAATACCTCAATTTGGTGGTGCAAACCGCGATCCGCACCAGTCCTAAAGTGCATGGCATCGATTCGATGTATACCAGCGAATGTCTGCCGGACTTTCTGGATAGTGTTCCCCACCTGTTCACGTTGCTCCCGCTGGGCGGAATAAAAAAATGGGTGGACTATGGTGTACTCGCCTATCCGAACGACCCAGAACACCAAAAGGAATACTTCCAGATTAAGACGGCAGACAGCCGCGCGGTCATACAGCGCGAACGTCACGGCACGTTATTCACCGATGCAGAGCGCAAGCTGGACCTGTACCTACGCGGTTTGTGGTTGAACGATGTTCAATTCGTTCCCTATTCTTCGGACTTTGATGAGATACGCAAGCCGGTCCCGTATTTGAACGAACAAGGCCTACATCTGCCGGATGTGTATGACGACCTACCCAACGGGGTGCGCGGTATCGACCGTTATCGCGCGCTACTGGCCCACCTAAGCGCACATCGTCGCTGGACTACGCCGCTAATCGCAGACAATCTAAGTCCGTTCCAGCGCATGGCGGTCGAGGTGTTCGAGGACGCGCGCGTAGAGTATCTGTCGCTGGAAGAATTCCCGGGATTACGCTCGATTTGGTGCAAGTTGCACCCGACCCCAAATCAGAATCTGGTTATGGATGCCGATGTCTCGTACATACGCCATCGTCTGGCCATATTGTCTCGGGCACTATTGGACCCGAACCACACGTACGATCATCCCCTCATCCTGAAATATGTCGCTCGCTTCAATGAGTTGATGGCGAAAGGCAATACCCGTACCGCCGACATCCAGTTGTTGGGAGTGCAGTTCATTGCCGAAAGTAAAGTACCAGGCGACTCATCGGGCAAAGTCTATTTCAACAACACCGAGGTGGAATACCGCGATGACAACCGCATGATGTGGTTGTTCATCGAGGAAGGTGACGAGGAGACTTATGAAGAGCGTCCGCGTCCTCCGGTCGAATCCGAAGATGAATTCAAAGTGCCGCCGCGTATGTATCCCGAGTGGGACTACAGTGCAGAGCATTACCGCCCCGACTGGGTAAGTTTGTACGAACACTTGCAACCCAAAGGTAATCCGGCACACATCGACCAGTTGTTGGCCAAACACAGTGCGCTGGCCAAGCGTCTGAAGAAAATCATCGACCTGCTCAAACCGCAGAACAAAGTACGTATCCGTTATCAGGAGGAAGGCGCCGAGCTGGATCTGGATGTGGCGGTGCGTTCGCTGATCGACTTTAAGAGCGGTGCTCAGCCCGATGTGCGTATCAACATGAGCCATCGTCATGATGGCCGTAGCGTCGCGGTCTCCTTGTTGCTCGACCTGTCCGCTTCGCTCGCCGATATACCGGATGGTTGTACGCAGAGCAAATTGGAACTGAGCCAGGAGGCTGTCTCGCTATTAGCTTGGGCGGTCGATCAGATGGGCGATCCCTTGGCTATCGGCGGATTCCATTCCGACACGCGTCACAATGTGCGTTATTGGCATTTCAAGGGTTATAAAGAGCCTTGGAACGATGAGGTGAAGGGCCGCCTAGCGGGCATGGAAGCCAACTTCTCCACGCGCATGGGTGCCGCCATACGTCATGCAGGACATTATTTGAGTCACCAGCAGGCCGATAAAAAACTGCTGCTGGTGCTGACAGACGGCGAGCCGGCCGATATCGATAGCGGTGATCCGCGCTTACTGATAGAGGATGCCAAACTGGCGGTACGCGAGCTGGATCAGGAGAATATCTACACGTATTGCATTAACCTTGACCCCAAGGCGGACGAATACGTTGCAGACATCTTTGGCAAGCATTATGCGGTGATCGACAACATCGCGCGGCTGCCTGAGCGGCTGCCGCAATTGTTTATGTCCTTGGTCAAATAATCAGGCATGGAGAGCAGTAGCGAAAACGGGTAAAATTCACGGGTTACAAATTTCAATCAAATCGGGAGAGAGCAACATGAATAAGAATCTGATCCAATTTATCATCGAAGAAGAGCGCCATATTCCGGGTGCGACAGGTGATTTCACCGACCTGCTGGGCGATATCACCATCGCATGCAAGAAGATCGCGCATGCGGTTAACAAAGGCGCACTGATCGGTGTGTTGGGCAGTGCCGGTAGCGAGAACATCCAGGGCGAGACACAGAAGAAATTAGACGTCATCACCAATGACATCTTCATCGCAGAAAACGAGTGGGGTGGCCATCTGGCTGCGATGGCTTCGGAAGAGATGGACGAGATCTATCCTATCCCGGCGAAATATCCCAAGGGCAAGTACCTGCTGACGTTCGACCCGCTGGATGGTTCTTCCAACATCGACGTGAACATCTCTGTCGGCACCATCTTCTCCATCCTGCGCTGCCCTGAAGGCGTGACCAACCCGACCGCTGCCGACTTCATGCAGCCAGGCACCAAACAAGTGTGTGCAGGTTATGCGCTGTACGGCCCGTCCACCATGCTGGTCATCACCACCGGCAACGGCGTGAACGGTTTCACGCTGGACAACGACATCGGCGAATTCATGCTGACACATCCGAAGATGATGATTCCTGCCGACACGCAAGAGTTCGCTATCAACATGTCCAACCGCCGTTACTGGGAAGAGCCGGTACAGCGTTACGTGGAAGAATGCGTAAAGGGCAAGGACGGCGGTCGCGAGAAGAACTTCAACATGCGCTGGGTAGCCTCGATGGTTGCCGAAGTACACCGCATCCTGACCCGCGGCGGTATCTTCATGTATCCGTTCGACACCAAAGAGCCGGGCAAGGCAGGCAAGCTGCGTTTGATGTACGAAGCCAACCCGATGTCTTTCATCGTCGAACAAGCGGGCGGTATGTGTTCCACTGGCCGTGAGCGCATCATGGAACTGCAACCAAACGGTCTGCATCAGCGCGTGCCGGTGATTCTCGGCTCCAAGAACGAAGTTGAGCGCGTGGTCGGTTACCACAAAGGAGCGTAAAGCATGTCCAAGCCGCTTGTTTCCATCGTCATGGGTAGCAGCAACGACTGGGAGATCATGCAACAGGCCGCACGTGCCTTGCAGGATTTTGGGGTTGAGTTCGATGCGCGCGTCATTTCGGCGCACCGCTCTCCCGACCTGTTGTTCGACTACATCAAGGAAATGAGCGGACAAGGCGTGCAATGTTTCATCGCCGGTGCGGGCGGCGCAGCGCATCTGGCCGGTGTGATCGCCGGCAAGACTACGCTGCCCGTGCTGGGCGTTCCTATCCCTTCGAAATATTTGAAAGGGATGGACTCATTACTGTCTATCGTGCAAATGCCCAAAGGCATTCCCGTGGCGACCTTTGCCATTGGCGAAGCGGGCGCGGCGAACGCGGGTCTGTTCGCCGTCTCCATGCTGGCACTGAACGACAAGACGTTGGCGCAAAAACTCGCCGACTATCGCAAGAAACAAGCGGAACAGATTGCAGCAACTACCCTGCCCGCTTTGTAATCCGAGGTTCACATGTCTGCATTGCACGAATCAAATCTGACCAGCCTGAAATTTCTGCACCGAGGCAAAGTGCGCGACCTGTATGAGGTCGATGCCGATCATCTGCTCATCGTGCAAACGGACCGTTTGTCCGCCTTCGATGTGATTTTGCCCACGCCGATTCCCGGCAAAGGCGAGGTGCTCACGGCGGTCTCCAATTTTTGGTTCAAGAAGCTGGGGAATGTCATTCCGAATCATCTGTCCGGTATCGACCCAGAGTCCGTGGTGAAGACCGAGGCGGAGCGGGTGCAAGTACGCGGACGATCCTTCGTTACCAAAAAGCTGAAGCCTCTGCCTATCGAAGCCATCGTGCGCGGTTATTTGGTGGGTTCGGGCTGGAAGGACTACAAAAAGACCGGTGCGGTATGTGGCATCCAGTTGCCCGCAGGCCTGCAAGAGGCGCAAAAGCTGCCGCTGCCTTTGTTCACGCCATCAACCAAAGCCGCAGTGGGTGATCACGACGAAAACATTTCGTTCGAAGAAGCCAAGAAGCTACTAGGTGCAGATATGGCTGATCAAGTGAAAAATGCCACGCTGGCGCTCTATACCCAAGCTGCGGAGTATGCGCTAACACGCGGCATCATCATCGCCGACACCAAGTTCGAGTTCGGCACTGACGCGGATGGCAAGCTGTATCTGATTGACGAAGCACTCACTCCCGATTCATCCCGTTTCTGGCCTGCCGACCAATATAAGGTTGGCAGCAACCCGCCCAGCTTTGACAAGCAATTCGTGCGCGACTGGCTGGAGTCTTCCGGTTGGAACAAGCAACCCCCGGCCCCGCAGGTGCCTGCCGATGTGCTGCAAAAAACCGCCGACAAATACCGCGAAGCACAGCGGCTCCTTACGGGCGCATGACCTCGATCTCTAATCTTATCGAAGGGTTCCAGCGCTTTCGCGAACGGCATTTCGAGCGCAACGATAGTCTTTATCAGCATTTGGTAAAGGAAGGGCAGACCCCCAAGACGCTAGTCGTCGCCTGTTGTGATTCACGTGTAGATCCGGCGTTGGTGCTGGATTGCGAGCCGGGCGACCTTTTTGTCATCCGCAACGTGGCCAATTTGGTGCCTCCATCTGAGAATCGCGCCGGACACCACGGTACGACGGCTGCCATCGAATACGCGATACGCATTCTCGCGGTAGAGCACATCATCGTGTTGGGTCACGCCCATTGCGGCGGCATCAACACGTTGGTCAGAACCGGTGGGGTGAACAATCCCGATTCATATATGGCCGACTGGATGTGTCTTGCAGAGAGCGCTCGCGCCAGCGTGATGGCGGAGATGCCGCAAGCTTCGCTGGATGAGCAATTACATGCCTGCGAACAGCGTGCCATTCTGGTGTCGCTGGAGAATCTGATGACCTTTCCTTGGGTGAGTGAACGGGTCGAGAGTGGGACACTCGCTTTGCATGGTTGGTATTTCGATATCGAGCACGGCCAGTTGTTGCGTTTTAATGCAACGACCAAGTGTTTCGAAGCGCTGTGATAACAAGGTTGCGCCATCTACATTGATTGAGCAACCAACCATGCCAAAGAACAACGACGATTCTCACAATCTTTCCGAGCTGCGCAAACAATTCATCCGTGGATCGATAGTCGATACCCAGCCGCCCCCCCCTATCGTCAGTCCCAACGACAGTTTTCGACATCGCTTTGAGATGCGCAAAGAGCTGGGACGCGGGGCGGCAGGTGAAGTACATCTTGCCTACGATACCTATCTGCAACGCGAGGTTGCACTCAAGCTCATGCGCTCGGCCTATCTGGATAATCCGCAGGAAAGTGTGCGCAATCGCAAGATGTGGCTGAACGAGACGCGCCTCGCCGGCAAGTTGCAACACCCGTTCATCGTGCAGATCTTCGAGGCGTGCAGTGCCGACGACTTCGATTATCTGGTGATGGAATACGTTCCCGGCGGGACGCTCAAACAACACACCAGCTTCGACAATCTGCTGCCGGTCGATCGTCTGATTGATATCCTGTACAAGGTGTGCAACGCACTGGATTATTCCCACAAGATGGGCATCCTGCATCGCGATATCAAACCCAGCAATGTGCTGCTGGGCGAGGACAACGCGGTCAAAGTGTCGGACTTTGGCGCCGCCTTCCTGCTCAACTCGGATACCACCCAAGTCGATATGGTTGGCACGCTGCCGTTCATGCCACCGGAGCAGTTCGCGCATGCACGTCCGTCGGTACAGTCGGACATCTACGCGGTCGGAGTTATGGCCTACCAACTGCTCACCGGCATGTTGCCGTTCACCGCAAAGTCCTACGACGAGATGATCTACCAGAAGCTGCACGAAGAAGCCTTGCCGCTGGAGAAGCGGCGACTGGATATTCCGCAGGCATTACGTTTTGCGGTTCATCGCGCCATGCATCGCGATAAAGAGATGCGTTACCACAACTGGAAAGCGTTCTGCGACGACCTGGTCGCGGCATTACCGAGTGTGGCAAGGCCGCAGGAGATGCGCTTCGATTCGGTGCATTTCGATGTGTTGCGCAACTTGTCTTTTTTCGCCGGTTTCAGCGACAACGAAGTCTGGGAGACGGTCGGGATATGCCAGTGGCAGGAAAGAAAAGCCGGAGAGTGTATTGTGCGCGAAGGCGAAGTCAGCACCAGTCTGTTCGTCATGCTCAGCGGCGAAGCGAAAGTCACCAAGAACGACGTGGAGCTGACCCGTATGCACGCGGGCAGCTGTTTCGGCGAGATCGGCTATCTGGATGAAGAGCGCCATGTACGGCTGGCGACGGTCACGGCAATCAGCGATATGCGCCTGATCATGATCGAGGGCGAGTCGCTGCAACATGCCAGCGACGGCTTGCAGGCCAGCTTTGCCAAAGCCTTTCTGAGCCTGATGATCTCCCGCATCAAAGATACAGACCGGCGCCTGCTTGCGGTCTTGTTGGCTCAGCCTGCGGCAACTTAGCCGGTAAATCACAGGAATACGATAGTGCGCAACGGTGCGCATCTATATAGGACTGTGTGGAGGTGTTCGTGCTGACGGCAGCCGTAATGATGTGCTGCCCGCTGCGGGTATCGTAACGGGCATGACTAGCGTGGTTGAGGCGCGGCTTTGAAGCAGATTCGTGTTGTTGGTCTGGCGCAGCAGCGCCAAGGTCTGGCAGAGCCGAGACCACCAGCAACAGCAACACGATGCTGGATGCGCTCCATAACACCATCCATCCGGATGGGGAGGATGTCTCGTTATTGAGTAAATCAGATAGTCGGGCCGAAACGGGATAGAACACGCGCATAACCACCTCCATTAAAAATTGACCACACAAGCTGCGTGTGAAAATTTCCCACGCAGCAAGATGCTAGCCGAGCTTAATTCGCTTGTAAAGCACTTTGTGTGATTTTTTCACACGACATGTTAGAATCCCCGATGTGAATAGAGAGATCCGACCAATCACCAGTTCCCATACGCCGCCTCCCGCACTGATCGCGGCGTTGCGGCGGTTGTTGCGCCCGCTCATCAAACTGATGTTGGTCAATGGCATCACATTCCCGTTTTTATCCAGTCTGCTCAAATCTCTATATGTGGAAGTCGCCAGGGAGGAGTTCCTGCTCAACGGTAAACCACAGACTGATAGCCGTATCAGCCTGTTGAGCGGAGTGCATCGCAAAGATGTGAAACGGCTGGGAGAAGAAAGCCAACTGGAATATGCACCACCACCGACCGTATCGTTGGGAGCCAAACTGGTCGCGGCATGGACTAGCAACGCCCTGTATCTGGACGAGAAGGGGCAGCATCTTCCCTTGCCGCGCCAAGCGAGCGAAGGCGGGGCCTGTTCATTCGAAGGCTTGGTCAGCTCAGTGAGCAAAGATATCCGTTCTCGCGTCATCCTGGACGAATGGCTGCGTATCGGCATCGCCCATCTGGACGAGATGGATCGCGTGTGTCTGAACACCGAGGCCTTCATCCCGGAAAACGGCTATGAAGAAAAAGCCTATTATTTCGGCCAGAACCTGCATGACCATATCGCTGCGGGTGCCCACAACCTGCTGGGACAACGCCCCCCCTTTCTTGATAGAAGTGTGTATTACGATGGATTGACCCCGGCGTCCGTCGCTGAACTATCCGAGTTATCCAAGAAGCTCGGCATGGAGGCACTGGTCGCGGTGAATAAACGCGCGGAGACATTGCAGAAGAAGGATGCCGAACAGGCGGAAGCTGTTCAGCGTATCAATTTTGGTGTCTACTACTTCGGAGTAGAAGAAAAAAGGTTGCCCGATGAAAAGTGACCGTCAAATGTTTACCGCCATGATGTTGCTTGCGCTGCTGTTGCCGGTAACAGCAGCGGCCGAAGACTGCCGCGGCATTGGCGGGACGGGACGCACCAGCCTGGACTGTGGCATCGGAGGAACCGGCAAAAGCATGACCGGCATCGGCGGTACCGGGCATGGCGGTATCGGTGGCACCGGCAGCCTCGCCAACAAGACAGGCATCGGTGGGACAGGACATAGCGACGGCGGCATCGGCGGTACCGGAATCGTGGGTACCATCACCGGTTTCGGCAGTATCTGGGTCAACGGACTGGAAGTCGACTACGACGCCAAGACCAAGCTGCTCAATAACGAAACGAGCGCAAAAACCGATGAACTGGCAATCGGCCAGATCGTGGTGGTCGAAGCCAAGGGTGATGACCAGCGCTTGCAGGCAGACAAGATTACGGTCATCCATGCCGTGGACGGAGAGATCTCCGCCATCGACGCCGCGCAGAACAAACTTACGGTATTGGGACAAAGCGTCACTCGTACGGCACAGACCGTGGTACAGGATAGGCAGTCGCAACAGCCCGCAATACAACTCAAGCAGGGTGAACACATCAGGGTGAGCGGTCTGCGAATGGCGAACGGACAGATCGTCGCCTCGCGTATCGAGCGTAGCAACGCTGCAGCAGAATCCGGTGTGGTCGGCCCGATCACGGCAATCGATGGCGACACGATACAGATATACGATCTCAAGATCCGCACAAAAGAACGTACCGGACTCAAGGTCGGCCAAGAGATCCTAGTGAAGGGGCGCGTCGAAAATGGCATGCTCAACGCCGCCGAGATCACCCTCAGTCCGGTGACCCGGTTATACGGACGCACCGAGCGTATCAATCTGCAGGGTTATGTCGGCTCTGTCGGTGCGGACGGCCAGGTTAGGATCGGAGAGCTCGAAGTGATCCCCAATCCGACCGACGCGAACAGGCAAGATCGGCAAACAATCACACCGGGCGAGTTGGTTCAGATCAGCGGCCGTTTCAGCGGCGACCACAGAGTGATCGCCGACCGCATAGAGATCAGCCGGGACAGGCCGGAAAGAACGATGCGTGAGGGCGTCGCAAGAGGTGAGCGTAATAGTGCGGGCCAGATCGAGCGATCTGATCGTTCTGACCACTCCGATCATTCGGATCGCTCTGACCGTGCTGATCGGGCAGATCGTTCGGATAGAGCTGATCGTGCCGAGCGGAACGACCATGCCGACCGTCCCGACAAGCCGGATCGCTCCGATCATTCGGATGCCGAAAAACATTCGGACAAAAAACACTGATGAACAAGACTGGCACACGGTACATGCACAGCATCTTGTTGACGGGCCTATCGTCCGTCAGCTCCTGTGTGCTGGCGGGCTCGCTGAGCCTGACCAGCGGCATGGATTTCAGTTCGGGTAAATATGGCGGGACGACTGAAACCAGCGTCATCTACATTCCCGTGAGCGGAAAATACGAGACCGAGAACTGGCTGTTCAAACTGACCGTGCCCTACATCAGCATCACCGGCCCGGCAAACACCACGCCGAACATCGGACAAGCCGTGTATGAGGAGGACGATGTACGCACCGACTCCGGCTTGGGGGATGTTGTTGCATCCACCAGTTATAGCCTGGTCAATTCGGCACGCAGCGGACTCATCATCGATGTCACCGGCAAGGTGAAATTCGGCACGGCAGACAAATACCGGGGGCTGGGGAGCGGTGTGAACGACTATTACGGCGAGACCAGTGTGTACAAGATATTTGGTCGCGCCAGTGCGTTTGGCACACTGGGATACAAGGTTTACGAACCTGCGGTCGGTTATACGCTGGACAACGTGTTCTATGGCTCGCTGGGGATCAGCAACAAGCTCGATGCCAGAAGCAGTGCCGGGTTGATCTATGACTACCGGCAACCCACTGCGGTATGGAGCGATCCGCAGAGCATGTGGACGATCTTTCTGAACCGCAAGATCAGCGACAAGTGGAAGGCGCAGACCTATTTCTTCAAAGGAACCGGGACATCCAGCCCGGATCTGGGCGGCGGCGCGCTACTCACACAGAGCTTTTAACGCGCTTAGCGGGCGCTGCTATTACCTTTCAGTTCGCGATAACGCGCCTTGTCCGCATCGAAGCGGGTCTTCACATTAGCCAGCTCCAGGTTGCTCTGATCCAAATCCTTTTGCAGTTGCGTGACGCGGGTCTCACCTTCTTGGATGTCTTCCAGTAGCGATTTGGGGATCTTCTTGTTCTGCTTCAACAGACCTTCCTGCTCTTTTTGATGTCCGGCAAGTGACGCCTGGGCAGATTTGAGCATGGTGCTGTAGCTGCTGATACGCGCCTCTACCTGCTGCAAACCGCGGTCGCGGGCGAGGTCGATCTCTTTCTCATTGCTGAAGGTACTCAACAAAGCGGTATCGCGGCGCTTGGCTTCGATGGCTTGCTTCTGGGTGGCGGCCTTTTTGGCATCCTCCGCTTCCTTGGCGCGCAACTCCTCCGGAGTTAATTTCTCGATACGCTTTTCCACGCGCCCTTTGTCGCTGAGGCGGGTCGCATCCTTGTTGGCGTATTCGGGCGGGATGGTCTCGCCATAATGTGTCGTACCGTTGTCATCCACCCACTTGTACAGCTTCGCTTCCGCATTGGCGGACAGCGCGAGACACAACACCAGACCCGCTTTCAAACATGTCGATTTACGCATTTTTCACCCCGTAACGATCCCGATAAGATTGCACTGCCTGTAGATTCTGTACCAACTCCGCCTGTCCCTGCAAATATCCCAGCAGATCGTCGAGTGCCGCGATGGAAACGACCGGCAGCCCATAGTCGCGTTTGACCTCCTGCACTGCGGACAACTCGCCCTGCCCGCGCTCCATGCGATCCAGCGCGATCACCACGCCGCAAGGTGTGGCACCAGCGGCGCGGATCAACTCGATGGATTCGCGCACCGAAGTACCCGCCGAGATCACATCGTCGATGATGAGTACCCTGCCCTGCAATTTCGCACCCACCGTGTTACCGCCTTCGCCGTGGTCTTTTGCCTCTTTGCGATTGAAGCAATACGGCACGTTATGCCCCTGTTCGGCCAGGGCGATGGACGTCCCCGCCACCAGCGGAATGCCCTTGTAGGCCGGGCCGAACAACATATCGAATGGCACTTCGGAAGCAAGGATGGCCTGCGCGTAGAACTGGCACAGCTCGCGCAAGGCGGCACCGTCCTGAAACAGGCCGGAGTTGAAGAAATACGGCGACAAGCGCCCGGCTTTGGTTTGGAACTCGCCGAAACGCAACACGTTCTGAGTCACGGCGAAGCGGATAAAGTCCTGGCGGTAAGCGTGCATAAAACCCCTAATACGATTCCCATAGAGACACAGGGGCACAGAGAAGACGCCACTGCAACGAAGAGGCGCTATTATAATGCGCCTCTCCATCCATCGAGAAAATTCATGCGCATCATTTCGCTAAACCTCAACGGCATCCGCTCCGCCTACAACAAAGGCCTGCTGGAATGGCTGGGCAAACAGGACACCGACATCCTCTGTGTGCAGGAACTCAAGGCACAAGCCGAAGACATGACACCGGACATGCTCGCCCCGCTGGGTTACCACGGCCATTTCCACTACGCCGAAAAGAAGGGCTACAGCGGCGTGGGCATCTATTCCAAAAACAAACCGGACAAGGTCATCGTTGGTCTGGGCATTCCCGAATTCGATGCCGAGGGGCGTTATATCGAAGCGCAGTTCGGCCAGTTGAGTGTGGTGTCGCTGTACCTGCCCTCCGGCTCCAGCGGTGAAGAGCGCCAGGCGGTGAAGTTCAAATTCCTGGAGGCTTTCATGCCGCACATGGTCGCATTGATGGAGAGCGGACGCGACGTGATCGTGTGCGGCGACTGGAATATCGCCCACACCGAAAAAGACCTGAAGAACTGGAAAGGCAACAAGAAGAACTCCGGCTTCCTGCCGGAAGAGCGCGCCTGGCTCACCGAGTTATTCGACCGGGTCGGCTTCGTCGATGTGTTCCGCTTTCTGCACCCCGAACTGGAGGCCTACACCTGGTGGTCGAATCGCGGCCAAGCCTGGGCTAAGGATGTCGGCTGGCGCATCGACTACCAGATCGCCACTCCCGGCATGGCCGCGAAAGCTCTGTCCACGGGCATCTATAAGGAACAGCGTTTCAGCGACCACGCGCCGTTGCTGGTGGATTATGCGGAGTGAGCAAACCTTACTTCGCTTCGTCGATCATGCGTATGGTCTGCGCCTCGACCTCGCGTGCGACCACGGCCAGAGCGGCATCCTGCGATAACGCAGCCAGTATCCCGCCGGGCTTGATCATGCCGATACGTGTCTTGCCGCCTTCGTTATAGACCGAGATGCGACATGGCAACGCCATGTTCAGCTTCAAGTCGGCCGCCATCACCTTGGCGGCTTGTCCCGGATTACACACCTCAAACACCCGCACTTGCGGCTCGAAAGCCACACCCTTGCCGCGCAGCGTGTTGCCGATATCGTGCACGTGCAACACACCGAAACCATTGCGTTTTACCGCCGCCTCCAGATCGGTCGCGGCCTGCTCGAAGGATTTATCGCTCTCAACTATGTAATACATTCTTCATCTCCTGAACCAGCACATAGGGACTCACCACTACCGCCCACACCTCGGTATCGGCTTCATACCACGTTAAAGCCTGTGTGTCTGTCACCGCGCCGACCTTGCCCTCGCTCAACCACTGCGCAACCTGCTTCTTGTTGTCCTCGGAGATCTGAAACGCCACCTCGACCAAGTCGAGGTCGTTGCTGACTTGGATCGCCGCACCGCTGGCGAAAAAACGCTGCAACTCTTTCCATGCGATACACGAAGTTTCCAGATTCACTTTGGCACGCAGGATCTCTTTTTGATTCTTGGTCGTCATTACAAATTCTTTGCAGATAGGTTTAAAACGGAATCCCCGTCCCTGCGGGATATTTTACCGTAGCAAGTTTTCAGGTAACTGTCTTTGGCAGCCTTGCCTCAATTCCGCTACGTCTGACTGAATCACCAGCCGCAGCATAATGCAAAATATGACGAACCGGGAACCCAAGCAGCGCATGGATCATCAAGATGTATAGAGAGCGCCCATCGACGTCCGCATCTGCCCGCATTAGTTTATCGCATTGAATGAAAATATAAATAACTGAACAGGGAACTTACGTGCGCTTATTTGTTCAAACGCGGGCTTGTTTTCCAATTTGCAATCTTAGACCAAACTCTCTCCCTGCTATGAGGAGAGGGGGCTATCCGGATTTACCGTAAGCAACAATTCGTATTAACAAGAAAAGGAATATTTATGAACAAATTAGTGTCACTCGCCTTGGGAGCTGCCATTCTGCTGACCACGTCTATCTCGGCGCAAGCGTCCAGCGAACCAATAGAACCAATCGTTGCCGCAAAAATACAAAATCCGGCAATCGTCGAACTCGGTAAGAAGCTCTACTTCGATCCGCGCTTGTCAAAATCCGGCTTCATTTCCTGCAACTCCTGCCACAACCTATCCATGGGTGGCACCGACAACCTCAAGACGTCGATCGGCCACAACTGGCAACAAGGCCCGATCAATTCACCGACCGTGCTGAATTCGAGTATGAACATCGCCCAGTTTTGGGATGGACGAGCCAAGGACCTCAAGGCTCAAGCTGGTGGCCCTATCGCCAATCCTGGCGAGATGGCATCTAACCATCAACTGGCTGTTGAAGTATTGCAATCGATTCCGGCTTACGTGATTGAATTTAAAGCGGCCTTCGGCTCCGACAAAATTGATATCGACAAAGTCACAACGGCCATCGCCGCATTTGAAGCGACTTTGGTAACCCCGGATTCGCGTTTCGATAAGTGGCTCAAGGGTGACAAGAAGGCGCTGAACAATGACGAGCTGGCAGGATATAAACTGTTCAAAGACAGCGGTTGCACTGCCTGTCATAACGGAGCTGCCGTTGGTGGAAACTCGTTCCAGAAATTCGGTGTGGTCGAAGCATACAAGACTGCCAGCACTGCCGCAGGACGGGTCGCCGTAACAGGCAAAGATGCCGACCGATTCTATTTCAAGGTGCCCACCCTGCGTAATGTCGAATTGACCTATCCGTACTTCCACGATGGCGCAGCAGCCACGCTCGGCGAGGCAGTGGATATCATGGGACGCATTCAACTCGGCAAGAGCTTCTCTGCGGAAGAGAATGGCAAGATCGTCGCATTCCTGAAGACTCTGACAGGGAAACAGCCATCGTTCCAGATGCCGATATTGCCGCCATCCACGGATAAGACGCCGCGTCCGCAGCCTTTCGGCAAATAACCTAAGTAGCCAAAATGAAAACGGGGGCCGCCGGCCCCCGTTTTCATTTTGCACGTCTAAAATCCCCCCGTTATTGCATTAGCCAGAACTACCGCCAGAGTCGTTGTCTGCCAAAACGCAATGACAGCTCAGGCATGAACTGGCCCACATATAGACTCGTCGCCGCTTTGCATTGCGAGGATGACGGCATGGGGATAGCCCTGGGCGGGCGGATATCAGCCCTTCAGGTAATTGTCCTTCACGCGCATGTAATGCTCGGCGGAATAACGCAGATACGCTAACTCTTCCCCGGTGAGCGGGCGTATCGCCTTGGCCGGACGCCCCATGTAGAGCATGCCGCTCTCCAGCGTCTTGCCCGGCGAAATGAGACTACCCGCCCCCACCATCACGCGCTCGGGGATCACCACATCGTCCATGACGATAGAGCCCATACCGATCAGGCAATCGTTGCCGATGGTGCAACCGTGCAAGATCACCGAATGTCCCACCGTCACATAGTCGCCGATGATGAGCGGCGAACCTTCCGGCTTGTCGGCGGTCTTGTGCGATACATGGCCCATGGTCAGATCTTGCACATTAGAGCCACGTCCGATCACGATGCGGTTCACATCACCGCGCAATACAGTGTTGCACCAAATGGAACTGTCGGAGGCTATCTTCACATCGCCGATGACTTGGCAGGATGGATGCAGATAGACGCGGTCGCCGAGGACGGGGGAGGTGTTGAGGTAGTTAGAGACTGGCATAACGTTTCAAAAGCTTTCCGGCCACATTCTGGCCGTATGGATCACAGACAAGATTTGTACTTCATCCGAACTGACGCGATAGGCAAGCACAAAGGGGAAGCGACCGATGGCAAGTTCGCGCGTTCCGGAGACTCGGCCCAGCCGCCCCACCAATGGATTGTCAGGCAACGCCTTGGCCGAATCGCGAACAAGCTGGACGACACGACGCGCTGCAGCCGGATTTTCCTGGGCTATGTAATCGTGAATCTCCGCAAGGTCTGATCTGGCCTGCGGGGTATAACGCAGTTTCATGCCTGTGGCTGAGTGTAGCGGGCGAAGAACGCCTCCATCTCCTCGTCCGACACGAACTCGCCGCGTTGCGCCTGCGCCAACCCTTCCTGGATTCTTGCAGTGATGCGGTGTTGTTGTGCAAGATATAGCGACAAGGCCTCATTTGCCAATTCGCTTTCGCTGCGATGGCTCGCTTCTGCCAGATGATCGAGCTGGTCTTTTAGGTCGGTGCGAATCTCAAGGGTGGCTGTATTCATGTTGATTCTCCGAAATCTCACGAGGTGATATTACGCCAAGGAGTCGTGGTCTGTCCCAGAATGCTCCGTGCACGCCATCATTTGACATCATTGCGAACTAGCAATAACGGTACTTGATTCACAAACTCCTGAATTACATCCCTAAATAACCATGTACCAATGAGAGTGTGCCCTCCATCATGCAATTTTAATAGGGCTGTAGCATAAGAAGTAATACGTTTGTCCTTTGGGGTGAAATTCAAAGTTACATACCCCTCCCACATATAGCCACTGACCTCAAAATCCAAGCTGAATTCTTTTGCATTGTTCTGAAATTTAAATAGGAACGAACCAGATAAGCTATGAGCATTTTGAATTAAGAACAAACTGCACTCAGATTTGAATACCTCGCCCTGATCTGGGTCGTTATTCTCACCAGACCCCGACCATTGACCATCTATCTTTACCCCCTGATATCTTGAAGTAATAAGAAATGGAACTACTTTTGAATCCCATACCACTTTAATTACGTATAAGAAGACAGTAGTCAAAATACCCGTGACAATTCCGATAACACCCTGCTGTACAAGTTCGTTCATAGTGTTCTGAGTTCCCCGTTTAAAGAGTCAATTTCTTAATCACACCACCAACTTCCACTTCATCCTCTCCCCCGCCCTCAGTGGCACCAGCCGATGCTCGCCAAACCCCACCGACGCCGGAATCTCCCACTCTTCCTTGCGCAGCGTGACCTTCTCGGTATTGCGCGGCAGGCCGTAGTAATCCGCACCGTAGAAGCTGGCGAAAGCTTCGAGCTTGTCCAGCGCGCCCGCTGCCTCGAAGGCTTCGGCATACAGCTCAATGGCGCAAAGCGCGCTGTAGCAACCGGCGCAGCCGCAGGCGTTCTCTTTGGTGTGTTGCGCGTGCGGGGCGCTGTCGGTGCCGAGGAAGAATTTTTTGCTGCCGCTGGTGGCGGCTTTGACCAGTGCCTCGCGGTGCATTTCGCGCTTGAGGATGGGCAGGCAGTAGAAGTGCGGGCGGATGCCGCCGACTAACATGGCGTTGCGGTTGTAGAGCAGGTGTTGCGGGGTGAGCGTGGCGGCGATGGTGTCGGGCGCGCTGGTCACAAACTCTGCGGCGTCTTTGGTGGTGATGTGCTCGAACACGACGCTCAGGCCGGGCAGGTCTTTCAGCAGCGGTTGCATCACCTTGTCGATGAACACGGCCTCGCGGTCGAAGATGTCGATGTCGGCATTCGTTACTTCGCCGTGTACCAGCAGCGGCATGCCGCAATGTTGCATCTCTTCCAGCGCGGCGTAGGTCTTGCGCAGGTCGGTGACGCCCGCATCGGAGTTGGTGGTAGCGCCTGCCGGATACAGCTTCACTGCATGCACCACGCCGCTGGCCTTGGCCTTTTTGATCTCTTCGGCGCTGGTGATGTCAGTGAGGTAGAGCGTCATCAGCGGTTCGAACTTCATGCCTGCGGGAAGTGCTTTCAGGATGCGCTCGCGGTAGGCCACGGCCTGCGCGGTGGTGGTGATCGGAGGGCGCAGATTGGGCATGACGATGGCGCGGGCGAATTGTCTGGCGGTGTCGGGCAGCACCGAGGCCATCAGCGCGTCATCGCGCAGGTGCAGGTGCCAGTCGTCGGGGCGGGTGAGTTTGATTTCCATAGTCTTTATTCCAGTCGTGCTTCGATAAGCTTTCAAAATAGCTAGTCTTTTAGTCCCTCTCTCGCAGGCGGGAGAGGGGAGCATTGCGTACCGCGCCTTGCTTAATGTTCCAGCGGCGTATTCCTTGTCTCCGGCAAGAATAACAGACCGACGACAAAGGCCAAACACAACAGCCCCGCTGGATACCAGATGCCGAGCGACACATCGCCCATGTGTGTGCCGATGAGGGTGACCATGAACGGCGACATGCCGCCGATCCAGCCCGCGCTCAGGTTGTGCGGCAAAGCGGCGGCGGTGTAGCGCGTGCGCGCGGGGAACAGCTCGGCCAGTACGGCGGTCTGCGGGCCGGTGATGAGCGCGAGCGCCACCACCAGGATCAGCAGCAGCGCGACGAGGGCGGGAATGTTGGTGTGTTGTGTCTCGGCTTTGTCGGGCCAGCCGGCGGCTTGCAGCGTTTGTTTCAGGGCCGCGATGTCGAAGCCCGCGACCGGGGGCTGCCCTTGTACCGCGACTTGGGCCGTTGCCCCACCCTGCTCTTGCAGCACATACACCACACCTTGTTTGGTGAGCCATTCCTGGTTGCGCTCACAATCGTTGCGCGCTTTGACGAAGGGGTTGTAGTGACAACCTTCCCCGGCGAGCCGGACTTCGACGTTGCGGTTGAAGTCGGCCAGTGCGGGGTTGCCGAAATGCAGCAGACCGTGGAACACGGGCAGAATGGCGAGTGCGCCGAGCAGCAAACCGGCGAGCAACACCGGCCTGCGCCCTACCCTGTCCGACAGCCAGCCGCAGAACACGGTGAGCGGGAACAGCGCGATGGTGGTGAGCATCACCAGCGTACTGGCGAGTTGCGCATCGATCTTCACCACGCTCTTGAGGAACACGCTGGTATACACCTGCGACGAGAAGAACAGCAGCGAGCCGCCCGCCGAGATGCAGAAGAACAGCAGCGCCATGCGGCCCAGTGTGCGCCTGTCCTTCAGGCATTCGCGCAGCGGCGCTTTGGACAAAGTCTCGCTGTTCTGCATCTCAACGAACACGGGAGATTCGATCATGTTCAACCGGCTCTTGAGCGAGATGAGCAGCAATACGATGGAGAGCAGGAACGGCACGCGCCAGCCCCATTCGCCGAACTCGGCCGGGGTCAGCCAATATTGCAGCAGCACCACTTGCAGCGTGGAGGCCATGATGCCCAGCGGGCCCATCAGTTGCAGCACGCTGGTGTAGAAGCCGCGCCGGTTGGCGGGCGCATGTTCGGTGAGGTACACCGCCGCGCCGCCGATCTCGCCACCCACGGCGAAGCCCTGTAACAAGCGCAACAGCAACAGCAGCGCTGGAGCCAGCAGGCCGACCTGTTCATAGGTGGGCAACAGGCCGACCGCGAAGGTGGTCACACCCATCAGGAAGATGGTGGCGATGAAGACGGGGCGGCGACCGTATTTGTCACCCAGCGAACCGAACACCGCCGCACCCAGCGGGCGCACCAGCATGCCCACGCCGAACGTGGCCAGGCTGGCCAGTAGCGCGGCGGTCGGGTTGTCCGGCGGGAAGAACAACACGCTGAAATAGACCGCCAGCGAAGCGAAGGTGAGGAAGTCGTACCACTCCAGGAAGGTGCCGAAACAGGCGGCAAGCACGACCTTGCGTTGGGTGGGGGTGATGGGTGGGGTGGAAGTGTTCATCGGCGGCATTCTATCAGGCCGGAAGCTGGTCGTTCAGCCGCCTCATTCGGGCGGCGCGAATCCAGTATAATGGCGGCAATTATGGACGAAACCACCGCAACACCGCTCTTGTTCTCCTCCCTCGCGCTTGATGCCAAGATCCTGCGCGCCATCGAAGAAACAGGTTATACCCAACCGACGCCGATACAGGCGCAGGCGATCCCCCATGTCATCGCCGGGAGCGATCTGATGGCGATGGCGCAGACCGGTACCGGCAAGACCGCTGCGTTCACCCTGCCGATGTTGCAGCGTTTATTGCCACACGCCAGCACCAGCGCCTCCCCTGCCCGCCACCCGATTCGTGCGCTGATCCTTGCGCCGACGCGCGAGCTGGCGATACAGGTGCACGAGAACGTGGTCACCTATTCCAAACATGTGCCGCTGCGCACCGCGGTGGTGTACGGCGGTACCGACATCAAGGCGCAGAAACCGATCCTGATGAACGGGGTGGAGATCCTGGTTGCCACGCCCGGACGTCTGCTCGACCACGTCGAGAGCCGCAACCTGCAACTCAATCAGGTGCAGGTGCTCATCCTGGACGAGGCGGATCGTATGCTGGACATGGGTTTCATGCCCGACCTCAAGCGCATCGTCGCGCTGCTGCCCAAGCAGCGGCAGACACTGCTGTTCTCGGCCACCTTTTCCGACGAGATCAAGAAGCTGGCGCAGGAATTTCTGGTGAATCCGGTCACCGTCGAGACCGCACGGCGTAATGCGGCGGGCGAGAACATCAAACAATCGGTGTGTATGGTCGGGCATCAGGACAAGTTCCATGCGCTGGTCGAGCTGATCCGCACGCGCAACGTCAAACAGGTGCTGGTGTTCACCCGCACCAAGCTGAGTGCGGCACATGTCGCCAAACAACTGGAGCGAGCCGGTATCCCCGCTGATGCCATCCACGGCGACAAGACGCAGCGCGAGCGTATCGAAGCACTGGATGCGTTCAAGGCCGGCACCATCCAGGCACTCACCGCGACCGATGTGGCCGCGCGCGGTCTGGACATCGACCAGTTGCCGCTGGTCATCAACTACGAGTTACCCACCCACGCTGAAGATTATGTACACCGTATCGGTCGGACCGGCCGTGCGGGCGCTTCCGGCGAAGCGGTGTCGCTGGTGGACGGTGAAGAAGAACGCCGTCTGGTGGAGATCGAGAAGTTGCTTAACCGTACTTTTCCGCGCGAGGCGCTGGTCGTGCCGAGCGGATACCAGAAACCGCTCAAACCCGCGCCGGTACGCGGCCATCACCGCGCTGCCCCGGTGGAGGATTGGTTCTCCAAACCTTATGAACCGGCCGTTGTCGCGCAGTCTGCACCCGCACCCGCTGCTGTCGCTCCCGCGACGAACAAACCGCAACGGCAGGTCGCGGCGCTGTTCAAAGCCAAGAGCTGATCCGGCTCAAGCCCCGAAAGAATCCGGCATCGCGCTGCGTGAAAAACCGCTGCGCGAGAACTCGCGGTCGGTCGCCGCATAGTTCGACAGCACCGATTGTGTCGACAAGCTGAAGCCGCGGTACATGTCGAGATCGAGGTCGGACATACGGATAGCGTGTGCGGCTTCGCCGAAGTCATGGATGAACTCATCCCAGTTGGCATAACGGTCGGCAGCGTCTTTCTGCAGGGCGCGTTCGATCACCGCGACCAGACTTGCGGGCAGCTCTTTGCGGTAGGTGTCGATGGGGATGATGGGCAGGTTGAGGATGGCGATACGTGCCTCGAAATTGTCTTCCGCCTCGAAGGTGTTCTTGCCGGTGAGCAGACGGTATAACACCGCACCTAGGGCGTAGATGTCGGCGCGCTGGTCCAGCGGCTGGCCTTCGAGTTGTTCCGGCGACATATAGGCCAGACTGCCCGCCACTACCGAACCCAGCTCGTTGCTGGGCACGGCGCAGCCGAAATCGGTGAGTTTGGCCGTGCCGTTCGGCGACAGGATGATGTTGGCCGGTTTCACATCGCGGTGTACCACGCCCAGCGCTGCGGCGTAACGCAGGGCGCTGGCGATCTGTTCGACCACGGATAATACGGTGTTGATCGGCAACAGGGTGTCGGCGTGTTCGTGCCGGTCGAGCGAGGTGCCGAGGGCATATTCCATCACCAGATAGGCGCCGCTCTTCTCGTTCAGGTCGGCTTCCAGCACGTGCACGATGTTCTTGTGCCGCATCTTCTGCCCCAATTCCACTTCGGTGACGAACATCTTCTTGTGCCAGTCGGACTGGGACACGTTGCGGAACTGTTTGAGCGCGACGGTGGAGAACGCATCGTCCCGCATCGCCAGATAGACATCGGAGGTGGCACCCGCGCCTATGGGGCGGAGGACGGAATATTTACCGATGCGTACGGGTGTGGAGGACATTCACTGGTCTGGGTATGGGCAACGTTGCCGCCTATAGACTGCGGCGCGGGCATTTGGTTTCCTGCCACAAGGATGGGTTTGCAGCAACGGGCGGGTCGTTACGACCGGCATCAGGGTCAGTTGGCGAGCAGGAGTTCGACTGCGGCGATGTCGGCGTGGGTCTCCGGATGGCGGGCGCCGCTGTGGCGCGTGTTCTCCGGCAGCACGATGATGTGTATCAGTGTGCCGGACTCGCCGGTCAGGGTATAGCTGGGCACACGTTCTTCGTGACCACCCACGCGCACGTTCCATTCCCCGTCTTCGAACTCGAACTCGTGTTTGAGCAGGAACAACAACACCGCTTTGGCATCGTCGCTGAACAGCATGAGGTTGATGTCGGAGTTTGCCCCCGCCGCTCCGCTCAACACCGAGCCGGTCAGATAGGGATGGAACGGTGCCAGCATACGCATGGCGGCGAGCGCTTCTTCGCGCAGTTGATACAGGATGTCGGGGTGGCTGTGCGGTTGATAGAGTGCGCGGTAGCTGCTCAGGGCCTCGTCCACTTCCTGATTGCTGGGCAGGTGTTGTGTGTCTGCCGCGCCGAGTTGTTTGGCGGCCTTGCGTTTGGCGAAGGCGAAATCGGTGATGCCGTCTTCCGCGATCAGCTTGGCGGTGAGGTGCGCAAGCTGTTCGCGCATCAGGTCGCGGCGTTGTGGATGGGGTTTGCTCATCAGAAAAGCTGATCCTTCACCGAATCCAGGCGTTCGCTGGAACCGCTACCCGCTTCCGGTGGTAGGTTCTCCTGGTAGAAATAATCCACCCTGGCGCCGTCCGGGTCGCGCAGGCCGTTATCGTTGATACGTGCGGTGACCATGTTGTCCGGCATGGTATAGATCGCTTCCGGAGTGTCTTTCAGTACCTTGGCCATATAGTCCATCCAGATCGGCAGTGCCGCCCCGCCGCCAGTCTCCTTGTCGCCCAAGCTGCGCGGAGTGTCGAAACCGATCCAAGAGATACCCACCACGGTCGGCTGGAAGCCGCAGAACCAGGCATCCATGGCATCGCTGGTGGTGCCGGTCTTGCCAGCGAGGTCTTGCCGACCCAGCGACATGGCGCGGGTGGCGGTGCCGAAGCGCACCACGTCCTGCATCATGCTGACCATGGAGAACGCGTTGCGCACATCGATGACCTGCTCCGCCCCGCTACCGGCGACCACCGAAGCGGATTGGCTGATCACCTTGCCTTGGGCGTTTTCGATGTGGCGGATGAAATACGGCATGATGCGATAACCGCCGTTGGCGAAGACCGAGTATCCGGTCAGCATCTGCATCGGTGTGACCGCACCGGCACCCAGTGCCATGGTCAGATAAGGTGGATGGCGGTCTTTGTCGAAGCCGAATTTGGTGACATAGTCCTGCGCATATTCGGGGCCGATGGCCTGCAGAATACGAATGGAAACGAGGTTTTTCGATCTGGTCAGGCCCTGGCGCATACGCATCGGTCCGTCGAATTCATCGTCGAAGTTCTTCGGTTGCCAGGGCTGGCTACCGGTCTGGGCGGCGTCGAACACCAGCGGCGCATCGTTGATGATGGATGCGGGTGTGAAGCCTTTCTCCAGCGCGGCGGAATAGATGAACGGTTTGAAGCTGGAGCCGGGCTGGCGCCAGGCTTGGGTCACGTGGTTGAACTGGTTGCGGTTGAAGTCGAAACCGCCGACCAGCGCATAGATCTGGCCGTTCTGCGGGCTGGCGGAGACGAAGGCCGCTTCCACTTGAGGCAACTGCACGATCTGCCAGAAGTCTTTTGCGTTCTTTTGCACACGGATCAGCGAGCCGATGCGGATGCGCTGGTTGAGCGAGAGTTTGTCCCCCAGCGAATGCTGGGCGAAGCGCAATCCGTCACCGCTGATCTCCGCGACTTGGCCGCCTTTACAATAGGCCCGGATCATTTTCTGGTTCACCGCCACCACGACCGCCGGGATCAGGTCATCGCTGTCCACCACGTCCTGTAGCGCGTCTTCCATGAATTCTTCGCTATGGTCCTTGCGCAGGTCGATGAAACCTTCCGGCCCCCGGTAACTGTGGCGGCTGTCATATTCCAGCACGCCGCTGCGCACAGCGGCATAAGCCGCCGCTTGGTCCTGCTGGCGGATGGTGGTGTAGACCTTGTAACCTTCAGTGTAGGCGTCTTCCTGAAAACGGTCATACATGACCTGACGCACCATCTCGGCCAGATAGTCGGCTTTGACGGCGAACTCCTGATTGCCGTGTTTGGCGACGAAAGGCTCGGTCTGAGCGGCTTCAAGCTGGGTCGAAGTGATGAAGCCAAGCTCATGCATGCGCCGCAACACATACATCTGGCGCAGTTTGGCGCGCTTGGGATTGACCACGGGATTGTAGGCGGACGGTGCTTTGGGCAAGCCGGCCAGCATGGCGATCTCGGCGATAGTGAGCTGCTCCAGCGGCTTGCCATAATAGGCCTGCGCCGCAGCGGCAAAGCCGTAGGCACGCTGCCCCAGATAGATCTGGTTGATGTAGAGCTGCAGAATCTCGTCTTTGCTCAGGTTGTGCTCGATCTTGAAAGCCAGCAGCACTTCATTGAATTTGCGCGACCAGGCCTTTTCCGAGGAGAGGAAGAAATTGCGCGCGACCTGCATGGTGATGGTGGATGAGCCCTGGCGCTTGCTGCCGGAGATGATGTTGGTGAGTGCCGCGCGCACCACGCCGAGATAGTCCACCCCGCCGTGTTCATAAAAGCGGTCATCTTCCGCAGCCAAGATGGCCTTCTTCATCAGGTCAGGCACTTGGTCGATCTTGAGCAGTTCGCGCCGCTCTTCGCCGAACTCACCGATCAGGAAGCCTTCCGCGCTGTAGACACGCAGGGGCACTTTTGGGCGATAATCGGTCAAAGACTCTAGTGAAGGCAGGGTGGGGTAGGTCATCACCGCTGCAAAAATGATCAGCAACAGGGGTAACAAGGGCAGAACCAAGACCGCGAGCGCAGGAAAGAACCACCAACGAGAAATCATGACAGGTAAGATTAATGAGGTGGATTGATTATATCGGCTCCGCCCCGACAAAATAAGCCCATAGAAAAAACTTTACACAGTTGGGAGTTATTGCTAGGATTTAAACCACTTTGTACGGAAACGCTCTAACCAGCCTATGATTAAAGGAAATTTTGATATTCAGCTAGATTTCTTGACGACTTCTACGCCACCCCTGATCGGGGTGGATATCAGCTCGTCGTCAGTAAAGATGGTGGAATTGAGCGAAGCTCCGAAAAAAGCGGGTTATATCGTGGAGCGTTACACCATAGAGGCCTTGCCGCCGGATGCGGTGAGCGACGGCAACATCAATAATCTGGATGCGGTTTCGGATACGTTGCAACGCGCCTGGAAGCGCATGGGGTCGCGCATCAAGAATGTCAGTCTGGCCTTGCCCGCGGCGGCGGTGATCAGCAAAAAAATCCTGCTGCCCAGCAATCTGCGCGAGGATGAGCTGGAGATGCAGGTCGAGGCGGAAGCCAACCAGTACATCCCGTTTGCCTTGGATGAAGTCAATCTGGATTTTCAGATCATCGGCCCCGCGCCCACTGACCCGGAAGAGGTCGAAGTGTTGCTGGCGGCATCGCGCAAGGCGAACGTGGAAGATCGCGTGGCGGCGGCGCAGGCAGCCGGCCTGAAAGCCATCGTCGTCGATGTGGAGCCGTATGCCGCCGAGGCCGCCTTCGAGCAGGTGCGCAGCCAGTTGCCGGGCGGGGCCGCCGACCAGTGTGTTGCGCTGGTGGATGTCGGCGCCACGGTGATGAACGTGAACGTGTTGCGCAACGGCCAGTCGGTCTATATGCGCGATCAGCAGATCGGCGGAGTGCAGTTGACCCAGATGATCCAGAACGCTTTTGGTATGTCTGCCGAAGAAGCCGAACGCGCCAAACGCGACGGTGGTTTGCCGGATAACTACGAAAGTGACGTGTTGGCCCCTTTCTTGGAGAACGTGGCTACCGAAGTGACGCGGGCGCTCCAGTTCTTCTTCACCTCTACCCAATACAACGAAGTCGATTATGTCGTGCTGGCCGGTGGCTGTGCGGCGTTGTCCGGTTTGGATGATGCGGTCGCCACGCGCACTCAGGTGAGCACCTTGGTGGCCAACCCGTTCGCGCAGATGACGCTGTCGAGCCGAGTCAAACCCCGGCAATTACAAATGGATGCCCCCGCGCTGATGATAGCCTGCGGCCTGGCGATGCGGAGGTTCGACCCATCATGATACGTGTCAATCTACTCCCCCACCGCGCCGAAAAGCGCCGTGCGCGGCAGGTACAGTTCACCGTCTTCAGCGGCATCTCGCTGGCGCTGGGTGTATTGGTGGTGGGCTTTGTGCATATGCTGATCAGTTCGCAGATATCCTATCAGGAGCGCCGCAACGAATATCTGAAACAAGAGATCGTGGTGCTGGACAAACAGATCGCCGAGATCAAAAAATTGCGCGAACAGACCCAGTCGCTGCTGGCGCGCAAGACGGTGGTCGAGGATCTGCAAAGCACCCGTTCGAGTGTGGTGCATCTGCTGGACCAGATGTTGCGTATTTTGCCGGACGGAGTGTATCTGCGCAGCCTTAAACAAAGCGGTAACAAGATCAGCCTGGTCGGTCACGCACAGTCGAATGCGCGCGTCTCGACACTGATGCGTTCGATCGAAGACTCGCCGTGGCTGGATTCCCCGACGCTGGTGGAGATCCATGCGTCCACGGCTGCCGGGGCGCGGTTGAGTGAATTCTCACTGAACTTTAACTTGACCAAGCAGGAAGCGGCGGCAAGTGCGCCGGCCAAACCTGCCGGCACGAAAGGTTAAAGCAAGCCATGAAGAATCTGTTGGAAGAAATAAAAAGTGTCGATCCCAAGCTGCCGGGCAGCTGGCCGTTGCCGATCAAGATCGGGGCGTTCTTGGCGATGTTCGTCGGCGTGGTGGTGATTGGCGCGCTGGTCGACTGGCAGGGACAATGGGAGAGCCTGACGGTCATCGAGCAGGAAGAGGAGCAATTGAAGAACACCTTCCTAGCCAAGAAGAAAGAGGCGATCAATCTCGACATCATCAAGAAACAACTGATCGAGACGCAACAGTCGTTCGGCGCGTTGCTCAAGCAGCTGCCGAACAAGTCCGAAATGGATGCGCTGTTGACCGACATCAACCAGGCCGGTTTGGGTCGCGGTCTGCAATTTGACTTGTTCCGCCCCGGTGGAGAAGTCGCCACCGGAGTGTTCACCGAGCAGCCGATCTCGATCCGGGTGACGGGTAGTTACGACGATCTGGGACGTTTCAGCAGCGATATCTCGCAATTGCCGCGTATCGTCACGCTGAACGATATCAGCATCGGCCCCACTGCCGGCGGAGTGCTGAGCATGGATGCGACCGCGAAGACCTACCGTTATCTGGATGAAGAAGAGTTGGCGGCGCAGAAGAAGAGCGCGGCAAAACCTGCGGGAGCCAAAAAATGAGGGCGACCTACCTGATGATGTTCGCGGCTCTGTTGCTCGCGGGGTGCGGCGGTGAAGAATTCCAGGATCTGCGCGACTTTGTGAAAAATGCGGGTGCCGACATGCGCGGCAAAGTGGAACCACCTCCGGAGATCAAGCCGTACGAACCTTTCAGTTACGACAATAACACGGGCATACAAGACCCGTTCAAGCCGCGCAAGGTGGATCTGAAGAGTTCGGGTCATGCGGGCATCAACCAGCCCGATCTTGAGCGTCCGAAAGAAGAGCTGGAAGAATATCCGCTGGAAAGTCTGCACATGGTCGGTTATCTGCAACAGGCAAGAGTGGGTTATGCGGTCATCCGCTCTACGGATGGCAAACTGCATCGTGTCAAAGCGGGCAATTATGTGGGGCTCAACTTTGGGCAGATCCTTTCGGTATCCGATACCGAAATGAAGATAAAAGAAATGGTGCAGGACAGTGCTGGCGATTGGTCAGAGCGCGAAAGCAGTCTGCAGTTGGTTGAGTGATCAGGAGTAAATTTATGAGACAGTTTATGGACCCAGTCCGCAGCATCATTCGTTTTGCCGTCGTGGCACTCTCCGTCTGGGCTGCCGGGGCGAACGCGGAGGTCGCCGGAGGTGATGCGAACAGCATCCTGTCGCTTAATACCCTTTCGGCAGAAGGCGGCAAGCTGATCCTCAAAGTGGGCCTGAAGAGCCCGCTGCTCAATCAACCGGCGGCCTTTACCATCAATACACCGCCGCGTATAGCTTTCGATTTCCCCAATACCGCCAACGGGCTGGGTAAATCGGCCCAGGACTTTGGCGACGGGGAGCTGCGTAGCGTCAACATCGTGCAGGCCGGGAACCGCACACGATTGGTGGTGAACCTCAACCAGATGTTGAACTATGACACCCGCATCGAAGGTAACGACCTGCTTATCACCCTGCAAGGCAAGGCGGCAACGGGCGGCGTCGAGCCGGTGACCACGGCACGTTTCGCCGAGGCGAAAGCTGGTGCCCAGGTGCACAGCTTGCGCGATGTCGATTTCAAACGCGGCAAGAACGGTGAAGGGCGTGTCCAGATCGACCTGTCGGATGCCAATGTCGGCATCGATATCAAACAGCAGGGCAAGACGCTGGTGGTCGACTTCGCCAAGACCAACCTGCCCAGAAACCTGCAACGCAAACTGGATGTGATCGATTTCGGCACGCCGGTACAGATGGTCGACACCTTTGTGCAGGGCGAGAGCACCCGCATGGTCATCGAGCCCAAAGGCGCGTGGGAATACGCCGCTTATCAGACCGACAACAAGTTCATCATTGAGGTCAAGACAGTGGTGGAAGATACCAGCAAGCTAGTCAAGGGTAGCGGCTCGGCCTACGCCGGCGACAAGCTGAGTCTGAACTTCCAGAACATCTCGACACGCGAAGCATTGAATGTGATCGCCGACTTTACCGATCTGAACATGGTGATCAGCGACACGGTCAGCGGCAACCTGACCCTGCGTCTGAAAGATGTGCCGTGGGATCAGGCATTGCAGATCATCCTCGACACGCGCGGTTTGCTGCAGCAAAAAGAGGGCAATGTCATCATGGTCGCCCCGCGTGACGAGATCGCCGCGCGGCAGAAGGACGCGCTGACCAACCAGCGTGTGATCAGTCTGCTGGAGCCTACCCAGACAGAGGCGTTCCCGCTGAACTATGCCAAGGTGGAAGATGTGAAAGCAGTGCTGGCGGGTTACCAGAAACCGGCAGCGAGCAGCGGCGGAGAAACCGGCAGCGAAGGTGCTACCACGGGAGGGGCCGAGGCCAGCAAGGCGGGTAGTGGCACGAGCAAAGACGAAGACATCGCCGTCGATACCCGTACCAACACCCTGTATATCACGGCCAGACTTTCCCGTTTGACGCAGATTCGCGAAATCATCAAGAAGCTGGATGTCCCGGTGCGCCAGGTGTTGATCGAGGCCAGATTCGTTGAAGCCACGCGTTCTTACAATATGAAACTGGGCGGTCGTCTGGGATATACCGAATCTGGCACCACATCCATCGGCGGTGGCAACACCATGCAGGTGAACAGTGTGTCGCAAGCCGCGCTGACCGGATTCCCGTCGGCGGCAGGCTCGTTGTCGCTGTCGCTGTTCGATCAATCGGCGACCAAGACATTGACGCTGGAGTTGGCAGCCTCGGAGCTGGATGAGACGATCAAATCAATCGCCAGTCCGCGTATCATGACCGGAGATTCGACACCGGCAACGATCAAGTCCGGGGTCGAGATTCCCTACACGATCGCCTCGACCGGAACTAACCCGGCCTCGACCGCGTTCAAAGCGGCAGTGTTGTCTTTGACTGTGACACCCAAGATCACGCCGGACGACAAAGTGACGATGACGCTGGATGTGAAACAGGATACGGTGGGTACGCTCTACGGCGGTATTCCGAGCATCAACAATAAACAGGTCACCACGACGGTGCTGGTGGAGAACGGCGGTACGGTGGTGATCGGCGGGGTCTATACTCAGGATACACAGGACTCGACCAACAAAGTGCCGTTGCTGGGCGATATCCCGCTGCTGGGTTGGCTGTTCAAGAACAAGGTCAATTCGGACATCAAGAAAGAATTGTTGATCTTCATTACACCGAAGATCCTGAAAGACAGTCTGAACGTAAATTAGGCGGTTCGAGATTCAGACAAAAGCCCGGGCGACCGGGCTTTTATTCTTGGGCTGATGAATTTTGCACATTTCCGATACAATCCCAGCCATGATAACGGTTAACACAACAGAGCCGAAACGCGCGTCCGGGAACATCGTTTTGGTCGGGATGATGGGAGCCGGGAAGACCACGGTGGGCCGCATGTTGGCCAAGCAACTGGGCAAGACCTTCGTCGACAGTGACGAGGAGATACAGAAACGCACGGGCGTCAAGATATCGCATATCTTCGATGTGGAAGGTGAAGACGGGTTCCGCCAGCGCGAGAGTGCTGTCCTGCAGGATCTGGCCCGGCTCGATAACATCGTGCTGGCGACGGGCGGCGGAGCGGTGCTGAGACCCGATAATCGCGAAGTGCTGCGCCAGAACGGACTGGTGATCTATTTGAAGAGCGGTGTGCATGATCTCTGGCAACGCACCCGCCACGACCATAACCGCCCCCTGTTGCAGACGGCCAATCCGCGCGCAAAACTGCAGGAGCTGTTCGACCAGCGCGACCCGATCTATGCCGCCGTCGCTGACCATGTGATTCACACCGGCAGGCAAAGTGTACAGGTGCTGATCGCACGCCTCATCAAGAAAATACGCAATCCAGAACAATCTTTACCAGCGAAACAGACCATGCAGACATTGGATGTGGGCCTGGCCGAGAGGAGTTATCAGATCCACATCGGCCAAGACCTGTTGAACCAGCCCGAGTTGTTGCTCAAACATATTCCGCACAAACGCGCGGCGGTCGTGAGCAATACCACGGTCGCACCGTTGTACCTGAAGATGCTGACCGACATATTGGACGGAGGCGGTATCCAAGTGGAGTCCATCATCCTGCCGGATGGCGAACAACACAAGAACACCACATCGCTGAACACTATCTATGACGCGCTGCTTTCCAGCCGGTGCGAGCGCAACACGCCGCTGATCGCACTCGGTGGCGGCGTCATTGGCGATATGACCGGCTATGCGGCGGCGACCTATCTGCGCGGCGTCCCCTTCATCCAGATCCCCACCACCCTGCTGTCGCAGGTGGATTCGTCGGTGGGTGGCAAGACCGGGATCAACCACCCTTTGGGCAAGAATATGATCGGTGCGTTCTACCAGCCGCAAGTGGTGATCGCCGATGTGGCGACGCTGGATACGTTGCCGGACAAAGAGTTGCGGGCGGGGATCGCGGAGGTTATCAAATATGGCCTGATCCGCGACCTGCCCTTTTTGGAATGGCTGGAGCAGAACATCGATAAGCTGCTACAACGCGATGCGGAGGCGCTGCAATATGCCATCGTCCGCAGCTGCCGCAACAAAGCGGAAGTCGTCGGCGTGGACGAGCGGGAAAGCGGCGAACGCGCCTTGCTGAACTTGGGACATACCTTCGGTCACGCCATCGAGAACGCCATGGGTTACGGAGTTTGGCTGCACGGAGAAGCGGTCGCTGCGGGGACGGTGATGGCCGCCGATCTGTCGCGACGGCTGGGCTGGCTTGGTGAACAGGACGTGGAACGCGTCAAGAACCTGTTCGTGCGCGCGGGCCTGCCGGTCAGGGGACCGCAGATGGCGGTGGAGCGGTATCTGGAGCTGATGGGTTTGGACAAAAAGGTCGCCGACGGAAAGATCCGCTTCGTGTTGTTGAAGAATCTGGGCGAAGCGGTCATCACCGGCGATGTGGCCGCAACATCGCTGCGTGAGACCCTGGAGTCTTGCAGTGTCTAGTGCTCTTGCTCCATACGCGGCCACCCCGGAGCGTTCTCGCGGGCGCAGGGTGCACGAGGACGCACCTCCGGGCAGGAGCGAATTCCAGCGCGACCGTGACCGCATCATCCATTCCAGCGCATTCCGTCGGCTGGAATACAAGACGCAGGTGTTTGTGAACCACGAGGGCGACCTCTTCCGTACCCGGCTCACACACAGTATCGAAGTTGCCCAGATCGGCCGCTCGATCGCCCGCCGTCTGGCTTTGAACGAGGATCTCGTCGAAGCGATCTCGCTGGCCCACGATCTCGGCCATACGCCGTTCGGCCATGCCGGACAGGATGCGCTGAATGCCTGTATGAAGGAGTACGGCGGCTTCGAACACAATCTGCAATCGTTGCGCGTGGTCGATGTGCTGGAGGAGCGCTATGCCGACTTTGACGGCCTCAACCTTTGTTTTGAAACGCGGGAAGGCATACTCAAACATTGTTCGCTGGAGGATGCGGCGCAACTGGGCGAGGTGGGGGCGCGCTTTCGCAACGACCAGCGCCCGACCCTGGAAGCACAGATCGCCAACCTGGCGGACGAGATCGCCTATAACAACCACGATGTGGACGACGGTTTGCGTTCGGGCTTGATCACGCTGGAGCAGCTGGCCTCGGTGCGTTTGTTCTCCGGGCATCTGGATGAGGTACGCAAAGCTTATCCGGCACTGGCCGAGCGTCGCGTGATCCACGAGACCATACGGCGCATGATCAACACTCTGGTCAGCGACCTGATTCGCCAGACCGAAGACAACATCCGCGCACAAACCCTGCGCGATGTGGATGAGGTACGCAAAGCGCCGGCATTGGTGGCTTTCGGCCCGCAGATGCTGGAACTCAACCGCGAACTAAAGGCATTCTTGCGTACCCATCTATACCGGCATTATCGCGTGATGAGGATGAGCGCCAAGGCCCACCGTATCGTCAGCGAGCTGTTCCAGGCGTTCATGTCGGACCGCCGGCTACTGCCGCCGCAGTTCCTGCGTGCCGCCGAGACCGAACATGCCCGCTCGGTGGCTGATTACATCGCCGGTATGACCGACCGTTACGCCATCAGAGAGCATCGCCGCCTGTTTGCGGTGGAAGAGAACTGAATCCTTCATCGCGACCGCTGCGGATCCGGACGGAACAGCTTCGGGTTCGATATTGCTGATAGCCTCCAGACAAGGTAACATTCACGCCCTTTCGCTTTTGAAATTAGAGGCGGCGGCGTGTGCCGTCGCATTTGTCGTACAGATTTAATGAGGAACAACGTGAGCGATTCTTCGTTGCAAGAGAACTTCGAAACCCCGCTAGTGGGGTTGCCCGCCCAGCAGGGACTCTATGATCCGCGCCAGGAGCGCGATGCCTGCGGCGTGGGTTTTGTGGCACACATCAAGGGAAAACAAAGCCATGACATGGTGCGTCAGGGTTTGCAGATTCTTGAGAACCTGACCCACCGCGGCGCGGTGGGCGCCGACCCCTTGGCGGGCGACGGCGCGGGAATTCTGATCCAGATCCCGGATAAATTCATGCGCGACGAGATGGGCTGGGGCAACATCCAGTTGCCGCCGGTCGGTGAATACGGTGTCGGCATGATCTTCCTGCCGCGCGGCGAAGTAGCTCGCAGCGCGTGCGAAAAAATGGTCGCCAAGAAAATCGCGGCAGAGGGACAGGAGCTGATCGGTTGGCGCGATGTGCCGGTGGACAGTAGCGGTCTGGGTGAAAGTGTCAAAGCGGTCGAGCCGGTAGTGCGCCAGGTGTTCATCGGGCGCGGCAAAAAGACCAGGGACCAGGACAGTTTCGAGCGCAAGCTGTTTGTCATCCGCAAGACGGTTGAACATGCCGTGCGCGCACTGGATAAGGGATTGGGCAAGGGTTTCTACATCCCGTCACTATCTTCGCGCACCGTGGTATACAAGGGGATGTTACTGGCCGACCAGGTCGGCAAATACTTCCTCGATCTGCAAGATGCGCGTGTGATCAGCGCCATGGCGCTGGTACACCAGCGCTTCTCCACCAATACTTTCCCGACCTGGGATCTGGCGCATCCGTTCCGCATGATCGCCCACAACGGCGAGATTAACACCCTGCGCGGCAACGTCAACTGGATGGCCGCCCGTCATGCGGCGATGTCGTCCAAGTTCCTTGGTGAAGACCTGGAGAAATTGTGGCCGCTGATCGTCGAGGGCCAGTCTGATTCGGCCTGTTTCGACAACGCGCTGGAGCTGCTGGTGGCGGGCGGATATTCGCTGCCGCACGCGATGATGTTGCTGATCCCCGAGGCTTGGGCAGGCAATCCCTTGATGGATGAAGAGCGCCGCGCTTTCTACGAATATCATGCCGCACTGATGGAGCCGTGGGATGGCCCCGCCGCCGTGGCGTTCACCGACGGCCGCATGATCGGTGCGACACTGGACCGCAACGGACTGCGTCCGGCGCGTTACCTCATCACCGAAGACGATATTGTGCTGATGGCGTCGGAGATGGGTGTGTTACCGATCCCGCAAAACAAGATCGTGAAAAAATGGCGTCTGCAGCCGGGCAAGATGTTCCTCATCGACATGCAGGCCGGGCGTATCGTGGACGATGCCGAACTGAAGACCCAGCTGGCGACCGCCAAGCCGTATCGCAAATGGATTGAAAAGTCGCGTTATTTCCTGGCCGATCTGCCGGAAGCAAAGGACAAATCACAGGCGCAGGAAAGCCTGCTGGATATCCAGCAGGCTTTCGGTTACACACAGGAAGACGTGAAGTTCCTGATCGCGCCAATGGCGGCGGCAGGGGAAGAAGCGACCGGCTCGATGGGGACGGATGCTGCTTTGCCGGTGCTGTCGAACAAGAACAAGGTGTTGTACAACTACTTCCAGCAACTGTTCGCGCAGGTGACCAATCCGCCGATCGACCCGATCCGCGAAGAGATCGTCATGTCGCTGACCACCTTCATCGGCCCCAAACCCAACTTGTTGGGCATCGACGAGACTAATCCACCTTTGCGTCTCGAAGCGCATCAGCCGGTATTGTCGAATGATGATATCGCCAAGTTGCGCAACATCCACAAGGCGACCAAGGGCCAATTCAAGGCGCTGGTACTGGATATCACTTATCCGGCCAAACAGGGCACCAAGGGTTGTGCCGCCGCACTGAAAGCATTGCGCAAGGCCGCGAGCCAATCCGTGGCCGACGGCTACAACATCCTGATCCTGTCCGACCGCAATGTGACGCGCGAACGTGTGGCGATCCCCGCACTGCTGGCAACTTCCGGTGTGCATCATCATCTGGTACGCGCCGGTCTGCGCACCAGCACCGGTTTGGTGGTGGATACCGGCTCCGCTCGCGAGACACACCATATCGCCCTGTTGGCCGGTTATGGTGCGGAAGCAGTGTGCCCGTGGCTGGCGTTCGACACGATCACATCCATCGCCGCGCAACTGCCCGGCGGCATCGATGCAAAAGAAGCTAAAAAACGTTTCATCAAAGGCATCAACAAAGGCCTGTTGAAAGTGATGTCCAAGATGGGTATCTCGACTTACCAGTCCTATTGCGGCGCACAGATCTTCGAGGCGATCGGATTGAATGCGGAGTTCGTGGCCGAGTATTTCACCGGCACGGCGACGCAGATCGAAGGTATCGGCCTGGCGGAAGTGGCGGAGGAGGCCGCGCGTATGCATAGCGCGGCGTTCAGTACCGATCCGGTGCTGGCCGATATGCTGGAAGCGGGCGGGGAATATGCGGTGCGTGCACGCGGCGAGGAGCACATGTGGACGGCGGATTCCATCGCCAAGTTGCAGCATGCGACGCGTTCCAACAACTTCAACACCTACAAAGAGTATGCCACGCTGATCAACGAGCAGGCGAACAAACTGAAGACCTTGCGTGGTCTGTTTGAGATTCGGCCACTGGGCGCACCCGTGCCGCTGGCCGAAGTCGAGCCTGCGCAAGCGATCGTCAAACGTTTCGCCACCGGCGCGATGTCGCTGGGTTCCATCTCGACCGAAGCACACACGACCCTGGCCATCGCGATGAACCGCATCGGCGGCAAGTCCAATACCGGCGAGGGTGGTGAAGACGCCAACCGCTTCCGCACTTTGCATGCGGGCGAGAAGTTGTCCGAGATCATCGGCAAGAAACGTATCGAAGCCGATCTGGTGATGAAAGACGGCGACTCGCTGCGTTCACGCATCAAACAGGTCGCATCGGGGCGCTTCGGTGTGACAGCCGAATACCTGAGCAGCGCGGACCAGATCCAGATCAAGATGGCACAGGGTGCGAAGCCCGGCGAAGGCGGACAGTTGCCCGGTGGCAAGGTGTCCGAGTACATCGCCAAGCTGCGTTTCTCGGTGCCGGGAGTGGGTCTGATCTCTCCTCCCCCGCATCATGACATCTACTCCATCGAGGATCTGGCACAACTGATCCACGATCTGAAGAATTCCAATCCGACCGCGTCAATTTCGGTCAAGCTGGTATCCGAGATCGGTGTGGGCACCGTGGCGGCTGGTGTTTCCAAAGCCAAGGCCGACCACATCGTGGTGTCCGGTTTTGACGGCGGTACCGGTGCGTCGCCGCTGTCCTCCATCAAACACGCGGGTACACCGTGGGAGCTGGGTCTGGCCGAGGCGCAGCAGACCTTGGTGCTGAACAAGCTGCGCGGCCGTATCGGCCTGCAGGTGGACGGTCAGTTGAAGACCGGACGCGATGTGCTGATCGGTGCGCTGCTGGGAGCGGACGAATTCGGTTTCGCCACGGCACCGCTGGTGGTGGAAGGCTGCATCATGATGCGCAAATGCCACCTCAACACCTGTCCGGTCGGCGTGGCCACGCAAGACCCGGCGCTACGCAAAAAATTCACCGGCCAGCCGGAACACGTGGTGAACTATTTCTTCTTCGTTGCCGAAGAAGTGCGCGAGCTGATGGCGCAGATGGGTATCCGCAAGTTCGACGACCTCATCGGGCGCAGCGATTTGCTGGATGTGAAACAGGGCATCGCGCATTGGAAGTCGCAGGGGCTGGATTTCTCCAAGGTCTTCTATCAGCCGAAGGTCGGTGCCGAAGTGGCCCGTCGCCATACCGAGACGCAGGATCACGAACTCATCAAGGCGCTGGACAACCAGTTGATCGCCCAGGCCAAAGAGGCGCTGGACGCAAAACGTGTGGTCAACATCGAGGCCAACATCAGCAACGTCAACCGTACCGTCGGTACCATGTTGTCGCATGAAGTCGCCAAGCGTTACGGCCAGGCGGGCTTGCCTGACGGCACCATCAATGTGAAGTTGTACGGTACCGCCGGCCAGAGTTTCGCGGCCTTTTTGGCGCACGGTGTCAGCTTCGAGCTGAACGGTGAGGGTAACGACTACGTGGGCAAGGGTCTGTGCGGCGGTCGCGTGGTCGTCAAGCCGGCGGCGGATTGCAAGATTGTGGCGGAAGAGAACATCATCGTGGGCAACACCGTGTTGTACGGCGCGACCTCGGGTGAATGTTATTTCCGCGGCGTGGCCGGCGAACGTTTCGCGGTGCGCAATTCCGGCGCGGTGGCGGTGGTCGAGGGCGTGGGCGACCATGGCTGCGAATACATGACCGGCGGCATGGTTATCGTGCTGGGATCGACCGGGCGCAATTTCGCTGCGGGCATGTCCGGCGGCGTGGCTTATGTGTTGGACGAGGACGGCACCTTCCCCAAACGCTGCAACATGTCTATGGTGCAACTGGAGCCGGTGCCGGAAGAGGTCGCCGCCAGCGAGATGGGCGCGCTCGACACACATGGTCGTGTGCATTTCAACCATCTGAACAAGGCCGATGAGGCCGCCCTGCGCGGCAAGATCGAAAAGCATCTGCGCTATACCGGCAGTGCCCGTGCCAAACAGATACTGGACAACTGGGCGACGTACCTGCCCAAATTCGTGAAGGTCATGCCGACCGAATACCGTCGTGCCTTGCTAGAGATAGCGGCGCAACAGAAGGAGGCCGCATAATGGGTAAGCCAACCGGATTCATGGAATTTGATCGCGTCAGTGAAGGTTACGCGCCGGTCGAGCAGCGTCTGAAGCATTATCAGGAGTTCGTCGCGCATCTGAGTGATGCCGAGGCCAAACAGCAGGGCGCGCGCTGTATGGATTGCGGCATTCCGTTCTGCAATAACGGTTGCCCGGTCAACAACATCATCCCCGACTGGAACGACCTGGTATATCGCGGCAACTGGAAGCAGGCGCTGGACGTGTTGCATTCCACCAACAACTTCCCCGAAGTGACCGGCCGCATCTGCCCGGCACCGTGTGAAGCGGCGTGTACGCTGAACATCAACAACGACGCTGTCGGTATCAAGTCGATCGAACACGCCATCATCGATAAGGGCGGCGAGAGCGGCTGGGTGGTTCCGCAACCCGCACAGAAAAAGACCGGTAAAAAGGTCGCGGTGGTTGGTTCCGGCCCGTCCGGTCTGGCTGCGGCACAACAATTGGCGCGCGCCGGTCACGCGGTGACGGTGTTCGAGAAGAACAGCCGTATCGGCGGTCTGATGCGTTACGGCATCCCAGACTTCAAGCTGGACAAGCGTTTGATCGACTGGCGCATGGCACAACTTGCCGCCGAAGGCGTCAAGTTCCAGACGAATACCTTTGTCGGCAAAGAACTGCCGGGCAAGGGTATCGCCAACGATGCGAAGAAGGTCGTCAGCCCGAAAGAGCTACAAAAGGAGTTCGATGCCGTGATCCTCGCGGGAGGTGCCGAGCAGCCGCGCGACCTGCCGGTGCCGGGGCGCGAGTTGAAAGGTGTGTATTACGCACTGGAGTTCCTCATTCCGCAGAACAAAGAAGTGGCCGGTGACGGCAAGAACCCGATCAATGTCGCGGGCAAAGATGTCGTCGTCATCGGCGGCGGCGACACCGGCTCGGACTGTGTCGGTACTTCGAACCGCCACGGTGCGGCATCGGTGACCCAGATCGAAGTGATGCCGCGCGCACCGGATCAAGAGAACAAGCCGCTGACCTGGCCGTATTGGCCGCTCAAGTTGCGCACCTCCAGTTCGCATGACGAGGGTTGCGTACGCGACTGGGCCATCGCCACCAAGGAATTCGTCGGCGAGAACGGCGTGCTTAAAGCCATCAAGGCAGTACGCGTCGAATTCAAGGACGGCAAGATGGGCGAAGTGCCGGGCAGCGAGTTCGAGATCAAAGCCGACTTCGTGTTCCTCGCTATGGGCTTCACCAATCCGCTGGCGCAGGTGTTGGATGCATTCGGGGTCGAGAAGGACGCGCGTGGCAATATCAAAGCCGCTACCGAAGGCGCGCTCTGTTACCAGACCAGTGCCAAGAAGGTATTTGCCGCGGGTGATATGCGGCGCGGCCAGTCGCTGGTGGTATGGGCGATCCGCGAGGGGCGACAAGCGGCACGTGCAGTGGATGAGTATTTGATGGGCAGCTCCGTTTTGCCCCGATAATAAAAAATAAAAACAAATCCACCACAGAGACACCGAGACACAGAGAAAGGCAACAACAGAAACTGATTCGACAGCGCACAAAATGATTATGGGTTGGTTGGTGCATGAGTTTTGGTTTGAGGTTTTGTTTTTCTCCGTGTTTTTGTGTCTCTGTGGTGAAATTCTTTAGGGATCACCATGAACTTCAAAGTAAAGAACGACACTTTTTTGCGCGCGTTGTTGCGAGAGCCTACCGAATACACTCCATTGTGGATGATGCGCCAGGCAGGCCGTTACTTGCCGGAATACTGTGCCACGCGCAAGCGCGCAGGCAGCTTCCTCGACCTGTGCAAGAGCCCGGACATGGCGACGGAAGTGACCTTGCAACCGCTGGATCGTTTCCCGCTGGATGCCGCCATTCTGTTCTCCGACATCCTGACCGTGCCCGATGCGATGGGCTTGGGACTGTATTTTTCCGAAGGCGAAGGCCCGAAGTTCGAGCGCCCGCTGAAGACGGAAGCCGAAATCAAGGCGTTGCGCGTGCCGGACATCGGCAAAGATTTGAAATATGTGACCGATGCGGTAACGCAAATTCGCAAAGCGCTGGATGGGCGCGTGCCGCTGATCGGTTTCTCCGGCAGCCCGTGGACCCTGTCCTGCTACATGGTCGAGGGCGGCAGCAGCAGCGACTACGCCAAGGTGAAGACCTTGATGTACAAAGAGCCCAAGCTGATGCACCACATCCTCAGTACGACTGCTGATGCCGTGACGCAATACCTGAACGCGCAGATCGAAGCTGGCGCGCAAGCCGTGATGATCTTCGATTCCTGGGGCGGGGCGCTGTCACACGGCGCGTATCATGAATTCTCGCTGCCCTATATGCAGCGTATCGTGGCCGGGCTGATCAAGGAAAAAGACGGCGTACGCATCCCTTCCATCGTGTTCACCAAGGGCGGCGGATTGTGGATCGAGAGCATCGCCGATATCGGTTGTGACGCGGTCGGTCTGGACTGGACCATGGACATCGGTGTGGCGCGTCAGAAGGTCGGCCACAAAGTCGCGCTACAGGGCAATATCGACCCGACGGTCTTGTTCGCCACTCCCGATGTGATTCGCAACGAAGTCGAGAAAGTCTTGGGCAGCTATGGTTACGGTAGCGGTCATGTGTTCAATCTGGGGCACGGTATCTCGCAATTCACTGACCCGGACAATGCCGCCGCGCTGGTGCAAGCCGTGCATGAGCTCAGCAAAAAATATCATTAAAAGCGCTTGACAAGCGATGCGGTTATACACAAGGCATCGGATCAGACAAAGGCCGCAGGTTGTTTCCTGCGGCCTTTGTTGTTTGTTGCGCAATACGTTGATAAATAAGCCATAATTATGCAGCCCGAAATTTGGGCAGAGCAAAAAACCGTATATATCATTAGCAGTTAGCCGTATTGTTGAGACCTTATGCACATAGTTATCCACAGGATTTGTGCATAAGAAAAAATACCCATATCCATCAAGTGTATTGGCGAAATTCCACAGAATTCACCACAAAAAAAGCCATTAACATGCCCATAGTTCGAATCGCGCTGGATGTGCCTTTGTCAACCCTGTTCGATTATCTCGTCGGGGCGGATATCGCGGTCGAAACAGGCCAGCGCGTGCTGGTTCCGTTCGGGCGCAAACAGCTGGTGGGCATCGTGATGGAATTGTCGGAGGATTCCGATCTGGCAACGGATCGCATCAAGTCTATCGTGCGCGTGCTGGAAGATGTGCCGCCGTTGCCGGCTGAACTGCTGACATTGTTACGGTTTTGCAGCGAGTATTACCATCATCCGCTGGGCATGACCGTTATGTCCGCGTTGCCGGCACGTTTGCGCGCGCAAGAAGTGGTCACAATAAAGCAGGAGTCGAGCTACCTTCTGTCGGAGCGGGGACGGATGCTCGATCTGGAAGAGTTCCCCAAGCGCCGCCAGGTACAGCGGCGCATCTTGCAGGCCTTGCATGAAGGCCCTGCCAGCGAAACGAAATTGCGTGTGTTGTCGTCCAGTGTATCGGCCAATCTCAAGGTGCTGCTGGAAGAGGGCTGGGTGGAATGCAGCGTTGTACCGGAACTCGCACCCGAGGCGCACGTCTTTAACGACGTTCACGTTTTATCCGAGGCCCAGCAGCGCGCGGTGGATGCCGTGGCCGCAGCGCGGGATTACCGCTGCTTCCTGTTGCACGGTATCACCGGTAGCGGCAAGACCGAGGTGTATGTGCATCTGATGCAACAGGTGTTGCACCGCGGCGGACAGGTGTTGCTGTTGGTGCCCGAGATCAATCTCACGCCGCAATTGGAGCAGTATTTTCACGACCGTTTTCCCGATACCGAGCTGGCCAGTCTGCACAGCGGGCTAAGTGATGGCGAACGGGTAAAGAAATGGCTGCGCGCACAGTCTGGCCGCGCGCGTATCGTGCTCGGCACCCGGCTGGCGGTGTTCACCCCGCTGCCGCGACTCGGTCTGATCCTGGTGGATGAGGAGCATGATGCCTCGTTCAAGCAACAGGACGGCCTGCGTTACTCGGCCCGCGATGTCGCCATCTTCCGCGCCAATCAGCGCGGAGTGCCCATCGTGCTGGGCTCCGCCACACCGTCGCTGGAAAGTTACCACAATGCGCAAAGCGGGCGTTATCAACTGCTCAAGCTGGCGCAACGCGCAACCGAACAGGCACAATTACCGCAAGTGCGCTGCCTGAACATTGCGAATACACCGCTGCAGGACGGTCTCAGCCCAGCCATGCTGAGCGCACTGGAGCTGCGTCTGCAACGCAAAGAACAGAGCCTGGTGTTCATCAACCGTCGCGGTTATGCCCCGGTGCTGATGTGTACCGCCTGCGGCTGGCTGTCGGGTTGCACAAAATGCGCCGGCAAACTGGTGCTGCATCTGAAGGACCGCCGTTTACGTTGTCACCACTGCGGCCATCAGGAACGTGTACCCCATGCCTGTCCGGGTTGCGGCAACACCGATCTGCAGCCGGTCGGTATCGGTACGCAGCGTGTCGAAGAAGCGCTACGCACACACTTTCCGGCGGCGCGTATCTTGCGGGTGGACCGGGACAGCACGCGCAATAAAGGCGCGTGGAGTGTGATGCGCAAACAGATCCACGATGAAGAGGTCGATATCCTGGTGGGAACCCAGATCCTGGCGAAAGGCCACGACTTCCCCAATCTGACGCTGGTCGGGGTGCTGAATCCGGACGGAGCGCTGTACAGTGCGGATTTTCGCGCCTCGGAAAAACTCTTTGCCCAGCTCGCGCAGGTGGCCGGCCGCGCCGGGCGCGCCGACAAGCCGGGAGAAGTATTGGTACAGACTGCCTTTCCCGACCACCCTTTATTCCGTGCATTGCGGGCGCATGATTTCGACACATGGGCGCAGATATTGCTAGCAGAGCGTCAGTCGGCGGACTTTCCGCCGTTCGCCTATCAGGTGTTGTTAAGTGCCGAAGGCAGGCAGGAACAGGAGGTATACACCTTCCTGCAACAGGCGCGCGGACAGGCGTTGCAATTGGCCATGCCGGTGGACGTGTATAGCGTGCTTCCATCCGCTTTGCCGAAGCGAGCGAACCACTTCCGCGCGCAACTGCTGGTGCAGAGTGACACCCGCAAAGCGCTACAGACATTCTTGCGAGTATGGAAGCCGTTACTGGATGGGTTGCCCGCGCAGAAGCTGCGTTGGTCGCTGGACATCGACCCGCTGGAATTTTAGGCATCAACTCGCGCATCTCGGGGCGCGGCGTATAATGCACGCAATTCAATCGCATGGAGCAGGACATGAAAGAGATACAACGATTCACCCTGGGAGATCTGGCATTGCCCACAAGGACCCTGTTCACCGGATACCTGTTGGCCGTCGGTCTTGGATTGCTGTTCGCGGGCGTGCAGATCATGCTTACCCACGGCATGGCGGACGGCAAGCTCGGCTTGTCTGTAGATGACATCGTATACAGTTATTATGGCAAACGTGACGGCTCCAAGCTGGTGAGCAAACTCAACGGCTCGATGAAAGACAACGCACCGCCCGAAGTACGCCTGGCCCTGATCAAATGGGCGGAGAGCGGCGCGCCGCAGAACGAGTGGGAAGAGCGTATCTCCATGGATGTGGATCAATACTGTTCGCCCTGTCATGCCAATGTGCCGGGACTGGCCGACATCAGCGACAAGGCAGTGATGGATACGATGACCGCAGTCGACAGTGGTGCAACCGTCTCTACCCTGACCCGCGTTTCGCATATCCACCTATTCGGCATCTCCTTCATCTTCTTCTTCGTGGGCTGGATATTCACCTACGCGACCGGATTCTCGCCGCGAACCAAAGCGATCCTGATTTTTACTCCGTTCGCCTTCCTGATCGTTGACATCCTGGCTTGGTGGCTGACCAAGTGGAGCCCCAACTTCGCATGGTTGGTCATCATCGGCGGTTTCGGCTACAGTATGGCCGCGACCGTGATGATATTCACCTCGTTGTACCAGATGTGGATCGCACCGTTGCGTACTGTGAAGACACCGGCAGCCTAGTTGTCGCGCCGGTGAGATGATTTGTTTACGGGATTGGGAGGGTATCTGTCGTTCGTAAGGTAAGGCCGGTTATTTTTACAACACCAAACGGGAGGATGAGAAAATGTCAAAGCAATCCATCGCAATCGTCGGACTAGGTAGGGTAGGTACGGTTTTTCTGGAGAAGTTGCTGGAACAGTCTGCAAAGGGCGTCAGCATCGTTGCAGTCGCAGAAAAAGGCGACACGGCGGGCACCAAGCTCGCCAAAGCACACGGCATAGAGAACCTGGACATCGACCAATTGATTGCGCAGAGTGCAGGCATCGATATCCTGTTTGACCTGACCGGCTCGGCCGCAGTGCGCAAGGAGCTCCGGGAGAAACTGATGACATCGGCGAACCGCAATACCGTTATTGCCACCGAAAGTGTCGCGTTGCTGATCTGGGCGCTGATCTCCGAAGGCCATCAACTGCCCGAGGTTCATGCCAGAACCGGTTACTGATACCGCTCAACTTGCCGGCGCGTTGCGCGCCGGACAACACCATGAAAGACCAAGATATAAATATTGCTCTGGCGGCAATAGTCGCCAGTGACGGGATATTGACAGCACAAGCAGCCGCCCCTTTTTGCAAGGATTGGCGGGGAAGGTATGCCGGAGAAGCCCTGGCTGTCGTATTTCCCGCCGATACACGGCAGGTCAGCGAGGTGGTGAAGCTGTGTGTGGCCAATAACATCGCCATCGTGCCGCAGGGCGGCAACACCAGCCTGTGCGGCGCTTCGGTTCCGCTTGCAAACGGTAGCAGGCAAGTCGTCATCAATCTCTCGCGTATGGATCGTATCCGTGCTGTCGATGCCATCAACTACACCATGACGGTGGAGGCGGGCTGCAAGCTCGCCGCGCTGTATGCTGCCGCAGAAGAGGCAGATCGCCTGTTCCCGCTCGGATTGACCGCCATCGCCCCGCATTGCGAGATCGGTGGCAATCTGTCCACCAACGCCGGGGGTATCGGGGTGCTGCGTTATGGCAACGCGCGCGATCTGATGCTGGGGCTGGAAGTGGTGCTGCCGGACGGACGCATCTGGAACGGCCTGCGCAGGTTGCGTAAAGACAATACCGGCTACGACCTGAAGCATCTGTTCATCGGTGCAGAAGGTACACTGGGCATCATCACCGCCGCCGCACTCAAGCTCTATCCCCGCCCGAGGTCAACCGCGACCGCCTGCATCGCGGTGCGGGATCCTGCCGAGGCCGTGTTATTGTTATCGCATCTGCGTGCCACTTGCGGCGACAAGATCAGCGGTTTCGAGCTCATCTCCCGCTCCTGCCTCGATCTGGTATTGAAACATATCGATAATACCGCCGAGCCGTTCGCGCTACGGCATGAGTGGCTGGTTATCACCAAGTTGGCTGATGTGCTGCCGGCTCCGCTCGACGGTGTCTTGTCCGAAGCGTTGCGTACCTTCGGCGACGGGATCGCCGAATTTGAAGTCACCGCCGACGAGACGGCGGCGGAGCGCTGGTGGCGGATACGCAAAAACATCGCTGAAGCACAGAAGGCCGAAGGTATCAGCGTCAAACATGATGTCTCCGTGCCCATCAGTCATGTCGGGGAATTCATTACCCAGGCCAGTGCCGCCCTGCGTGCGGCTTATCCCGGTATCCGTATCGTCGCTTTCGGTCACCTCGGTGACGGTAACATCCATTACAACATCTCCATGCTGGATGCCGCGCGCAACGGCGCGTTCATCGCGCAGCACGAACATGAAGTCAATCGTATCGTGTACGGGGTCGTGGCCGGGCTGGACGGAAGTATCAGTGCCGAACACGGATTGGGTCAACTCAAGCGAGACGAGATCACCCACTACAAAAGCGCCCTGGAGCTGGAGCTGATGCGCAACATCAAACGCAGCTTGGATTCCGCCGGGTTGCTGAACCCAGGCAAGGTGATCTGACTCGCCCCGGTTCTGGAGCGGGTGCGTGGCGAGTGTTATAATCGCCGCAGAATCCGGACGGAATCGGTCGCGTGCAAGATCTACGGTTCTGTCTCCCTTGTGCGCCCCCGCCCGATTATCTTGACGATCAACAGATCTGTCTGTGTGCAGCACCAATCAGCAAGGAAGTCATCATGAGTCTCAAATGCGGTATTGTCGGTCTGCCTAATGTCGGCAAGTCCACCCTGTTCAACGCACTCACCAAAGCCGGCATCGCAGCGGAGAACTATCCCTTCTGCACCATCGAGCCCAACGTCGGCATTGTCGAGGTGCCCGATCCGCGCATGGACGAGCTGGCCAAGATCGTCAAACCGCAACGTATGCAGCCCGCTATTGTCGAGTTCGTTGACATCGCCGGTCTGGTTGCGGGCGCATCCAAGGGAGAGGGGTTGGGTAACCAGTTTCTTGCCAACATTCGTGAGACCGACGCCATCGTGAATGTGGTGCGCTGTTTTGATGATGAGAACGTGGTGCATGTGGCGGGCAAAGTCGATCCTCTGTCCGATATCGAAGTCATCCTTACCGAACTGGCGCTGGCCGACCTTGCCGTAGTTGAGCGCACCATCCAGCGCGATGGTAAAAAAGCCAAATCCGGAGACAAGGATGCGCAAAAGTTGATCTCGGTGCTGGAAAAGTTACTGCCGCACATGAACGAGGGCAAACCTGCGCGCACCTTCGGTCTCAGCGAAGAGGAAAAAGAGATCATCAAGCCGCTGTGCCTGCTCACCATCAAGTCGGCGATGTATGTGGGCAACGTGCTGGAAGATGGTTTCGAGAACAACCCGCACCTTGATCGGCTGCGTGAACATGCGGCGAAAGAGGGCGCGCCTGTCGTGGCGCTGTGCGCCAAGATCGAAGCTGAGCTGGCCGATCTGGAAGATGCCGACAAGAAAGAATTCCTAGCCGATCTCGGTCTGGATGAACCCGGACTGAACAGGTTGATCCGTACCGGCTACGACTTGCTCGGTTTGCAGACCTATTTCACTGCGGGTGTGAAAGAAGTGCGTGCCTGGACCATCCACAAAGGCGATACCGCACCACAGGCGGCAGGTGTCATCCATACGGATTTTGAAAAGGGCTTCATTCGTGCCCAGACCATTTCTTATGCCGATTTCATTGCCTGCGGCGGCGAGGCGGGGGCCAAAGAGAAAGGCAAGATGCGGGTGGAGGGGAAAGACTACGTCGTGCAGGACGGCGACGTGATGAACTTCCTGTTCAACGTCTAAACCGCGCTTCCCGGCATCTGGCGCAGATGCCGGGGTGCAAACATCATTCGCCGTTCAGGAAGGCCAGCATGTCACCCTTGAGTTCGAGAAACTCCTGGGATGACATCTCGAAATGTTCGAGCACACTACTCTCGAACTGATGCCATTCAGCCTGATCCCTGACGTGCAGGTGTTCGTCAGTGATGTGTTCGGCCATGTGCACGATGCCGACCAGACTGCACACGATACCGCTGATGCTTTCGTCCGTGGAAGCAAAAATGGAGTCGTCGTGGTGATGCAGGATGGCTTTGCTGATATGTCCGGGCAACATCCAGCTGCGCGTCAACATATGGCCCACCACGGTGTGCGAGGTGGAAAAGAGATCGTTCTCGACATCGCAGATCGGCTTGCCTTCTTTGCACTGGGTCATCACGGCCTGACGATAGTCCGGAAACTTCATCATCAGCACGGGGATGCCGCAATCGTGGAACAGGGCGGTGAGATAGGCATCATCCCGCGATAGATGCGGAAACCTTGCTGCGATCTTCTCGGCGATGGTGGCGGCCAGACTCGAGCGCTCCCAGAACTTGTCGAAACTTTGTGAGCCGCCACCCAGACTCTGGCGCAGTGCGATGTTCTGCACCAGGTTCAGGGTGTTTTGCGCGCCCAGCACGCTGACAGCCTGGAACACCGAGTTCACTTTGCTTTTAAGTCCGATGAAGGGGGAGTTGGCCAGCTTGAGCAGGGGGGCGACGACGCCCGCATCCCGGCTGATCAAATGGGAGAGTTTCGCAAAATCGGTGGATGGATGTTTCGCTTCGTGCATGATGGAAGTCAGCGAAGCCGGGCAGGGCGGGATCGAGATTCCCATCAACACATGTTCGGTAACATCTTTCGAAAGTTCAGAGTGCATTTTCATTCCCGTTAAGCTGGCCAAGAATCGGTCTCCGACAGGGGCGCATCATGCACAAGCTGCGTTAAAGTCGCAAGCGCGCAGAATATCTAGTGCTAGGCCTATATATTCGGGCGAGCGAGTTGCCGCCGTGTACCTCGCCCAGTCTGTTACAATGCGTCGCACGGAGATCGCTTCAGTCTTGATCCTCCGCTACCGAATCCGGTTCGTTTTCCCTCATTCAGCCTAAGACTGGCGCGCCGTTGGCGTGACAGGCCGATGTAATCAATAGAAAGTTCATATGTCATTTGCAGCGCTCGGCTTGTCCGAAGAAATCGTCCGCGCCGTTTCAGAACGCGGTTATACCGAACCAACCCCCATTCAGGCCCAGGCCATTCCGGTCATCCTCAAAGGCGGCGACCTTATGGGCGGCGCACAGACCGGCACCGGCAAAACTGCCGGATTCACCCTGCCGCTGTTGCAACGCCTGATGGGAAAACCTGTTGCAGGCAAAGCATTTATTCGCGCGCTAGTGCTCACTCCCACGCGCGAACTCGCCGCCCAAGTGGAAGAAAGCGTGCGCGAATACGGCAAATATTTGCCGCTCCGTTCCATGATGATGTTCGGCGGCGTGAACATCAATCCGCAGATCAAACAACTGCATGGCCGCGTGGATATTCTGGTGGCGACACCGGGCCGCCTGCTTGACCATTTGCAACAAAAGACCGTCGATCTGTCGCATGTCGAGATCCTGGTGCTGGACGAAGCGGATCGTATGCTGGACATGGGTTTCATCCGCGATATCAAAAAGATCCTCGCCGTGTTGCCCAAGCAACGCCAGAACCTGCTGTTCTCCGCCACCTTCTCCGACGAGATCAAGTTGCTGGCCGATGGTCTGCTCACCAATCCGGCGCTGATCGAAGTCGCGCGCCGCAATCAAGCCAACGAACTGATCGAGCAGCGCGTGTACCCGGTAGACCGCGAACGCAAGCGCGCACTGCTCACGCACCTCATCAAAGAGCACAACTGGTTCCAGGTGTTGGTGTTCACTCGCACCAAACACGGTGCCAATAATCTGGCCGAGTTCCTGAACAAGGACGGCATCTCTGCGATGGCCATTCACGGTAACAAGAGCCAGGCAGCACGTACCCGCGCCCTGGCCGAATTCAAGACCGGCAAACTGCAAGTGTTGTGCGCCACCGACATCGCCGCACGCGGTATCGATATCAGCGAATTGCCGCACGTGGTGAACTACGAGTTGCCCAACGTGGCGGAAGACTACGTGCACCGTATCGGGCGTACCGGACGGGCCGGTAGCAACGGCGAAGCCAGTTCGCTGGTATGTATCGATGAACATAAGCTGTTGCACGATATTGAGCGCCTCACCAAACGCGAAATCCCGGTGGTGCAGATTCCCGGTTTCGAGCCCGACCCGCGCATCAAGGCGGAGCCTATCCTCAACGGGCAGAATCGCGGCGGCGGCGGACAACGGCAGGGCCAGGGGCGCAGCCAGCCCCGTTCGGGTGGCGGACAAGCCCGCACCGGCGGTGCACCGCGCACTGGTACGGGCGGCAAGCCGGCGGGTGGACACGGCGCAGGTCGCGGTGCCGCTCCGGTGTTGCACCGTTCCGGCGGGCGCGGACGCTGATGCTCCCTTCCCCCGCAGGCGGGGGAAGGGCTGGGGATGAGGGGCGGTCGTTACCATCCAAACAGGCTGAAACCTACCGTCCCTCACCCCAACCCCTCTCCCGCTTGCGGGAGAGGGGCTCAATGGAGCTCCAAAATGAACTCAACTGTAACCAACGAAGAAGCCATCGCCGCCACCAAGCTGTGGCTTGAGCGCGCGGTGATCGGCCTCAACTTGTGCCCGTTCGCCAAGGGCGTACACGTCAAGAACCAAGTGCGCTATGTGGTGAGTGCCGCGCAAACGCCAGAGGAATTATTGGCGGACGTACTGAGTGAATTCGAAGTGTTGGCAGAAGCCGGTCGCGAAGAGATCGACACCATCCTGCTCATCCATCCGCACGTGCTCACTGACTTTCTTGACTACAACGACTTTCTTGAAGTCGTGGATGCCGCTCTGGAGGATGTCGATCTCGCGGGCGTGCTTCAAGTCGCCAGCATGCACCCGCAGTACCAGTTCGCCGACACCGAACTGGACGACATCACCAACTACACCAACCGCTCGCCCTACCCGACACTGCACATTCTGCGCGAAGAAAGCATAGATGAAGCCGTGGCCGCATTCCCCGAAGCCGAAATGATTTTTGAAAAGAACATCGAGACCATGCAGAAGCTCGGGCATGAGGGATGGAATGCACTCGGGCTGGCGGAAGTGCAACGATATAAAAAATGAAGTAGGGTGTTGATATGACGACACCGAACTATTCCCTGCTGACGCCGGACTGTGTACTCAACGCGCTGGAGAGCACCGGCCTACGTTGTGATGGCCGTCTGCTCGCGCTGAACAGTTACGAAAACCGCGTGTATCAGGTGGGCATCGAAGATGGCGCGCCGCTGGTGGCGAAGTTCTATCGTCCGGCGCGCTGGACGAATGAGGCCATTCTTGAAGAACATGCCTTTGTGCAGGAGCTGGTGGAGCGCGAGATTCCGGTGGTGCCTGCGCTGACGATAAATGGCAGCACGCTGCACCACTTCGAAGGCTTCCGTTTTTCGGTGTTCGAGAAGAAGGGCGGTCGCGCGCCGGAGCTGGAGGATCGCGACACGCTGGAATGGCTGGGGCGGTTCCTCGGGCGCATCCATGCGGTGGGGGCGACCAAGGGTTTTCAGCATCGACCCGAGTTGAACATCGAGACTTTCGGCGTCGAGCCACGCGATTATCTGTTATCCAACAACTTCATCCCCGCCGACATCACGGCAGCGTATCGCAGCGTGATCGATCAGGCGCTGGAGGGCGTGCGCCATTGCTTTGCGCGTGCGGGCAAGGTGCAGACCTTGCGCCTGCACGGCGACTGCCATGCGGGTAACGTGTTGTGGACGGACGATGGCCCGCACTTCGTCGACTTTGACGACAGCCGCATGGGGCCTGCGGTGCAGGATCTGTGGATGCTGCTCTCCGGTGAGCGCGAAGACCGCGTAAAACAAATGGGCGACGTACTCGCGGGCTATGAAGATTTCTGCGAATTCGATGCACGCGAACTGCATCTGATCGAAGCCCTGCGCACTTTGCGACTGATCCATTATTCCGCATGGTTAGCCCGGCGCTGGGACGATGTCGCTTTCAAGCAGGCCTTCCCCTGGTTCAATACGCAGATCTATTGGCAAAATCGCATCCTCGAATTGCGCGAACAGATCGCGCTGATGGAGGAGCCGCCGCTGTGGCAAACGTAAGAGAGAATGTAGGAGCGGGCGATGCCCGCGTATGCTTTGTCGCGGGCATCGCCCGCTCCTACAGTGACAGCATATGACTATGAAACTCTGCCCCTGCGAAAGCGGCAAACCCTACACCGACTGCTGTGCCCGTTATGTGGAGAGCGGCGCACCCGCTCCCACCGCCGAAGCCCTCATGCGCTCGCGCTACACCGCCTACACGCAACTCAAGGAAGATTACCTGCTGGCAACCTGGCATCCCTCCACGCGACCGACATCACTGGGTTTGGCGCAAGAAGCGCCGACCAAATGGCTGGGCCTCGAAGTGAAGCGTTACGTACAGCCAGATGCCGGACACGCCATCGTTGAATTCGTCGCACGTTACAAAGTGCAAGGCCGCGCACATCGGCTGCATGAAGTCAGCCGCTTTGTGTGCGAGGAGGGGCGCTGGTTCTATGTGGATGGGGACATCGGCTGATTCGAAAGTGCGCTACCGGCAGGGCCTTAATACCCCTGCATCCGCCGCGACTATGCCCATTGCAGGACTATTGGCGACGGCATATGGAAGGTACAATCAGTCCAGAAATTTTGTTGATGGCAGTGGTACGAAGAACCATCTGGATGAATAACGAATACCCGCGTCGGATCAGATCATGAGCACCTCATTCCGAGCCATGTGGCTATGGCTGGCTTTTCTCCTGACCCTATTGGGTAGTGCGATCATATTCGATCTTTATTTTGAATATGCCCGCACATCGACCAGCGAGCAAGACAAGTTATCCACCCAGGCCCGCGTCATCGCTGAGAACATGGAGTATCAGCTGCGCAGCACCCGGCTGGTGCTTGAGAACGTGCGAGGAGAAGCTGTCGGCTGGCAAGGGGCCGCAGGTGTGCGCGTCGGCACGAGCCATCTGAAAGCGCTCGTCAATGCGATGCCGGGGATTCGATTTGTCGGAGTGGTGGATGCACGCGGAATTCTGCGGATATCCAACCTGACGCAATTCGTCGGCCGCGATTTTTCCCTGCGTGATTATTTTCAGAGCGTCAGACAACACCCCGATGCCGGAGTGTTATATGTCTCGCGGCCCTTCAAGAGTGCGGCCGGTATCTATGTATTAAATGTCACCCGCATGATCTCCGGGCCGCACGGTGAGTTTGCCGGAGTAGTCACCGCATCGCTCGACCCGGAATATTTCAAAACGTTGATGTCGTCGGTATCGTATGCGCAGGACATGTGGACTGCGCTTGCACATGGCGATGGAACACTGTTCCTGATGGCCCCCGGCCGTGATTCGTTGCACGGAATGAATCTGGCGCAGCCAGGTTCATTCTTCTCCAGACATCGGGATGGCGGACAGAGTGTCTCGGTGCTGACGGGAACGGTGTATTCCACCAAAGAACAGCGAATGATGGCGCAACGCACTATCCGTCCCGATGCGCTTAGAATGGATCAACCTCTGGTAGTGGCTGTGAGCCGCGATCTTGATGCAATATTCCAGCCTTGGCGTCGCACCGCACTGATGCAGGGTGGACTGTTCGGGGTGTTCGCGGCCCTTTCCGTATTTGCACTCTATATTTTCCAACGCCGCCATCGCGGGCTGGAACGGCTGGCAGCTGAGGCCCGCGAGCTAGTCGAGCACTTCAGTGTGGCACTGGACCATATGCCGACTTATATCTATATGAAGAACAGGCAGCGCCGCTATGTCTATGCCAACCGGGCGACTCTGGAATTGTTCGGTTGTACGGCGGAAGAACTGCGTGGCAGTCTTGATTCGCGCTTTTTCCCTGCGGAGACGGTGGCGCAGATCCACGCGATCGACACGCGAGTGCTCGATCACGCAGAAGACACGACAGAGGAGGTTGTCGCCCAAGGTGAAAATGGCACTCGGCGAGTCTATTGGGAGATCAAGACGCCGATATACGAAGATGCGGGCAAGACCCGAGTTTGGGGATTGTGCGGGATATCTACCGATATCACCGAACGTGAGGCGCTGAAAAGTAGGCTGGAGGAGCAAGCGCATCAGGATTACCTGACCGGTCTGTATAACCGCCGCTATTTCATCGAACAAGGGCAGGTAGAGCTGGCGCGCGCGCAGCGTTATGGCAGCGCTCTGTCGATGCTCATGCTCGACATCGACCATTTTAAAGCGATCAACGATACGCATGGGCATAAGGCGGGCGATATCGTATTGCAAAAATTCAGCGAGGTGATGCGCGAAACGCTGCGCACGATCGATATCGTCGGTCGTATCGGTGGAGAGGAATTCGCCATCTTGCTACCGGAGACTGAAATGACAAAAGCAGCCGAGGTCGCGGAACGCCTGCGCGAAAAAGTTGCGACCACAGCGGTGGTCTTGGAGGCGGGTTTGCCACTGCACTTCACCATTTCGATCGGTGTTGCCATGCTGCAAGGCAAAGACGCCAACATCGATATCCTGTTCAATCAGTCAGATCGGGCTCTGTATCAAGCCAAGAACTCCGGGCGCAACAAGGTGTGTGTGGCGTAATGTCGTTCGTCGCGGGGCGCAAAACATACCGATACAGTCGCTTAAAAGGTCGTTTATGTTCGCCAAATATGTAAAAATCCAAGAATGAATTCGAATTCGCCAGCCATATGAAACTAAAAATCAGATTCCTGCTGCTGATGAGCGCGATCTTTGTCGGCTTCATGTCGATCACATGGTTGCTGTCGCATCAGCTGATGGACAAGCTGAACCAGCAATGGGGCGAGAAATTCACCCAGCGGCAGGTGATGTTCGACAAGTTCCGCACACTGTCCCCGTTGATTCGCGAGATCGCGCTGGCCAGACAATTGGCCGCCGAACCGGCCATCATCGATATGGCGCTGCACGAGCAGGATAAAGCGATGCGGCAGCGCGGCATCGCGGCGATGGAGCGATATCGTTTTAACTTCCGCGACCACAGTTATTTCGCGGCCTTTGCCCAGAGCGGCAATTATTATTTCAACGACGCGATTAACCAGTATGGCGGCAGACAGCTGCGATATACGTTGTCGCCGACCAGTCCGAAAGACAAATGGTTCTATGCCACCTTGGTCGATGGCAAGGAATATCAGGTCAACATTGATCCAGACGTGCACCTCAAGGTGACCAAGGCCTGGATCAATGTGTTGATACGCAATGGCAATGAGACACTAGGTATCATCGGCACCGGCATCGACCTTACCGAGCTCATCAAAGAGACGGTCAGTGTCACGCAGGAGGGTGTGGAGAACCTGTTCATCGACCAGAGCATGGCTATCCAACTGAACAGCAATCCCAAGCTGATCGACTACATGACGGTTGCCAAAGACGTCGGTCAGCGTATCAAGGTCGATGTGTTGTTGAAGAATCCCGCCGACATCGAACGGCTGCGGCAAGTGATGCAAGAACTGGCGAGATCGCCAGCCGACATCGCCACGTTATCGGTTGACTATCAGGGTAAAAAACATCTGCTCGGTGTGGCGTATCTGCCCGAGATCGGCTGGTACGACCTGACCCTGATGGACTATCGTACGCTGGATCTGTTCGACGACCTGATCTTGGGGCCGGTACTGTTCAGCTTGTTGCTAATGCTCACTTTGCTGGTGGTCGGCTGGGCGCTACAACGCTGGGTATTGAAACCGATCGCGATTCTGCGCGCCGCCACCGACAAGATACGGCGCGGTGATTTCGACATCGATCCCCCCATCGCGGGTATCGGCGAGATCGCCCATCTGTCGCGCTCCTTTGCCGATATGGCCAAGTTCGTCAACAACAGCAAGCAGGAGTTGGAAAACAAAGTGCGCGAACGCACCGAAGCGCTGCACCGTCTGACCGAGATCGACCCCCTCACCGGCCTGCTCAACCGGCGCGGCATGATGGATCGGTTCGAGAACGAGATCGCACGGCAGGCGCGGCAAGGCGGCTCACTAGGCTTGTTGTTGCTCGACCTCGATCACTTTAAGCGTATCAACGACACCTACGGCCACGCAGCCGGAGACCTGGCCTTGTGCGAAGCGGCCAAAGTGTTGCAGGCTTCCAAGCGCGGTTACGACCATGTGGCACGCTGGGGCGGCGAAGAGTTCCTGATGTTGTTGCCGGAGTGCGGCCAAGAAGACCTGCTGATGATCGCCGAGCGTATTCGCGAAGAGATCGGAATGTTGCAGATACAGGCTGGTGGACAATCTTTCAGTTTCACCGTCAGCATCGGGGCGCATCATCCCAACAGTCCGCAGACGCTGGATACGATGTTGCAGAAAGTCGATCACGCCCTGTATGCAGCCAAAGATGCCGGTCGCAACTGCGTCAAAGTCTCCGTATAGCGCTCATCTCCAACCTCGCTGTGTCACAAACAGACCAAGGATAGTCAAAGCATTGTATTCAACTTCCATCCCCCGCTGGCGGGGGATGGGCAGGGGATGAGGGGCACTCAGCACGAACGGTGCAGTGTCCCATTTGGAGGAAGCCCGCTCGTCCTGAGTAGCCTGCATTTGGGCGTATCGAAGGATTGTCATCTGCGTTCCGTGCCACGTCTCTGGTTACACGTTACGAATAGACCGCTGACAGCGTCAGTGTTGCCGGGTGGGTAACGACATGTGCCGCGATGTTTTTGGCGGACAGAAAATCGGGATGAAAAAGGTGTTTTTCAAATCAAACCAAGGGACGCAGGAAAAAGCAGGCGTCCAACCGGATTACAATATTTACAATTTCCCCGAGTTGCTAAACGCCATCCACTTCTTTGAGAATTAGTTCATGGATAAGATGGGGATAACAGCGACATCAGGAGTTTAGTCATAGATGTCGCAAGCCCCGAATGCAGGCTATGTTTCTTACCGAACAGTATTGCCATGTCACTGCCTCATATTATCGAGACTGATCATAATGTAAAAGGTTTCCGTTATGTTAGTTTGGTCTCGAACCTGTCGGCTTCGGTCTGCATTGTCGATCTTGGCGCTTGCGTGTTTTGCGTTGACGGCTTTGGCTGCCGATGAAGACTTCTCTACGCAGACAAAACACCTGCAAGCAGACAAGCCTAAGTTCGCACAACGCCAGCAAATATTGCTCTCGGAGCGCTATGACCTCGCTGATCTACCCGCCAAGAACAACAGTATGTCACGTGGCAAGCAGGTACAAGAAGGTGTGCGTGTAAAGCTAGCTCATGGCATGACTTGGGACAAACTCGCAGCTTTCTCACCGGAAGAAGTCCGCGAAAGACAGCTTTGGCCGACAGGATTTCTGCCGTTGCCGCATCCACACCACGAATCTGGCGGCATGGTTTTTCCAAAATACCTCATTGAGGAAACGCAGAAACAGACTGGCCGCGACCTGACCCGTTTCGACCTCGACTTCGATTTACCAGATCATTTTTTGCCCGAGTTCCCAGCACCGATCTACCTGACGACGCGACCCGATCTGGGCGACGTATCACAAGGGAAACTGGTGACACTCGGTAACTTTAACGAATTGTTCAAAGAAATTCTCAATCCTAAGCAACTCGAAGGTTTGCGCTTGCTGCTTACGCCTTTTCCCCAGCAGCAGTTCAACGCCACTGAAGATCGTCGCAGCCTGAAGGCATCTCAAGGCGTGGCCTGTTTCGATTGCCATGCCAACGGTCATACCAACGCATCCACTCACACGGTAGGCGACATTCGACCAAATGAACATCGTCACCGCATCGACACACCATCGTTGCGCGGCGTGAATATTCAGCGCCTGTTTGGTTCGCAACGTGCGCTCAAAACGGTGGAAGATTTCACCGAATTCGAGCAGCGCGGTGCTTACTTCGACGGCATCCCAGCCGACGCGGCGCGCAAAGGCATAAACGTTCTAGAACGCGGCAGTCAGGTGCAGTTCATGGCTGAGTTTCAGGCACTGCTCGACTTTCCCCCGGCACCCAAGCTCAACCTGTTCGGTAGACTTGATCCTGCGAAATCCAGCAAGAACGAATTGCGCGGACAGGAAATATTTTTTGGTAAAGGGCGGTGCGCAGTGTGTCATGCCCCGCCGTATTACACCGATAACAACATGCACAACTTGAAGGTAGAGCGCTTCTTCAAGGAGGTCACCATCAATGGCCGCACGGCATCAGCCGATGGCCCGATCAAGACATTTCCGTTGCGTGGCATCAAGGATTCGCCGCCGTACCTGCACGATGGCCGTTTGCTGACGCTGGCTGACACGGTGGAATTTTTTAACCTCGTGTTGGAATTGAAGCTGGATGAGCGGGACAAAAAAGATTTGTTGGCATTCCTGCTGGCGCTGTAACCCAAGCCATGAAACTGCTCAATCTTTTCATTTCAATCTTAATAGTCATCGCTTCCGCAATTTTGTGCCAGCAGATCATTTTCAATTCTGTTGCCAACCAGCAGAACAAAAATGACTACGCCGAGCTAAACCATGTCAAATACGGCCTGCTCAGCATTGATGAGTGGACGCGGCAAGTCACCGTCATTCTGGCTGCTGAAATCAACAAGATTTATCTTTCAAAAACGAACGAGCGGCGGCTGCGAAAACATATCGAGGTGCTGCTGAATACTCTGATCGACAAGGTCGACAAGAAGATCAGGGAAGAGAATGCAAAAACAGCAACGGGGCAGCTGAAGCAATCCTTGATCAACATCTTCGTCAATCTGGATGAAATTAAAAAAGGCATTCCCGAATATGCCGATGCCGTTATCCATGAACTGACAAAAGCAAAAACAAAGCGCCAGCTAAAGGCCGCGCTGAACAAACAGCTCGAACAATATTCGAGGCAGACTTTTGATATTCAGGGCACGCCGGAACTGAGCAGGATTCTGCTCGGGACAGGTTCCCTTGATGTCGAAGAGGCGAGGGGCAAGCTCAAAGAGGAAATCGCAAACAGGCATGAGCAGATTGTCCGGGAAGTCATCCTGTTGATCGTGCTGGCCGCGGTGATATTCACTGCATCGGCCTTTGGCAAGCAGACTCTGACCCGAACACGCTATTTCTCTCTCGTTCTGGTTCTTATTGCCCTGCTGGCCGCCGGTGTGACGACGCCCACCATCGATATGGAGGCAAAGATCTCGCAGATGAATTTCATGTTGCTGGGGAGCCATGTCCATTTCGAGAATCAGGTGTTGTATTTCCAAAGCAAAAGCATACTCGATGTGTTCAGTATCATGATTAACCATCAGGACATCGAGATGAAACTGGTCGGCATTTTGCTAATCACCTTCAGCATTATTTTTCCGCTGCTAAAGATCGTCTCGACGCTGGGATTTTATTTTGATTTTCACCATGCAAGGCGAAATCCACTGGTCAGGTTTTTTGTCCTGTATTCCGGCAAATGGTCCATGGCAGATGTCATGGTGGTGGCCATCTTCATGGCGTATATCGGGTTTAACGGGATCATTGCCAATCAACTTGGTCTTTTGAATTCGGTCAGCGGTGAAATGGTTCTTCTGGCGACGAATGGTACATCCCTGCAACCGGGGTATTACCTGTTTCTGACTTACACCTTGTTGGCGCTATTTCTGTCAGAGCTGCTCACCAAGCCCTACGTATTGTCGCAGAATCTAGTTCACGGTGACGCCTTGGCGATGCGCGTCAGCACTGACGAGCCGATTACAGCGCACTACGATGCACAACCTAGTCCGGCAAGGCAATATTCTGAATTTCTCTGATTTTTGCGAAAAGCTAAAGTAGGGAATGGAGCCGGATGCCGAGTAAGGGACAGTCTCTTACTCGGCCATTGCAGTCGCCTTAATGCCACGATTTGGATGTCCGCAATCTAATCGATAACAGACTATCTTGGAAAGCAACCAAACATTCTTTCACATAGCCGTACCTAGCCGACTGCTTACTAAAGCACTCTAGTTAAGGAGGTGTACTTCTAAATTGAAATTCAACCTGACTTTCAATAGTTGGGTTCGCATAAATAATTCACCAAATTGAAACAAACAATTCACTTGATTGAAATAGTGGTTGTTCATAGTGCGTGTCATTACATATCTAGACAACCGCAGCTATGAGTCTTTACGCAATTGATCGCGACACTGGCATTTCCCTATATACGCAAATCGCAGAAGTATTGGAGCGTGAGTATGTTCGACAGGGCGCGCCAGGAGACCGCTTGCCCGCTGAAGGTGAATTGGCCGCACGCTTCGGCGTGAATCGGCACACCCTGCGTCGTGCGGTTGATGAGCTGATCATTGAGGGACTACTGGAGCGCCAACACGGTGTAGGTATCTTCATTACAGACCACCTGTTGGATTACAGGCTTGGCACTGGTACCCGCTTCACCCAGACCCTCGCAGAGATTGGCGTCGCCACCGACTCACGCGTGGTGCGCAAGATGGTCGCCCCAGCCTCTGCGGGTGTGGCGCGTAACTTGAACATCAAAGCGGATGAAGAAGTACTGTGGATAGAGACGCTGCGTATCGCAGACGGACAGCCATTCTGCGTAATCTCACACTTTCTGCCTCAGACCCCCTATGGCGAACTGCTAGAAAATTATCAGAGCGGATCGTTGCATGAATTGCTGAACCTGCATTGTGGTGCGCTACGCCGTACTGAAAGCTTAGTTACTGCTGTCATGCCGCAAGGCGACGACGCGAAACTTCTGGGCATCACTCAGCATCGGCCCGTGCTGCGGGTCAAGAGTCTGAACGTACTCGAACGGGATGCAACGCCGGTCGAGTACGCCATTACACGGTTCCGGGCTGACCGGATCCAACTTTGCATCACCCCTACCCAGTAGCACCCTTTCCATCTTTCCAGACAGGAGTCATTCAAATGAATCTCAAGCAAATCATTTTATCAATATTGGTCTGTACCTCGATGATCGCGCCTCAAATCATGGCGGCAGAAGCCAAGCATGACGGCAGCAAAGATCGCCCCTTGCGCGTGATGCTGATCCCCGCGGATGGCGGCACTGAAGACGGAACCAAAGCGGACTTTCTGCCGATATTCAGCGCTGTGACAAAGTCCACTGGTCTTTATTTCGACATCAGGGTTGGTCAAAGTTATAGCGCAGTGATGGAAGCAATGTGTCTGAAGCAGACCGAGATCGCCTTCTTTGGTGCTGCAAGCTATATCCCGGTGCGTGACAAAGGCTGTGCAAAACTACTCGCAGTGGCAGTACATAAGGGTGCTTCTGTGTATTACTCCGGCATCTTTACGCGTGCCGACGCACCTTACAAGAGCCTCAAGGACACCAAGGGTGCGCGCCTGGCACTGGGCGATGTGAACTCTACATCAAGCTTCCTGTACCCAGTGGCGATGCTGATGGATGCGGGTGTCAATCCGGCACGCGACATGGGGCAAGTGGTGATTACCGGCAGTCATGCCAACTCGCTCAAGGCCGTCGCCGAAGGCAAAGCTGACCTGAGCGGCGCATCGTTCGACTCATTCGAGAAGGCGGTGAAGCAGGGCGCGATCGATCCGACGCAGGTTCGCGTGCTGGCCAAGAGCGACCCGATCCCACAGCCACCGCTGGCGATGTCCACAGCGCTGCCGAAGCACATCCAAAAGCAGCTAAAAGACGCTTTCAACACTGTTCATAAGGCACCTGGCGTCACACCGGACATGATCCGTGGTTATGGTGGCTCGAAAGTGGATAGCTACGACGCCAACTTCCCGGAATCCGGCATGGATGAACCCGGCAAGAAGATGGCGCTGGTTGATGATCAGGTGAAAGCCGAGCTTCTCAAGAAAGCTGCCCAACGATAAACACAGACACCCACCCGCAACTGGCGGGTGGGTGTTCTGTTGCTTGCTATTGCAGAGGAAACGAACATGCTGAGATTCGATAGTGTATACAAACGATTTCCGGACGGCACGGAAGCGTTAAGGAATATCTCCTTACACGTACCCAAAGGACAGTTCTGCGTGGTACTCGGCCCCTCCGGAGCCGGCAAATCGACCTTGCTGCGCATGCTCAATGGATTGTCCCAGCCCACGGAAGGCAGTGTCTATCTCGCAGGTGAACTGATCAGCGAGCAATCGGTACAGCGGCTGCGCAGAAAAGTCGCAACCGTGCATCAGCAATTCAATTTGACGCCGCGCATGTCGGTGGCGCTCAACGTACTGTCCGGCGCATTGCCGCAGGTCACTCATTTGCGTGCAGGCTTGTGCCTGTTCCCCTCATCCTTGCGCGAGAAGGCCTGCCATCTGCTGGATGAGGTCGGACTGACTCCCGAACATGTAAGCCGCCGCGTCTCAGAATTGTCCGGCGGACAACAACAGCGTGTCGGCATCGCGCGTGCTTTCATGATGGACCCAGCTGTATTGCTGGCGGACGAACCGGTCGCCAGCCTAGATCCGCGCATCAGCCGGGGCATACTGGAATTGCTGCATCGACAATCGCGCAACCACGATACCACTGTGCTGTGCAGCCTGCATCAGCCTGAGCTGGCACGAGAGTTCGGCGACCGCATCATCGCTGTCAACCATGGGCGTCTGGTGTTTGACGGCACGCCCGAGCAACTCACTGACAAGGTCTGCGAGGAGCTATATCACGGCGCACTGAACCGAGAGCATGGCATGTCCGAAACGGCACCCTCGGCGAGCGAATCTGAACTGGAACTGGCTGCGGCCTGAAATGAACACTATGAAAAACCTATCAGTCAACCGGGATGCAACATGGCATCTGGACCAACCATATAACGCGCGGCATCTGTTGATTGCGATTTTCTTTTTTGTGTTGCTCGCGGTGACAGGCAGCCGCATGGAAGTGCCGCGCATGTTGCAGGAAACGGCGCAGGGGCTGGGATACGCGGTCGGTCTGTACGAAGAATCGTCTGTCGCCACCGGCGTGAAGCGTATCGCCGAATCAATATGGCCGCTGCGCATCTCGGAGGAGATCGAGGTCTCCCGCATAGAGAATTTCGACCGCAACAACCTGCCGTGGCTCTCGCATTTGGAAATCATCGAATCGCGCACGCCGCACTTAAATACCGAGACGCTGAAACTGGAGGATACAGTCGAAAGTAAGGAGATGCTGGTCAAGCCGGTCGGCTACTTGGCGCATGTGCTGTTCAAAATGATGGAAACGCTGGAGATGGCACTGTGGGGGACGATACTGGCCGTGCTGCTATCGATCCCGCTGGCATGTTTCGCCGCCGCCAACTACGCACCCAACCGCTTCATCTACAACTTGGCACGTTCCACCATCAGCCTGTTCCGCGCGATCCCGGAGCTTGTCAGTGCATTGTTCTTGGTGCTGGCATTCGGCTTCGGACCTATCGCCGGCTTTCTAGCGCTGGGCATTCATAGCGCGGGCTTTCTGGGCAAGTTCTACGCGGAAGACATAGAGAACGCCGACCGCGGTCCGCAGGAAGCGCTGCAATCCATCGGTGCGGGAAAAATCAAGACGCTCTGGTATGGCGTGTTGCCGCAAGTCTTGCCGCAGTACATCGCCTATACGCTTTACATACTTGACCGCAATATCCGCATGGCCACGGTGATTGGCATCGTCGGTGCGGGTGGCATCGGACTGGAGTTGAAAGGTCGCTTCGACATGTTCAACTTTGACCACGTCGGCACCATTCTGGTGATTATCTTCCTGACCGTGATCATCCTCGACCAGTTTTCTGCGAGATTGCGCAGCCGGTTGATGTAGGAGTCTCTGCCTATCTTCACAGGTGGGGAAGGCAAACTTGTATAGATATCTAGCGGTATGAATGCACGGAAAGAATGAATATGAACATACCTAGAAATGAATGGGCAGTCGCGCTGTGCGCGATGCCTGCTGCCGAAGTTAAACATCTGGCGAACGTGCTGTCTGGCGAACTGGAGGTGCGCGATGTCGCACTGCCGCACGCCGGACTGGGACTATTAAATCTGCGCGACGGCGCGTTCGAGGAATCCTATTTCATCGGCGAAATCCCGGTGGCGCGCGCCGAAGTGATTGTTCGCAGCGCGGCAGGTGTGGAAGAGCGCGGCGGCGCGCTGATCGTGGACGACCGCGCGCAGTTCGCACGCTCTATCGCCATCCTCGACGCGGTGATGGCGGGCAAGCTGCCCGGCAGCGTACCCGCGATGGCACTGGTGCAACGCGGCATGGCTGTGCGTAAACAAAAAGACAGCGAACGCAAAAAACTGCTGACTGCGACGCGCGTGGATTTCTCGCTGCTGGGACAAGAGGACGACGAAGATGAAGAATGAAATGACGATGGTCGAAGCCGACATCTGGCATCCGGTGCAACAGCAACAACTGTTCCGCAGTCTGCTGGACGCGTTCAGTTACCCGGGGCGCATCCAGAGCTGCACGACAGAGCCCAGCATCGCCTTGCTGAGTGCACTGCTGGATGGACAGACCACCTTGTCCGACCCGCAAGACCTGCTGGATGAATCCGTCTGGCCGAAACTAGAAGCGCGCCGCGTGCCTTACGATCTGGCCGCGTTCATCCTGCTGGACGGCAGCCGTGCGCCGGAGAGGGCACCCAAGCTCGGCACGCTGGAAGAACCGGAACACGGTGCGACCCTGCTGCTGCGCGTTGCCGCGCTGCATGCAGATAGTGCGAGCGAACTGCGCTTGCAATTGACTGGCCCCGGTATCCGCCAGCCTGTTTCCCTCGGCGTGAATGGTCTGCATGCCGACTGGATCGCAGCGCGCAACGATTGGGTGAGCGACTTCCCGCTCGGCGTCGAGCTGCTGCTGTGCGATGGCCAGCGCTTCGTCGCGCTGCCGCGCACCACGCAGATCAAGATCGGCGGTGCCGCATGAGTTACGTCGCGATCAAGGGCGGCAAGGCCGCTATCGACGGCGCCGCCAGCGCTACAGAATACCTGCGCAGCAAAGGCTCGCTGCAGGAACCGCTGTCGCTGGCGATGATAGAAGAGCAACTGCGCCTGCTCACCTCGCGCGTGGTGTCAGAAGGCGGTCTGTATCACCCGCGTCTGGCCGCACTCGCACTCAAGCAATTCCAGGGTGACACGCTGGAAGCGGCCTTCGCGCTACGCGCCTACCGATCCACCAAACCGCGCCTGCTCGAATCACCGGTGCAGGACACGGCCAACATGCGCTGCATCCGCCGCATCTCGTCCGCGTTCAAGGAAGTGCCGGGCGGGCAATATCTGGGCGCGACCTACGATTACGCGCTGCGCCTGCTGCAACTCGATCTTGCCCACGAAGACCCGGCTGCATTCAAAGCCGTGGCGCAAAGTTTCCTGCGAGACACACCCGACGCCGAACTGCCGGACAACTTCCCCAAGGTGATCGACTCGCTGCGCGCAGAAGGGCTGCTTCCGCCGGTTGCGCCGAGTCGTGCTGCCGCATTCGACATCACGCGCGACCCGCTGGTGTTCCCGGTGCCGCGTTCCGCAGCACTCGCCACCATGGCACGCGCCGAGACCGGCGGCCTGCTGGCGATGGCCTATTCCAACATGCGCGGTTACGGCGACGTCCACCCCACGGTGGCGGAGCTGCGCGTCGGTTACCTGCCGGTGATGCTGCCACATCCGGTGACGGGCGAGCTGATGGAAGCGGGCGAGGTGCTCATCACCGAATGCGAAGTGGTGGCGATGTACGAAGGTTCGAACGGCGACGAGCTGCCCACCTTCACGCTGGGTTACGGCGCGTGCTTCGGTCACAACGAAGTGAAGGCGATCAGCATGGCCATTCTCGACCGCGCCTTGCAGAAAGGCATGCGCGACGGCCCGGGCAATCCGTCGGAGGATCCCGAGTTCGTGCTGCTGCATGTGGACGGTGTGGATTCCATGGGCTTCGCCTCGCACTACAAGATGCCGCACTACGTCACCTTCCAGTCCGACATGGACCGCTTGCGCACCACGCAGCAGAAGATGCAGCAGAAGTCACAGGAGGAGACAGCATGAACGCGTATTACGAATTGCCGATGGAGGATGCGGGTTACTCCTTCGGCTTCCTAGACGAGTATGCCAAGAAGGAAGTACGCCGCTGCATCCTAAAGGCGATCTCCGTCCCCGGTTACCAGACGCCCTACGCCTCGCGCGAGATGCCGATGGGGCGTGGTTTCGGCACGGGTGGCCTGCAACTCACGCTGTCGCTGATCGGCGCGGACGACACCCTGAAAGTGATCGACCAGGGTTCTGACGATTCGGTGAATGCGGTGAACCTGCGCCAGTTCGTGCAGCTCACCTGTCCCGGTGTGCAAGTCACCGAAAAAACGCAGGAAGCGACGCTGATCCAGTCGCGCCACCGTATCCCGGAGAAGCCGCTCACCGAACAACAGATCCTAGTGCTGCAAGTGCCGTATCCCGATGCGCTGGTAGTGGTCGAGCCGTCGGAAGCGCGGCGCAAGGTCATGCACGGCGAGGCAGACTATTCACGCCTGCTGGTGAAATTGTACGAGGACGTGGTGCGCTTCGCTGAGATCACGCTGTCGCACCGTTACCCCACGCGTATCAACGGCCATTACGTGATAGATCCGTCGCCCATCCCGCGCTGGGATGTGCCGCGCCTGCATCAGTCGCCAGCGCTGGTGCTGCTCGGCGCAGGGCGCGAGAAGAAGATCTACGCCGTGCCACCCTACACCGTGGCCGAGCCGCTGGTGTTCGACGACATCGCCTTCCGCGTGGAGGATTTCCGCGATTCGAATGGTAATCGCATCGCCTGCCGTTGCTGCGGTTCGACCGAGAGCTTTCTCGATGAACTCATCGACGATGCGGGCAAGGTCACCCATCAATGTTCCGACTCATCCTATTGCGAGGAGCATCAGGAAACCATCAGCGCGAGGAAGCAGGCATGAGCAACAAGATATTGTCCGTGCGGGGACTTTCGCGCATCCACGGCGAGAAGTGCCCGCTGTGCATCAGCAGCACCGGGCCGGAATACGACACGAACATCTGCCCGCACTGCGGCAGCGTGGTCGCCGCGCATGATGTGAACTTTGATCTGTATCGCGGCGAGATACTTGGCATCATCGGAGAGTCCGGCAGCGGCAAGTCCAGCACGGTGAAGATGCTGTATTTCGACGAGACGCCGACGGCGGGCAGCGCGACCTTCTACGATGCCGGCGAACAGTACGACATGTTCACGCTCAATGCAGCGCAGCAGCGCAGCATGCGCAACAAGCGTTTCGGCATGGTGTACCAGAACCCACATCTGGGCCTGAACTTCCAGATCTCCGCCGGTGGCAACATCGCCGAGCGACTGTTGATGAGCGACCTCAAGCATTACGGCGAGATACGCACCCGTGCCGGAGACCTGCTGGCGCGCACCGAAGTGGCCCGCGCACGCATGGACCAGAATCCCAAGACCTTCTCCGGCGGCATGCAGCAGCGCGTGCAGATCGCCAAGGCACTAGCCACGCAGCCGCCGCTGCTGTTCCTGGATGAGGTCACCACTGGCCTCGACCTGTCGGTGCAAGCTGCCATCCTCGATCTGATCCTGGAGATACAGCACGAGCTCGGCACCGCGATGATCGTCGTCACCCACGACCTAGGTGTGATCCGCCTGCTGGCAGGCCGCACGCTGGTGATGAAACACGGCCGGGTGATCGAGTCCGGCCTCACCGACCAGATCCTCGAAGACCCTCAGCACGCCTACACCCAGCGGCTGGTGGCTTCCGCATTGTGAGATGACCATGAACGCTATCCTGACCATAGAGAATTACGCCAAGACTTTCTGTCTGCACGAGCGCAACAAGCTCATTCCGTCCGCCTCGCAGGTAAACATGAGCGTGTATCCTGGCAAGCTCACCGCGCTGATCGGGCCGACCGGGGCGGGCAAGTCTTCCGTGCTGAAGGGTGTTTACCGCACCTACCTGCCCAGCGCCGGGCGCATCCTGTACCGCACCGCCTCAGGCGAGGTGGTCGACCTCGCGCAGGCGGACGAGCATCGCATGCTGGAACTGCGCAAGAACGAGATCGGTTTCGTCACCCAGTTCCTGCATTGCCTGCCGCGCAAATCCGCGCTGGACGTGGTGGCCGAACCCTTGCTCGCGCGCGGCGTGACCAACGAAGAAGCGCGCAGGCGCTCTGCCGACTTGCTGGCACAACTGGCCGTGCCCGCGCATCTGTGGAACGTGCCGCCCGCCACCTTCTCCGGCGGCGAGAAGCAGCGCGTGAACCTAGCGCGCGGCTTGATCGCGCAGCCGCGCTTGCTGTTGCTGGACGAACCCACCGCCAGTCTTGACCTAGCCACCACCGAACGGGTGGTGTCACACCTCGAAACATTGAAAGGCAGCGGCATCGCCATGCTGGCCATCTTTCACCACCCCGATCTGGTGCAGCGGCTGGCCGACAGCGTCATCGCGCTGTCACCACCCATAGCTATCGTTGAACCCGTAGAGGAAATCGCATGAACAATCATTTCTACCTGACTGGCGCCCAAGTCGTGCTGGAGAACGAAACCTTGAAAGATGCCGCCGTACTCATCGCGGACGGCCACATCGTTGCCATCAATCCGGCCAGTAGCGCCGGTGCGCAGGAGATCGACCTGTCCGGCCACACGCTGATGCCGGGCATGATAGACCTGCACTGCGATGCGCTGGAGAAGGAAGCAGAGCCGCGCCCCGGCGTGCACTTCCCGTTCGACTTCGCCTGTGCGCAGGCCGACAAGCGCAACGCCGCCGCAGGCATCACCACCATCTATCACGCACTGTCGTTCGCCAATGCCGAGCTGGGGGTGCGCAACAATGCCACCGCGGCCGAGCTGGCACGTGCGGTGCACGCCTGGCAAGAGCATGCACTGGTGGATAACCGCGTACATGCGCGTTACGAGATCACCGACCCGACCGCACCCGAAGTGCTGAACGAATTGCTGGGCAACGACGAGATACACCTGATGTCGTTCATGGATCACACGCCGGGGCAGGGACAGTTCAAGAGTATCGACGCCTACCGCAGTTTCCAGTCGCGCACCTACAAGAAGAACGAAGCTGAGTTCGAAGCCTTGCTCGCCGAAAAGCTGGCGCAGGGTGCAGGCGCTGAAGGCCGCATGCAACAACTGGCCCAGCATGCTCGCCAACTTGGCATTCCGCTCGCCAGCCACGACGACGATCGTCCCGAGAAAGTGGAGGTGGTAAAAGACTTGGGCGTGAGCGTGTCCGAATTCCCGATCAATCTGGAAACGGCTAAGGCAGCACGTGCTGCCGGTCTGTCCACTCTGTTCGGTGCGCCGAACGTGGTGCGCGGCAAATCGCAATCCGGTTCCATGCGTGCGCTGGATGCTGTGCGCGAAGGTGTGGCGGATTGCCTGTGCGGCGACTATTCCCCGGCGGCGCTGCTACCAGCGGTGCTGCAATTGCCGGAACTGGCAGGCATCCAGTTGCATCAGGCCGTGGCGTTGGTGACCTGCAACCCGGCGCGTGCGGTCAGCCTGAACGACAGAGGTTGTATCGCTGCTGGCAAGCGCGCCGACCTGCTGGCAGTGCGTTACCTCGGCGGTCTGCCGCAGGTATCGCGCGTGTGGTCGGCGGGGTTGCCCGTGATGACGCTCGCTTTCGATCACGGGGTCTGAGGTGAGTGGCGTCCTGCTTTATGTGATCGGCGCATCCGGCTCTGGCAAAGATAGCCTGATGCAGCATGCGCGCTTCCAACTGGCGCAGGATGCCAACGTCGTGTTCGCGCACCGCTACATCACCCGCCCGGCGGATGCGGGTGGTGAGAACCATGTGGCTCTGAGCGAGGACGAGTTCGAATCCCGCGTGCGGCTCAACCTGCTTCCTCTGCACTGGCATAGCCACGGATTGCGCTATGGCATCGGTTGCGAAATGAACCACTGGCTGGCGAAAGGCCTGACCGTGATCCTCAACGGTTCGCGGGCCTATCTGCAGGAAGCCTCGCGCCGTTACCCGGAACTGGTACCGGTGCTGATCGAAGTGTCGCCCGCCGTTTTGCGCAAACGTTTGCAGGGACGAGGACGCGAGAGTGCGGACGACATCGAAGCTAGACTTCAACGCGCAGGCGAGTTCGCTTCCCTGCAGCACGGCAAGCTGCTGCGCTTCAACAATGATTCGCCACTGCACACGACCGGCCCCGAGTTCGTTGAACTGATCCGCAGCCTGGCCATGGTAGCGTCATGAGACTGACTTTCCTTGGCACGGGTGCGGCGGGTGGGGTGCCGCTGTGGGGTTGCGATTGTCCGATATGTGTAAGAGCGCGCGTCGATAGAAGTGTTCGCCGCCAGCCGAATTGCGCGTTGCTGGAAGCGGGCGAAACGCGCTTGCTGATCGACGCGGGGGTGATGGATGTGGCGGAGCGTTTCCCACCGGGTACGCTGGATGCGGTGCTGGTCACGCATTTCCATGCTGACCATGTGCAGGGTCTGTTCCACCTGCGCTGGGGCAAGGGCGAGCTGGCTGTGTATTCGCCGTACGACAGCGAAGGCTGCGCCGACCTGTACAAATCGCCGGGGCCGCTGAAGTTCACGCAGCTGTCCAAGTTCGAGAAGCTCACGCTGGGCGAGGTATATATAACTACCGTGCCACTGGTGCATTCCAAACCCACTCTAGGTTACTGTATTGAGCACGATGGTGCGCGGTTGGCCTATCTTTCCGATTGCAGCGAATTACCACCGGCGACGCTGGCGTTTCTGCAAAGCTGGCAGCCACATACCATCTGTCTGGACTGCACCTTCCCGCCCGGCGCGGAACAGCCGCGCAATCATTTTGACCTGCTTGGTGCGGTCGCAGTTTCGCAGCGATTTCCCGACAGCGAGATGGTGCTGATGCACATCGGCCACAAGCTGGATACCTGGTTGCAGGACAGGCCGGACGCCTTGCCGGTGGAAATGAAGCTGGCATACGATGGCGAAACGTTGATCTGTATCGGAGTACCATGACCCCGTTGTTGGCCGTCGGCCTGTCGGTGCTGTTGCATGTGTCATGGAACCTGCTGACGCGGCGCACGCATAGCGATGCCAATTTTCTGTGGTGGATCGTCGGCCTGCATGTACTGACCTTCGCGCCGTTCACAATGCCTGCTTTCCTGCAGGCAGCGCAGTCTGCTCCCGTGTTGTATCTGTGTGCCGCGATCAGCGGCATCGCCAATGGTCTGTACTTCCTCGGCCTACGCGCGGCCTATCACGTGGCACCGGCAAGTGCGGTGTATCCCATGGTGCGCAGTTCGCCCTTGCTTATCGCGGTGATCGAGACCTTGTTCTTCGCGCGCGATTTTTCGCTTTGGTCATGGCTTGCCATTCTTGTTGCGGCGAGCGGTCTGTGGCTGATCGCCACCTGTTCACACGATGGCGTGCGGCGGTTGAGCAAAGCCTGGCCGTATGCACTGTTCGCTGCATCGATGACCGTGGTGTACAGCCTCAGCGACAAGGCCGCCGCCGTACATCTGGATGGTCTGCATGTCGCAGTTGGCTACGTGTGCGCGAATTACGCCATCGGCTGGCTGTTCCTGTGCGGCGAGCAGAAGCGCCGCACGCGCCGCTGGATACCTGTGATCACTCCCTCAAAGCGCGCATTACTGATTGGTATGCTGGGCGTGGGCACGGCCTACGCGCTTGTGATCTATGCGATGCGCTGGCTGCCCGCCGCCTACGCGGTGACGCTGACCAACGCGGGCATTGTGCTCACCGTGGTATTGGGCATCGTGTGGTTGAAGGAACACGAAGGCTGGCGTCAGCGCATTTTTGGTTCCGCGCTAGTGTTAGTGGGACTAATCGGCGTCGGCTTGCTGTCTTCCTAAATTCCCATACCTCACTGAATGTCCTTATATATTGAGGAGAGTCCGCCATGGGTTAGTGATTTGATTCTAATTCAATCGCCATCCGAAAGCGTGAATGTCTCCTTCGGGTCGAAAGCACTCATCCAAGTTTCATGAAAGCAGACTTTTCGGAGTATCCCTGTGCCGATGACCGGTAACGAGTCCATGCCGGCCATCGGCTAACCAAGTTACCACCGGCTGCAATGGCTGAGTATCAGCCCCCGCCTGACAGCCCAAGTCGAGCTAAGCTACTTTGGCTCTCTGCCAACCTAGATTCCTTGCGCCCTCTGCGCGAAACAAAGCACTACATTTTCTTCGAATAGGCCACTAATTGGTCGAGCGCGATGCCCCAGCCTTTCTCGAAGCCCATGGCGGCATGTTGATTGCGGCCCGCTTCGTCGGCATGGCGCGCGATAGCGGTGTAGCGGGTGCCTGTGCCGAGAGAGTGTAACTGTATGGTCGCGCTGAACTTGAAGTCCACGCTGGACTCTGTTTGTGCCACCGCCGCCACGGGACGGAAGCCGGGCAACAGGGCGTTCGTCCACGTCAATCTTTCATTCTCAATCACCTCAAGGTAGCAGCCTTCGTTGGGAAATTGCTGTCCTTCCGGCGATTGCATCACAGTGTGGAAACGTCCGCCGGGGCGTAGATCGATTTCGCACTGGATGGTTTTCCACCGCAAGGGGCAGAACCACGGCATGAGATGTTCGGGGGTGGTCCATGCTTTCCAGATGAGTTCTTTCGGCACCTCGACGATGCGTTCAAAGGAGAGGTCGAGTTTGGGGTCTAGTGTGGTCATGATGATTTCCTCCGATTAGGTAATGGGCGGGGTGTGGTTCAAGTTGTTTCGTTGAAAAGTCACGGTGGGTCTCCTGCTAAGCGCGTTCGCAAAGCATCTGGAGTTTCGCCAGCGCCTTGGGCCAAGTCGCGTTCATGTATTCCGCCCACTCGACAGGAACGCCGCTGATGTCCACCTGTATGGTGGTGATGCCATTCGCCTCGGTGTAAGTGTAATTCTCAAATGAGCCCTGCCATTGATCCTGTGAGTCCGGCACGCCATCGGACACTTCAGACAGCATCTCAAGAGAGACGAATTCAGCAGGCCGGTGTTCGGCGATGCGCGCTCTCATGCCGAAGCCCTTGGGGTTCAGGAACAATATTTCCGCGCCCTTATCCCAAGCGCCTTTGTAATATGAACCCGGTGCGAATTCGCTGGTCCATTCCCGATAACTATGGTCTGCCAGCATGAGATTGTGAACTCGAGCCTTCGGTGCGTGGATAGTGATGGAATAATGTAGCTTTGACATGCGTGCCTCCTTTGATTCAGCGCCATGCAATCAGAACGATCCTGTTTTAACTTCCCCCGCGCGCCTCAATTTTGCGGCGATCACACCGGCGGGCGTAGTTTTCGATTCAAACAGCGTGAAAGCAGCGGGGATAGTGCCGTTATCAAACAGGCGTTTCCCTGACCCCAGCGTCACGGGAAATATCTTGAGCCAGAACTCATCAACCAAGTCATGTGCCAACAATGTCTGAATGAAATTGGCGCTTCCATGCACTTGTAGCTCCGGCCCTTCCTGCCGCTTAAGTTTCCTGACTGCAGCTACGACATCGCCGCTCAGAAGGGTGGTGTTTTTCCATTCGTGTCGGGTGAGCGTAGTTGACGCGACATACTTGTTAGCGTGGTTGATGGCCGCGCCTTCCTCCGGATGGTGCGGCCAATAGGAAGCAAAGATTTCAAAGGTCTTTCTGCCCAGCAACAGATCAAAGGGATGCCCCATTTGTTCCGCCATGATCTGGCCTAGCGTTGCATCGAAATACGGAACTGTCCATCCGCCGAATTTGAAATTTCCGCTGGTATCTTCCTCTGGGCCGCCAGGGGCCTGCATAACGCCATCGAGAGAGACGAATGTTAAAACGATTATTTTTCTCACGGCTACCTCCTTGCCAATAAATGTGGGGAGCAAATCACTCACTTCGATGCCGCATTCGCGGCACGTAATGCCATGTCAGATCACTGCTTCAGCGCGATGGCGAGTATCCAGATTGCGCATTTGAGCAGGGTTGAATTTACCGATTTCGTTTGATGATGAATCCATTTTCAATCCTCTCGAATCCCACCTTGGGGTAATACGCCATTGCTTCAGGTGCCGATAGCAGGATGAGCGCCACCTCCTCCCCGACAGCAGAACGAACTTGGTCGATCAGCTGGCTCCCAATCCCCCGTTTTTGAAAAGCCTTGTCCACAGCGAGATCGGAGAGATAACAGCAATAGCTGAAATCAGTCAGAGCGCGGCACACCCCAACGAGTTTGCCTTCGTGCCAAGCGGAGCAAACCAAATTGGCATTGGCAAACATGCGTGCTATCCGCGCCAGATCGTTGGTTGGGCGGCGAATGCCGGATGCATCGAAAACCGCAGCTATATCCGCGGATGCAAGGGGAAAATTCTTTCGATACTCGATCGCTGACATTGCTCATCGCACCGAGTCGTACGCTCTCTCAAGGGCCGCCACGTCCAGCCTCTCCATTTCCATCATGGCGTCCATGACTGCCTTCACTTTCGCGGAGTTCTTGTCGCGGATGAGTTCGATGAATCGCTTCGGGACAATCTGCCACGATAGACCGAACTGATCCGTGATCCAGCCACATTGCATTTTGGTGGCTCCGGCCTTGACGAGCTTATTCCAGTACTCGTCCACTTCCTCCTGGTCCTCGCACTCCACGAACAGAGAGAAGCCTTCGGAGAATGTGAAGTACGGACCGCCAGCGTTGTAGCCCATGAAGGACTGACCGCCGATGACGAATTCGGCCGAGTGGATGGGGCCATCTTTGCCAGTGCGGGCGACAGTCGTGACCCTGGAGTCCGGGAAAGTGGAAGTGTAGAACGCGATGGCGGACTCAAGCTGGTCGTTGAACATCAGGAACGGGGTTACCTTGCTCATTTGTGTTGCCTCCTTTCGTGGTTCGCACAACTATTTTTCAGCAGTGACTTTGAGCCTCGCCAGTCCGGTCTCGAAATCCTTGCCTATCATTTTGTCCATATTGATGAACATGCTCAGGAGTTTCAGGAAGTAGGTGTGTTGATCTTCCAGCGCCCAGGTGACCGTGGTGATATCTCCTGCGGCAGAGATCGAAAACACGATATGGTTGCGTCCCTCGAAAGGCTTGATCATGTGCAGCTCAAGCTCGATTTCGCTGGGGGGTGTTGTGTCCGTGATGGTGATCTCGCCTTGCCCGACTTCCTTGTTGCCTTCCCACGCATAGTGCGCACCTTTACCGCTGGTATGGGCACTGTAGGTTCTCTTCATGGCGGGGTCTTTGTTGTACGGTGACCACGCTTCCCACTGACGGAAGTCGTTAATAAATCCGAATATCTTTTCCGGCGGAGCCTTGATGTCGATGGCGCGCTCGACATGGAATAAATCCGGCTTGGTCGCGGCGTAGATGAGGACGATAGCGAGCAGCAGGACAACTGCAAGTGCGATGATTTTCAGCATGGTTATTCTCCTTTTACGAATTCAGATACTCTTTCAAACGGTCGAAGGTGCTGTTCCAGCCTTCGTCGTGACCGTCTCGATTCCGCGCTTCTTATGCCTTGCTTAACCAATCATCCAGTCGCTGCATCGCCTCTTCCCAACTCACTACGAACCTTGCCTCGGCAGCGGCCTGCTTGCGCTCCGCAGAAGCAAAACGGGTATGCAGGGTCAGTTGTGTCTTGCCATCCCGCGCGGCAAAACTCACCGTCACCACCGCGCGCGGCGGGATACCCGCGCCGCACGGGTGTCCTTCCGCCGCTTCGCCGTCATACACGATGCGTTCGTGTTCAACGATCTCGCGGAAGGTGCCGATGCAGGGATAGACGTTCCCGTCCGGGGCGCGCATCTCCAGCTGGAAGCGTCCGCCTACGCGCAGATCGCTGGCGCAGGTTTCGTTGTTGAAACCCGCCGGCCCCCACCATTGCATGATGTGTTTGGGGTCGGTCCACGCCTGCCACACCAGTGCGCGTGGCGCATTGAAGGTACGGGTGATGACGAGTTCGCTGGCAGATCTATCATTTCCTTTTGCGGACATTCTTTTTCTCCTGTGCCTGTAGCTGTTGCAGATAGTTGTCGAGACGGTCGAAACTCTGCTCCCAATGCTGCCGGTACTGCTCGATGAATCCGGCTGCTTCCTGTAGTGGTGTTGCTTCCAGTTTGCATGGCCGCCATTGCGCTTGGCGACCTTGGATGACGAGCCCCGCACGTTGCAACACCTTGAGGTGTTTGCTTACGGCGGGCGGGCTGATGTCGAAAGGGGCAGCCAATTCGGCGACCGAGGTTTCGCCCAATGCGAGACGCGCCAAGATGGCGCGGCGCGTGGGATCGGCAAGTGCGGCGAAGGTGGTGCTGAGTCGGTCTGCGGGCATGTCGGTGAACCTGTCTTTAATTAACCGATTGGTAAATTACGCTTTCGGGCTATTGTTTGTCAAGCGCCGCAGGCACAAGTTAGACATTCACTCGCTAAGCCTTTAGACTTGCGCACTTTTTTACAGGACGACCATCATGTCCGACGATCTCGAACAAATCACTCCCGAACCCGCCGCCGTGCCGCGCGACAAGATCGCGCGCGAAGTGGCGCGTCGGCGCACGTTCGGCATCATTTCCCACCCCGATGCGGGCAAGACCACACTCACCGAAAAACTGTTGCTGTTCTCGGGCGCGATCCAGATGGCGGGGGCGGTGAAGGCGCGCAAGAGTGGCCGCCATGCGACTTCCGACTTTCTTGAGATCGAAAAGCAGCGCGGTATCTCGGTGGCTTCCTCGGTGATGCAGTTCGAGTACCGCGACCACGTGGTGAATCTGCTCGACACGCCGGGTCACCAGGACTTCTCCGAAGACACCTACCGCGTGTTGACCGCCGTTGACTCGGCGCTGATGGTGATCGACGCAGCCAAAGGTGTGGAAGCGCAGACCATCAAGCTGCTCAATGTGTGCCGCATGCGCAACACGCCCATCGTCACTTTCATGAACAAGATGGACCGCGAGGTGCGCGACTCGCTGGAGTTGCTGGACGAGGTGGAGTCGGTGCTCAACATCCAGTGCGCGCCGGTCACCTGGCCGCTCGGTATGGGCAAGACTTTTCGCGGTGTATATCACCTGCTGCGTGACGAGATCCTGTTGTTCACGCCGGGTGAAGAGCGTGCCGACGGCGAGGTTGAGATCATCAAAGGCATAGCCAATCCGGTGCTGGCAGAGCGCTTCCCGTTGGAGATCGAGCAACTGAAAATGGAAGTGGAGCTGGTACATGGCGCGTCGCATCCCTTCGATTTACAACGCTTCCTCGAAGGCAAGCAGACCCCGGTGTTCTTCGGCTCCGCCATCAACAATTTCGGCGTGCGCGAGATCTTGAATGCGCTGCTGGACTGGGCGCCCGCGCCGATCGAGCGCGATGCCACGTCGCGCGTCGTGAACCCGAGCGAGCAGACGTTCTCCGGCTTCGTGTTCAAGATTCAGGCCAACATGGACGCCAACCACCGCGACCGCATCGCCTTCCTGCGCGTGTGCTCCGGCCACTTCGAGCGCGGCATGAAAGTCCGCCATTTGCGTATCGGCAAGGAGATCAGGGTGTCCAACGTGGTCACCTTCATGGCCTCTTCGCGCGAGCAGGTAGAAGAAGCTTATGCGGGCGACATCATCGGTTTGCCCAACCACGGCAACATGCAGATCGGCGACAGCTTCTCCGAAGGCGAGTTGTTGCAATACACCGGCATCCCCTATTTTGCGCCGGACTTCTTCCGCTCGGTGCGCATCCGCAACCCTATCAAGGTGAAGCAGTTGCACAAGGGTTTGCAGCAGCTCGGTGAAGAGGGCGCGGTACAGGTGTTCAAGCCAGTGGACGGCGGCGATTTGATTTTGGGCGCGGTCGGTATGTTGCAGTTCGACGTGGTAGCCAGCCGCTTGCAGGGCGAATACGGTGTGGACGCGATGTTCGAAGGCACCAGCACCACCAGTGCGCGCTGGGTCACTTGCGATGACAAGAAGATACTCGGTGATTTCGAAAAAGCGCTGTCGCACAACCTCGCTATCGATGCGGCGGGCAATTTGGCCTATCTCGCGCCGAACAGCGTGAACCTGCGCTTGACGCAGGAGCGCTGGCCTAAGGTGGTGTTCCATACCACGCGCGAACATGCTGTTAAGTTATGACGCAGCAGCTTGAATTCCAATTGCGCGGTGAATTCGTCGAACTGAATCAACTGCTCAAGTTGTCTGGCGTGTGCGACAGCGGCGGTGCGGGCAAGGCGCTGGTGGCGGAGGGTTTGGTGTCGGTCGATGGCAAAGTGGAGTCGCGCAAGACCGCGAAGATACGCGCCGGGCAGGTGGTGACGCTGGGTGATGTGAAAATACGGGTGATAGCTTGATCAGGGTCGCTTACGAACAACAGCTCCCTTCGCCCGCAAGCGGGAGAAGGGTTGGGGATGAGGGGCTGTGCAATACAACATGTTATTGTTCAACGCCCCTCACCCTGGCCCTCTCCCGCTTGCGGGCGAGGGAATGTACGTAGCACTTTCCATGTTGTTCATCGCCCACAACGTTATCATCCCCGAACGCGAGATCGAGCTGAGTGCCGTGCGCGCACAGGGCGCGGGCGGGCAGAATGTGAACAAGGTGTCGAGCGCGGTGCATCTGCGTTTCGACATCGCGGCATCTTCACTGCCGGATGACTTCAAGCAGCGTCTGCTACAACTCAATGACCAGCGTATCACCAAAGACGGTGTGGTCATCATCAAGGCGCAGGAATACCGCAATCAGGAACAGAACCGCAACGAGGCATTGCGGCGCTTGAAGGCGTTGTTGTTGTCTGTTGCTGTCAAACCGAAACCGCGTGTTGCCACCAAGCCGACGCGCAGCTCGCAGAAGAAGCGGGTGGAGGGCAAGGTCAGGCGCGGTGCAACGAAGTCGTTGCGCGGAAAAATATTCGAGTAGGAGCGGGCCAAGCCCGCGAGCACTCTATGTCGCGTGCATGGCACGCTCCTACAGAAAAGGTTTTAGGGATTCCATGGCAATCAAAGCAACCGTATTCAAAGCCAATCTGCAGATCGCGGATATGGAGCGTCATTATTACCAGGATCACGCGCTCACCTTGGCGCGGCACCCCTCGGAAACCGATGAGCGCATGATGGTGAGATTGCTGGCGTTTGCGTTGCATGCCCAGGAATATCTGGAATTCGGTCAGGGCATGACCGAAGACGACGCGGCCGATGTATGGAAGAAGGATCTGACCGGAGCGATCAAGTTGTGGATCGATGTCGGGCTTCCCGACGAAAAACTGATCCGCAAGGCATGCGGACGCGCGGAACAGGTGGTGGTGTATTGCTACGGCGGGCGTGTGGCCGACATGTGGTTCAGCAAAGACAGCGCGCAGTTCGCCCGCCAGAAGAATCTGACCATCGTCAATCTGCCGCCGGAAAGCACGAAAGAACTGGCCAAGTTGGCGCAGCGCACGATGAATCTGCAATGCACTATTCAGGATGGGCAGGTGTGGTTGAGTGACGGGGTGACCAGTGTGCAGGTCGAGCGCGCCGTTCTCAAAGCGGCAGCAGAGCGTACCTGATCAACTGTCGGCGACGGGGCGGGCGAGGAAGGTGTCGAATTGGGCGCCCGTCATCGGGCGCGCGAACAGATAACCCTGCCCGTAATCACAACCCGCCGCCGCGAGGATGTCGCGCTGTTGGGCGGTTTCCACGCCTTCGGCAATGACCTTCATGCCGAGCTTGTGCGCCATGACGATAATCGCCTCGACGATGGCCTGGTCGCCGTGACTGTTGACCATATTGCGTACAAAGGACTGGTCGATCTTGATGTAGTCGATGTCAAAACGCTGCAGATAGGACATCGCGGAATAGCCGGTGCCGAAATCGTCTAGCGACACCTGGATGCCGGCATCGCGGTAGGCCAGCAGCGTCTCTCTTACCTCGGTGCGGTCATCCATCAGCAGCCCCTCGGTGATCTCGATCACGATACAGGCCGCGGGCAGTTCCAGTTTACGTAGCCAATCAACGATGTCCAGATTGACCTCGCCGGCAATGAACTGGCGCGGCGACTTGTTCACACTGATCTGTACGGTATGCAGATGCGGAGCCTTGTTCAGCTTCCATTTCAGCGCCTGCATCGCCGCCTGTTGGAACACCCAGTCGCCGATGGCATTGATGAGGCCGATATCCTCGGCCAGCGAAATGAAGGTGGTGGGGCTGACCATGCCAAGGGTGGGGTGGTGCCAGCGGGTGAGCGCCTCGGCCTTGCTGACATGCCCGGTCGCCAGTTCGATGATGGGTTGGTAATACACTTCAAGCTGGCAGTTTTCCAGCGCGCCGCGCAGATCATTGCTCAGTTGCAGGCGCATGCGCGCGCTTTCCTGCATCGAAGCGGTGAAATAACTGAAACGGTTGCGCCCTTGGCTCTTGGCGACGTACATCGCCTGATCGGCGTTTTTTAGCAGCGAACCGATGTCACGTGCGTCCGAGGGGAACAGCGTGATACCGATACTGGCCGATACATACACGGTGGAAGCATCCAGCTGGAACGGCAGGGAAAGCGAATGGATGATGCTGTCGGCGACATTCTCCAGCCGCTCCAAATCGCTCAACCCCGGTAGGATGACGGTGAATTCATCGCCGCCGAGTCGCGCCAAGGTATCGGCTTCGCGCACACATTTGGCGATGCGCCGCGCCGCATCCTGCAACAACAGATCCCCGGCATCGTGTCCCAGCGTGTCGTTCACTTCCTTGAAATGATCCAAGTCGATGAACATCAGTGCCACATGGATATCTTCCCGGTCGGCCTTTTTCAGTTCCTGTGCCAGGCGATCAAGGAACAGGCGACGGTTGGGCAGGCCGGTGAGGGTGTCAAAATTGGCCTGTTCCCAGATGATGGCCTCGGTACGTTTCTTGTCGGTGATGTCGGAAAAGATCGCGATACGTTGCTGCACGTTATTGGACGTGTCATAAACGGTGCTGATGTTCAGCCATTCGGCGTATACCTCGCCGCTCTTGCGGCGGTTGAGGATCTCGCCGCGCCACTTCCCGGTGGTGGTGATGGAGTGCCACATCTCGCGGTAGAACTCGACACCTTGGCTGCCGGAACTCAACAACTTCGGATCGTGGCCGATGACGTCTTCCGGTGCGTACTGGGTGATCTGCGAGAAAGCCGGATTGACCGTGACGATACGGTTGTTCTCGTCGGTGATGACGATCGCTTCGGAACTGGTCTGGAACACGGTGGCGGACAGGCGCAGCGATTCTTCGTCCTGTTGCCGCTCCATGGAGATTCCCGCCAGCTTGCTCATCTGTTCGATAAGTGTGATCTGCGCAGCGTTCGGTTCGCCGACCTTGGCCCGATAGATGGAGAAAGTGCCCAGCATTTTGCCGGAAGAAGACAGGATGGGTTCTGTCCAGCAGGCGGCGGTGTCTGTGCGCAACGCCAGGCTTTTGAACTCCGGCAGGAAAGGATGTGCCTGAATATCCGCGATGATCACGCGCTGACCGGTGGCGGCAGCGAGGCTGCATGAGCCGATCCCGGCATCGATCTTTATGCCGTTCAATACCTGGCGATAGGCGGGCGGTAAATTGGGAGCGGCAGACAACGTCAGGTGCTGGCCGTTTTTATCGACTTGCATGATCGCGCAGCGGGCATCGGGCTGTTCACTTTCGACGAGGCGGATGATGTCGCCCAGAATTTCGGTACTGGCTTTGCCCTGCGCCAGACCTTCCAGTACATCGCTGCGCATCATTTCCCGGCGCAGTGCCAATTCGCGCTCGGTCACGTCGATGATGATCGAATACAGCAATGCATTGCCGCGGAAATTGACATTGGCGGAATGAACCTCGACATCGCGCACTTCGCCACTGGCGAGGCGATGTTTGAAGCGGAAGAACATGCGCTGTTCGTTTGCCGCGCGTGTCATCTCCTCATGGGTCTGTTCCGGCGGCAGCGTGTTGATGTCGGTGATGTTCATCTGCCGCAACTGGGAAACAGACCAGCCGTAGTAGCGTTCCGCAGCAGGATTGGCATCGATGATGGTGCCGCTCACCGGGTCGATCAGCAGTTTGATCGCGGTGTTGTTGACGAACATGGCGTGATACAGGGCCTCGTTCTCGCGCAACAGCGCTTCATCGCGTGCGATGTAAGACTGTAGCTGGTTGAAGCTCGACTGCATCTGCTGGATCTCCGGGCTGCCCTCCAGCGGCAGCGTGTCCAGCGTCTTGGTGTTGGTCAATTGCTGGATGCGGTCCACCGAGCGCTGTAACGGCGACAATTCGTGGCGCAGAAACAGCCACAACAAAGGGATGGCGAGCAGCAGGATAATACTGGCGGCCAGAAAGGCTTCGTTGCGGATGTGGGCGATGCGCTTGAAGGCCTGTGTCGTGGGCATCACGCCGACCACGAACCAGCCGGCACTGGGGATCTGTCTGGCAGAACTGAGCTCTTCCACGCCGCGCGAATTGAGCGCGATGCCGGAACCCTCGTATCCCTGCATGTAACGGTCATGCATCTTGTTGATGCCCGGCTCGGGAAGCGGCTGCAGGATGCGGCTCTGGTCGGTCGCCGCGACGAACAGTTTGTCGCGCGGGGAGGCGACCAGGTAACCGCTGGTGTTGGGGTGTGCCTGGGTGTCGAAATCACTCAACAGGCTGTTGTCGCTCAGGCTGACCACGCCGGCCAGAACGCCCGCGATCATCCCTTTTGGGTCGAAGATCGGGACTGCGATGACCAGGCGGGGTTTTTTGACGAAGCGTCCCAATCCCGGTTTGGAGATGAACGGTTTTCCGGTTTTGATGACATTGATGTAGAAGTCACGCTGGGTGAAATCGCCATGGCCTCTGTCCTCGGCTTGCGGAAAGTCGGCGATACCCCGGCCGTTCTTGTCGATGACGATCACACCCAAAGTACACAGTTTGTAGATGGCTTTTCGCTCGGCTAGGAAAGCGGTAAGCCGATCCCGGTGACCGAGCATAGCCGGGGTGATGGAATTGGCGATCAATGCCAGCGATTCGATGCGCAATTTGACGGCGCTGTCGATACGTTCGGCGACGAAGGTCACTTCGGAGAACTGCTGGTTGGAGAGGGATATCTCCAATTCCTGACGCAAATGTGTCGAAAACTGGACGGTAAGCGTGCCAATCGAAAGCAGAAACAAGATCAGGGTGAATACGGTCACCTTGGTCTTGAGGCTTAAATTGGTCATGGCTTTGTACATGGGGCGGCTATGGGCTGTTGCCTTAGCGAAGGTGAGTCGCGATTATACATAGCGAAACGGGGTGTTCCGGCCAATAAATAGCGTATCGCCTAGCGGAATACGATCGTCTTGTTGCCGCATACCAGTACGCGGTCTTCCACGTGGTAGCGCAAGCCGCGTGACAGCACGGTTTTTTCGATGTCGCGCCCGTAGCGGCGGGTGTTCATTCAAGCATCCTTTAGCATCCACATGACATGGACAAAGGAATCCTGTTCGTGTGCGTGCAAGGACGCGACCAGATTGTCCATGTGGCTGCGGTTGTGGTTGGAGTTGCGCGCGAAGGTCTGGAACAATTGTATGACCAGCTCTTCATTCAATCCCTGATGTTTGGTCGCGATACCGACCAGCAGCACCTGGATGACGGAAAGGTTGCAGACCAGTTCGCGGTACAGGTCCAGATAGGAGCCGCGCGTGAAGGGGAACAGGCGGGTGACGATCTGATTGACCAGATAGTTCTCGAGGATATATTCCCTGTCGGCAAAATAGGGCCGATAGAACGCGGTATGGTTACGCAGATATTGTTCGACATCGTTGCCCGAGAGTCCCTCTGTTGCGGCATGCAGGCATGTTTTGAAGCGGGGCGAGGCACTGCCGAGCAACGATTGCGCGATCAAATCGTTGGTCAGCTTCAATTTGTGCGGGATGTCCGCATCGATCTGCTCGAACTGGGCTTGCAGTTGTAGCGGATGGGACAGCATGTCGATATAGGATTGCAGCGTGGGCAACAGTTCCGAGGCATGGGTGAATTTCTCGGAGAAGACGATCTTGTCCACGTCTTCGAGCAGGAACCCCAGCATCATCACCCGCGCGCCCACGCTGATCTCGCGGAATTGCAGGATCGCGAAGATGACGGTGCGGAAGTCGTTCAATATCGCGATCTGTTGCGGGTCACCTTCGCTTTGCTGCGGGAACTGATAGGAGGTGAATGCTTTGCCGTCGATGGAGGGGTCGGGGCTGATGCTGGTGAATTGCATGGGTTGCGGATCGAGCAGGATCAGGCGCGCAGCTTCCGGACAGGAGATGCCGAGCGAGTTCTCGCGCTGTGTCCCGAAGCGGTTAAGGTAGCGCGGATACAGTCGGCAGGTATCGCTGAGCGCCTGTGCGCCCATGTGTTTATGGATCGCGCACAATTTGTCGGCTTGCAGAAAGTGGCATTCGCCATCCGCTTTCATCTTCATCAGTCCGTAATTGCTTTTGTCATCGGCGCTGGGCAGGGTGTTCTTGCTGACCGATATGGCAAACAGGGGAGCCAGTTCTGCGTCTTTGCTCTGCTGGTATTTGTCGTAGGTTTGCCGGTCGATGCTGACATTCCACCAGCCGCTGCAACAGGTGTCCTCGCATTGAGCTCCGCTGCAATTGAATTTGGGGTAATAACTCGGGACGGTGATTTGCATGATTAGTCGGCCGTGGGGGAAAAGGAGGGGGAGGTAAGCCAGCGTCCGAACATGTCGGCGTAGGCATCTTCGAGTGCGTGAGCGAGACCGTGCGGGTCGCATAACGGGCTGCTTGCCATACGTTCGCGCTGGGTAAAGCGCAGTTGTTTGCGCAATGCCACGTCTCTGGCCAGGGCGATGGTTTTATCCAGATATTCCGTCTCGGAATGCGCGATCCATTCGTCGTGGCCTATGCTTTGTAACAGCGAAGCCGAGAAGCGCGCACCGACGTGATCACCCAATAGATGGATCACCGGCACGCCCATCCAGAGCGCATCGCAGGTCGAGGTGCCGCCGCCGTGTGTGGCGATCGGGTCGAGGGCGATATCGACACGGTCATGCTGTGCCATGTAGTTGTTCCAGTCACTGCCCGGTTCGAGTTCGATGCGTTCCGCACCGATGCCATGTGCAGCCAGCTCGGTGAAAATGCGCTGGCGATTGCCCGCATCGGCAAGATCTTTGTTCTTCAGCAGCAGGCGGCTTTCCGGCAGGGCACGCATTATCTTGGCCCACAGCCGCAAGGTCGGCGGAGTGATCTTGCCGAGATTGTTGAAGCAGCCGAGGCGGATACTTCCGTCGGCGGCAGGTCGCCAGGCGGGGAGCGGTGCCTCGGCGATGGTTTTGTAGGACAGCCAAGTGCGCGGCAGTCGCCACACTTTTTCGCTGAAATGCCCGTCCATTTCCGGGGGGGCGAGTGTGGCATCACCGATCCAATAATCCATCTCGCTCAGGCCGGTGCTGGCGAAATAAAGGTAGGTGGCTTGCACCGGTGCGGCGCGGCGTGCGAACACACCGAGCCGGTTATGCGCGGAATGTGCGGAGAGGTCGATGAGCACGTCGATGCCGTCGGCTGCAATACGCTGGCAGACATCCGCATCCGGCATGCCGGAGATCGGGGTCCAGTGATCGAACAAAGCGTGCAGGCGTTCGGTCACCTCATCGCGGGTGCGGTTGTTGGAATAGGCATACAACTCGACCCGCGTGCGGTCATGGCACGTCAACAACTGCTCCATGAAATAACTGACCGCATGTTTGCGAAAGTCACCGGACACATAACCTACCTTCAGACGCTGCCCGGCGAGTGGTGTGCGGGTAAAGGTGCGTTGCCGTGCGGCGTGGCGGATATCGGGCGGGATACAGGCGAGCTCCCAGCCGCACGCCTGAGCAAGATATTCTTGCGGTGCCAGCGTGGCATGGTAGCCGGTGAGGAACAGCAGGTTGCTGTAGGCATTGGCATAGTCCGGGCGGATGGCAAGCGCGGCGCGATAACATGCGGCAGCTTCATCCAGCCGGCCTTGTGCGCGTAATGCGTTACCCAGATTGCAGTGGCCCTCGACGAGATCCGGTTGAAGCTCCAGGGTGCGGCGATAGCTGGCGATGGCTTCGTCTAGCCGGTCTCGCGCCTGTAGCGCGATGCCCAGATTGTAATGAGCCTCGGCCATGCCGGGGCTGCAGGTGATGGTTTGCCGGTAACTGGCAATGGCTTCGTCGTGACGGCCTTGTGCCAGAAGTGCCGCACCCAGATTGCAATGTGCCTGGGCGTAGTCCGGGAAAAGTGCGATGGCCTGCCGGTAACTGGCGATGGCTTCGTCCAGTTTGTTTTGTGCGCCGAACGCAGTGCCCAGATTGAAATGCATCTCGGGCAGGCCCGGTGCCAGAGTCGCGGCCTGACGAAAGCTTTCCAGCGCAGGAACGGTCTCTCCCAGGGTCAGCAGACAATGGCCGAGATTACTGAGCGACTCGATATGGTTCGGTGCCAGCGCGAGTGCCTGCCGGTAAGCCGCGATGGCGGCCTGTAGATGCCCCTGTCGCTGCAAAGCATGGCCGAGGTTGTAGTGGAACACCGCATTGGCGGGATTGATCTGAATCGCTTTGCGGAAACAAGTGATCGCTTCGTCGAGCTTGCCCTGCGACTGTGCCACGGTACCCAGATTGCAATGGAACACCGGAGAGTGCGGATTGGCATGGAGTGCCAGATTGATGAGATCACGCGCGAGTTCATGGTTTCCCACCTGGTGGGCCAGCATGCCGAGCAGATGCAGGGCATCGGGATGTTCGGGATTTTCGCTCAGCGCTTCCTGATAAGCCGTATTGGCCTGATCCAGCCGCCCGGCTTGATGATGCGCCAGTCCGACTTGGACGAACCGGTCTGCCTTCTGGTTACCCATTATGGCTTGCTGGCGACTTTCAGCGTGGTGCGTATGCTGTTCTCCAGCGAGCGGATGGAGCCGCCGCTGAGATAGCGGAACGAGACCTGTAATTCGTCTCCGGCCCGGGCGTCCAGCGGCTGGAGCAGGGGCAAGACCAGGTAGTCGATCACCCAGTCGATGGTGCTGCCATCCTGCGGGTTGATGGTCAGCACGTTCTTGGTGAAGAAGCGCAACGCGTTGACCATGCCGGTCTGCTCCAGCGTGAACGTGCCCTGCCAGGAGATCTCGCGCCCGGTCGGCTGGGACAGGTCGAGGATGCTGTAGGTCTGGGGAGGAGCCAGTTCCATTGCGCCGGGATGTTCGGCGAACACGCGCTGGAATTGGATGATGGGTGCATGGTAGCCGGAGAAATCGTAGTCCTGTTGCAGCGGCTGTACCGCCATGATCACCGCCGTGGGGATGAATAGCGGTAGTTTGTCGCCGAAACGTGCGCGGTAACGCACCTTGAAGGCCTCGATCACTTCGATCTGTTTTTCGCGCAACATGGCGACATGGATCATTTCGCAGATCACCACATCCACGGGTTCCGGAGGCAGGTAGTCGAAAGCGTCGGCATGCACCACTTCGACCTTGTGCCCGTTCGGATTGAGCGCCAGCAAACGGCGCGATTCGGCGACCAGCACCGGGTTGAATTCGACACACCAGACATGGCTGGCTTTGTCTGCGGCGAGGTATGACAACACGCCGGTACCGCCGCCAAGCTCGAGAACTTTCGCGCCTTCGAAAACGGCAAAATCGATCGCCGCCTTGAAGTTGTCCATGCGGTTCTTGTCGGTCAGCATGTTGTGGTGGTAATGCAAGGGAATGAACTGCCCCAGATAATGAGTCTCCGCTTCGTCATCGTGTAAGGTGTGCATTTTTACGGCCTTAAGAATTGAAATACGTTAGCGATAGGAGCCTAAACTGGCCGACATGCGCTGCATCTGTGCGACATAACGTTGCAACGGCAGGATCGTCTCCCGTCCCGGCTTGACGAATTCGCAGCCTGCGCGCTGGTTTACCCTTCCGGTGCGGCTGACGACCTCGAACAGGTTCTTGACCTGAAGGGTGGCGGTCAATCTGCCGACCTCCGGCAGGTCGATCTCGCAGTCCGGATAGATATTGCCGGCACGCAATTTAACATCTTTTTCGCGATATTCCAGAGAAAGTCCGCTTACGCTGATGTCCACCACCGGCATGACTTGGGCCGTCGGCTTGAAGATACATTTGACCGGATATTGCGGCCAGGTCGACATGCGGTAGCAGTCGCGGCGCTGCAGGCGCAACAACTGTTGCGGCAGGGGGAGGAAGAGGGCGTCACTATTCTGAAGCGAGCCCAACTGCGGCGAGCGGGCTGCAAACTGCACCTTGGTCTGGTTATGGGTGCTGACGAAGACGATCTCTTCGCTGGCAAGAATGTTGCGGTTGTCGCGCGGATTGGACGCGGGGTCTATCCAGATGCCTTGTTCGTCCGCTGCCAGCAGCATGGTCAGGTAGAAGCGCTTGCGCTCATCGTAATATATCGCGCTGCGCGAGTTGTGTTTGCAGATCGTTTGCAGGATGTTCTGGATCTCCATCCTGGAGTCGATGAGAAACTCACGGTCTTCGCCATCGGCGAACGTTTCGATCTTGAGCGGATTGGTCTTTTCTTTGATCATCGCACGGGTATCCAGATTCAGGTTATGACGGAATTTATGCCTTGAACCGGTCAAGGCTGTGTCATTCTATTTCTGGCTGCCCTGATTGATGCGCGGATTAGAGGGGATTTCCTTGTGTTCCAATCGGTATATCCATGCCAGCAGCTCCGCCACGGCCAGGTAAAGCTCGGCAGGAATGTGTTCATCCAGCTCGACCTGCATGAGCATGCCCACCAACTCTTCCGATTCATGGACGAACACGCCGTGTTCTCTGGCACGTTCGATGATGGCCTGGGCGATGATGCCGCGCCCACGGGCCACCACCTTGGGGGCGGCATCGCCGCTCTGGTAGGCCAGCGCGACCGCCATCTGGCGTTTATCAGGGCTTGTCATGGGAGGCGACCAGGGTGCTGGCGACGGTGATGCCGCGTTCCGCCAGCGCGGCGGTCAATTGTGAGCTGGCCGAACCGAGCAGGGCGCGGGTCTGGCCGCCGGAGGCATCCAGCGTGATACTCAGTCCGTTGCTGTTGAAGCGCAACATCGCGGCAACTTCGCCCAGTTTGGGCAGATCGAGCCGAATCTGGGTCGCCCATTCTCCGCCCGACTCTTCATATCCACCGGCACCGCCGCCATGGCGCGGCTTCTCTTCATGGATCTCCCAGTCCATCTTCTGCTCGGGCCAGACATATCCCTGCCACAGCACCTGGCGTGTCTCCAGTGCATTCAACTGTTGCTGTACCAGCGGTTGTAGCTGGCCGGGGATAGTGGCAGTGTCGGTTTGTGCGGCGATATGTCCGGTCGAACCGCTAGCGGCAGTCAACTGGTTCTGGGGCTCCTGCAATAGTTGCGCGGTGCTGCGCCCACCGGCCAGCCATTGCGCCTGATGTGATTCGTAGAACAACCCGCTTTGGCTGAGTGATTGATGCAATTTTTCGGCCAGTTGTGTGGTGTCCGACGCACTTGCCGCGGTGGCCAGCAGCGGTTCGCTGCGCATGGCACGCACGTGGGCTTTTTCCAGCGGTTGCTGGGACAGAGATGCGAGCAGGCGTGCGGTGCTGCTGAGTTGTTCCGGAGTGGAGAGCGGGTTATTGGAGGCCGACAAACCGAAGGTCAGTCGCGGTTGCAAAGACATCACCTGCAATTCGACGACATCCCCGCTTTTGAGATTGTCGGGGAGCTGCATGTGCATCATCTGCTCAAGTACACGAACCTTGAATACGCCGGGGCTGACTTCCGCCTGTATCGCACCCTGTACCTTCTGTCCCAGCTCGAAACCATCCTTGCCGCTGTTGTCCTTGTCCGGCGCCGGAGTGACCAGCGGCCTCTCGTTGAGGGAGAGGGCCCGGAGTGTGTTGAGAACGTCGGTGGGGAGCATGGTTGGTCGCTATGGTGGTGTTCGTGACACTAGTCGAAACATCTCCCGCAGTGATCGCGGCAACCGGGATCTAACAGTCAATAAGCGCCGCCGGAGGAATAGGCTTTCTGCAATTTATCCTCGCTGCGGGCGTTGCTCATGATGCGCTGTAGCTGTGCCATCCACTGTTCGGTCTGGCTGCGGATAACGGCATCGTCGGCGAGGATCTTTTTGATCAGTGCAACCTTGCGCAAGCGGGTCGATTCATCGATGGGAGCCAAGTCCAGCCGTTGCATCTCTGCCACATGCGCGGCGGATTTTTCTTCCAGCTCGGAGAGCAGGTCCCATTCTCCCTGCGCGGCGGCTTCGCGCATCTTTGCGGTGAGGGCGGAGAGAGTTTCGTATTTTTCGATGACGGGGTTCATGCGGTTACATCCTTCCATAGACCAGCGGAGTTTTGGCGATCGGTTGTTGCGCGAGCTCGGTTTGCGGGCGCTGTTCGGCGACCGGACGTATGCTTTCCCAGGCGCCCCGCAGATCGAGCAGCAAGGTACTGACCTCGTCCAGGATCGCGGTATCGTTCTTCATGTTGGCGACCAGCAGACGCTGGCTCATATAGTCGTAGAGATCGGACAGGTTCTGTGCCAGCGGGCCGCCCGCTTTCAGGTCCAGACCGGCCTTCAGTCCGTCGTTGATGATGGAGATGGCCTGACTGATGGATTTGCCTTTGGCTGCGATCTCTTTGCGTATCATCTGGTTCTTGGCCGAAGCGATGGATAACAACGCGCCCTGATACAGCATCAGGATCAGTTTATGCGGATCGGACGAGTGTGCCTTCGATTCGATGGCGACATTGGAGTAAGCTTTTACGGCTGCGCTCATGTTCATGTTGTTCTCCGCTTACATTTTAGCCAGCTGTTGGGACAGATAGGCGCTGGTTTTATTCATGCTGCTCAAGGTGGAATCCAGTTTGGTATATTGCCTGCGGTAGCGGTCCTCGATGGTGGTCAGGCGCGCGTTGATCGTGTCGCGCTCCTTGGATATCCCTTTCACCGACGAAGTCAGGCCGTTCATGCGACCGGTCAGCACGCCGTTGTTGCTGAGTGCCAGATTGACGAAATCGTTCAGTTTGCGGGCAAAACCTTCCGTGTAGTTGACCGTGCCGCGCGGGCCGAGCATGCCACCGGCGATCTGAACCTGCAGACCGCTTGATTTTCCGGCGCTTGAAGTCAGCTGTTGCCCGAGTCCGGTGGCGGGTGCCCCGTCTATCATGCCGGCGACATCCATTCCCGGTGCACTGGCCGGTATTCCCATGAAGTCCGACACCGGCGTTCCGGCGCTGTTTGCCAGAGTCACCGAGGAGGCGCTACCGTAGGTGCTGGACCGGATATTCAGGAAACCATTACCATCGACGGAAGCGTTCACGCCTTTACCGCGCGAAGCGAAGGCGGGGGCAGCGTTGATCGCGTCCTGGAGCATCTTGGCCAGTTGCGATCCGTTATAGCCGCCCGGAGGCAATGCAACTGCGGCGGTACTGCCATCGACCGTCACGCTGAGGGTAGTGCCGGAAGCGATCGTTGTCGAGCCGTCGCTTATGCGCAGGTTGCCGGTCACGCTACCCTGGGTCGCCAGTTGCGAGACCGAGACGGAGTAGTTGCCCGACTTTGTGGCGGAAGAGGTCGCCTTGAAATTGACCTGGCTGTCTGTTGCTTTACCGATAGAGGAGAACAGCGCGGCGACTTCGCTGAATTTCGTTTCCATGGCTTTGTCGAATTTGGCGGCATCCAGCGCCAGCGTACCGTTGGTCTGTTTGCTCACGCCGATCTGCGACAGGGTATTCAGCGAACCTGCCGGGGTAGTGAGCGGGGTGCTCAGCAAGGTGTCGATCTGTGATTCCAGCGAACGCATCGCCGAATCTCCCTGCAGTGCGGCCCCTTTCTTGGTGGCCTCGTTGTAAGCGGTCAGCTCGGTGATGACTTTCTTCAATTCGTTGTAGGACTTTACAAAATCTTCCACCGAGGTCTTCACGGCCCCGGTGTCGCGGCGGACGTCCAGGGTCGCCGGGGCATCACCGGGGCGCAACAGGTTGAGCGTGACGCCCTGAATGACATCGTTGAGGCTGTTGCTGTCTTTGCTGATCGGGATCCCGTCCACGGTCAGTGACGCGTTCGATGCCGGGGTGATTTCCGCCAGTTTTTTCGTGCCGGAAGGGTCATGGCTGAGCAAGCCTGCCAAAGCGGCATTACCGTCCCTGACCGTGATGCGCATACTGGTGCTGGCACCGATCGCGTCGGAGCTGAGCACGAGCCGGTTGGGTGCCGCGCTACCATCGTTGACGATGCTAGCCGTGACGCCGATCTTGGCGGCATTGATGGCGTCGCGGATGCCCTGTAACGAGGTGCTGCTGGGATCGATGGTCACCGACTTGCGGCTCGACAGGGTGCTGGTGTTGAGTGTGGTGCCCTCCGTGCCATTGGTGTCGGTACCGATCGCGGAAGCCATGAAGTGTGTGGCATCGATGATCTCGGTGATCGTTGTGCCTTCGGGGAAGCCGCCACCGGAGATCTTGTCGCCGACGGAAAGGTCTGCGGTGCTGGCCACCGTTACGGTGGCATTGCCGAAAGTCTGTTGCGTACCAAGCTGTGCCGCAGATAGGCCAAGCTGGGATGACAATGTGCGCACGTTCGCGGCGGCTTCATCCGGATTCGGTGCAACGCCAGTGACACCGAAAGTGACGGTATTGCCTCCGTCGTCGGCCTTGGTCACGGCACCGGCTGCGGCAGTGAAGGTGCCCGGTGTTCCCCCGGAACGGACGTAGGCCTCGTCGAGTGCGGCGGCGATGTTCATCGCCCGGTGCAAAGGGCTGTCCGCATCCAGCAGATTGATCTCGCCCACTTCGACCCCGTTGAGGGTCAGTGTCCCGGCGGGGATCGTTCCGTTGCTATCGGCAGCCGGGGTAAAGGTCTGTGCAGCGGTGATCGCGGTGCCGGTTTTTGCCAGTACGGTGGCATTGCTGATCATCGCGTTGTTGAGTGCAGCCGTGCGGTATTTGCCGACGTTCGGTGTGAAGGTGTCGCCGGAGAGGTTGCCGAACTCGAAACTCAGCAAGCCGCTGCCGATGGGCGTCGTGCTGTTGGCGATCCCTGTCGTCGCCAGGCGCTGGCCTTGGGCCAGGCTGGTCACACTGATACTGTGTGAGCCGATGGCGGCAGAGACCGACGCCGACGCGGTGAACACGCTGGGATCGGAGGAGGTGGCCACATTGGCCTGGAACTTGTTCTGGTTGTTGAGACCTTGCAACGAGGTCTGGAAGGCGGACAGCGCTCCCTTCACTTGGCCGAAGGCCGAGATCTTGGATTGGTAGCTGGCCTCTTTGGTATTGAGCACGGTTAGCGGCTTCTGCTCGACGGCCATCAACTTACCGACGATACCACCTACGTCGATGTTGGTGCCCGATGATGCAGACGTCGCACTAGAAACCGCCATGTTCGCCCCTCTTTACGCCTTCTGTTTGAGCAGTAACCCCTGCTGGATCTCGCCAATCGCCTTGGAGATGGCAATCGCCTCTTTTGACGGGAACTGCTTGATGATCTCGCCGGTCTGGGAGTCCATCACGCTGACGACCGTCTGTTTCGTGTCCTGATCAACACTGAAGGCAAGGTTGGAATTGCTGGCCTTCATGGATTGATTCAGCTCTCTTACAGCGCTTTCCAGTTCTGCAATGCTCGGCTGGCGCTGCTCTGCCACCGGACGTTCGACTGGGGCGGACTCGCGTTTTGGGGCGGCTACCGCCGTAATGCCGCCTTCGTTAGCGAACCACGTCGGACTCACTGTATTGGTTGTATTTTGAATTAGCATTTTTATGCTCCTTCTTTCATGTGTCTCGCGACGCACTCAGCCGACAGTTTTGGCTATCGGCTGAGTCATCATGCTACCAAGTCAGCCTTAACGCAACAGGGTCAGTACGGTGTTGGGCGATTGGTTCGCTTGCGCCAACATTGCGGTACCGGCTTGTTGCAGGATCTGGGCGCGTGTCAACGATGCGGTTTCCGCAGCGAAGTCAGTGTCCATGATACGGCTGCG